>CAMYIF010000035.1 GCA_947258415.1 uncultured Pseudomonadales bacterium
GTTCTGTTGATTGGCGGGAGTTTTTGGTCAGCTTGTGTATTTCTTTTTCAAATGCCCGCCTGTTATAAATATTGGTTAATGGGTCGAGAGTTGCTTCTTTCTGGATATCCTTGAGTTCCTTTTGAAGCTGGTTAATTTTTTCATTCGCTTTATCGATTTCCTGTTTGAAGGTCCTGGTTAATTCGCTGGTTTTACCCGTCTGTTCAATCAGGGTTTTTATGACATCTTTAAGTTCGGATTGCGAAGAGCTCTTGTCGAGGCTTTTAATTTTCTGTTCAAGGAAGCCCGTATAATCACTGCTTCCCTTGAACATGTTTTCTGACTGGCTGGCGAGTTCACCGATCAGACCAGCCAGCTGTTTTTGTATCTCGTGGCCAAAATCTACTTCGTCATCAATGATATACCTGCGGAAAAGATCGGCGGAAATGTCATCAGGGCAGGTATCATGCTCGGCAAGTGTATCATCAATTTCTTTTATCAAGTCATTGTTTTGCCCGGAAACGTAGGCGTACCATAAGGCGAAATTTCGCGGGTTGGGATGGATGTTGTGTTTTACCATCAGCGGTATAGCATTTCTTAAATACTGTGCCGCTTCAATAGGATCTTCTGTATATTGCATTCACATTCCTCGAAGAAACTCATCAATGGCCGAAGACGATAAAAGAATTAACAGATTACTGGCCAATAAATTTTTTGTTTTATTTTTTGGCGAACAAGTGTGCAGTAAATTCTCGAAAAATCAAGTTTATTATTTATGATTTCGGGCTTGAAACTTCCCGAAGTCATCATCATTGAGTATAACAATTAACAGTAGTTTTCAGTCAGCACAGAGATATACAAAATGAATTTAAAAATTGTAATACGTTGTTTGGTATTGGGGGCTTTAATATCACTGCCTTCGCCCTTTATTAGTTCGTGGTTATATTCATTCGGGATTGCCCAGGGCCTGGCTGTTTATTTGAATACTGTTCTGCTGGTCATTATCGGTTGCTTGCTGGTTTCATTTTTACACGGTAAAGGATTATCGGAAGGATCATCATTAAAAAAAGAACCCCGGGCAGTCTCCACCGGGCAAACCGGTCGAGAGACGGGTACGGTCAAATGGTTTAATGTTACCAAGGGGTTTGGTTTTATTACCCGGGATGGGGGTGATGATGTTTTTGTTCATTACCGATCTATAAGAGGTAACGGTCGCAGATTCCTGAAGGAAGGACAGAGCGTCGAATTTACCGTCAGCGAGGGTGAAAAAGGCCTTCAGGCTGATGATGTCATGGTTATCAGATAATTTTTATTTCCGGGTAAAGACAGGCCAGGAATCAGTTACCGGCACCAGGGGGGGATTGATACCAGGGGAATACCGGGGAGCAGCTGTCAGGCAATCGGGTATGAGGTCTTGCAGTTCATGGTTTGTCATTAAAGAATTTGATCAGTCTCAGCAGGCTCAATCCGAGATAACCCAGGAATGCGATACCACTGCCGACAATGCACATTACCAACCCTGCGAGTGCGATGAGTTCCTGCTCTACCGAAGAGGGCAGGAACTGGTTAACCCATACAATCAGCCCGGTACCAAGAAAAAATATACCAGCACCCAGGATCAGCAGGAATAAATTACCCCTGTGGTTATCTGCCCGCTTTAGTAGCCGCGCCATCAACTTTTTTGTCAGGGTATTGGTAGTCATAACCCTGGCCTGATCGGTGTGGATTTGAGAACAGTAGCCATTATCTGTTGGTAAACAAGTGCCAGCGTATCCAGATCCTCGACCCGGACGCATTCATTTATTTTATGGATCGTGTTATTGCCGGGCCCCAGCTCAATCAATTCCGTACCCGTGGGCGCAATAAACCGGCCATCCGAAGTGCCACCCGCGGTTGATAGCTCCGGCGTGCGTCCGGCAACCTGTTTGACTGCATCAATAGCCGCTTGTACCAGAATTCCTTTTTCCGTCAAAAAGGGCTGCCCGCTTAATGTCCAAAGCAGAGAATAGTTAACTTTGTGCTTATCAAGAATAGCCTCGGTTCTTTGTTTAAGCTGCTCTGCGGTTACCTCGGTGGAAAACCGAAAATTGAACTGTATTTTCAGTGATCCGGGAATGACGTTGGTAGCACCCGTTCCGGCATTAATATTGGATATCTGGAATGTCGTTGCCGGGAAATACTCGTTACCCTCATCCCAGGTTGTAAGCACCAGTTCATTTAAAAACCCGCAGGCGGCATGTATGGGGTTAACAGCCTGGTGCGGGTAGGCGACATGACCCTGTATGCCATGCACGGTCAAATCCGCGCCCAGCGAACCCCGGCGACCATTCTTGATGGTATCACCCAGTTGTTCGCTGCTCGAAGGTTCGCCGACTACGCACCAGTCGATATACTGGTTGTGTTCGGATAAATATTCCATCACCTTGACCGTTCCGTTAACGGCGGGCCCTTCTTCATCGCTGGTTACCAAAAAGGCAATTCTGCCCGGGTGGTCCGGGTATAGACTGACGAAGCGCTCGGTTGCGACGATCATGGCGGCGAGACTGGATTTCATATCCGCCGCACCCCTGCCGTACAAATAACCGTCGCGAATAGTCGGTTCGAAAGGGTGTGAGATCCATTCGTCGACGGGACCCGTGGGCACCACATCGGTATGCCCTGCAAATGCCAGGACAGGCCCCTGGTTACCCCTGATGGCCCAGAGATTGGTCACCTCACCGAATACCAGCGGCTCAATCTGGAAATCCAGCGCTTTAAGGCGTTCGATCATTATTGCCTGGCAACCCGCATCGTCTGGAGTAACCGATTGTCGAGAGATCAGCTTTATCGCAAGTTCTAATACAGGGTTTGGTATCATGCTTTTGCTTCACGGGCTGGTGAGAAGGGGGACAAGTGTAATCACTTTATACCAGTTTTTAACCGGTGCGATAAGCCGACAAGCCAATATTGCATCGTGCCTGTCCAGGTATCCGGATCAAGTACAGTTGCCTGCAGGTAAGCGGGTATTTACCAGGACCAGTTCCCTCGTGGTTTATAAACAACCGGTTTTTGCATCCTTAAAACTAGTTATTGGCGTGCAGTTCTTCATTGAGGGAAATGCCTTCCTTGTTGGATTTACATTCAATACGACCGGTTTGTGAATTTCTGCGAAACAGTAAATCGGGTTTCCCGGCCAGGTCGCGTGCCTTCATTACCCTGATGTCCAGATTGTTTTCGTCTACAAGGGTAACTTTTGTACCGGCGGTAATATACAGGCCCGACTCAATGATACAGCGGTCTCCAAGGGGAATACCCAGCCCGGCGTTGGCCCCGATCAGGCTGCCTTTGCCAACGGAAATAACGATATTGCCACCACCCGATAGCGTCCCCATCGTACTGCAACCGCCACCCAGGTCGCTGCCTTCGCCGACCACGACACCGGCCGATATCCTTCCCTCGATCATGCTGGTACCCTCTGTGCCAGCGTTAAAGTTCACAAAGCCTTCATGCATTACGGTAGTACCCTCGCCCAGGTGAGCACCCAGGCGGACCCGGTCTGTGTCCGCAATACGTACGCCGGTTGGTACCACGTAGTTGGTCATTTTAGGAAACTTGTCGACAGACATCACTTCGAGAATTTCACCCTTAAGCCGGTATTCGAGTTGTTTTTGCGGCAGTTCGTCTACTGCGATTGCACCGGCACTGGTCCAGGCAACATTGGGTAGCAGGCCGAACATGCCGGTCAGGTCAGTTTGATGAGGTTTGATCTTCCGGTGTGAAAGCAACTGTAACTTGAGATAAATTTCGGGTACCGATTCAGGCTTCCCGTTGGTAGCCAATAAGGTTGCGACAATCGGGCGTGTGGATTCAAGCAAGCGTTCGGCCAAGTCAGCCTGATCGGGTAGCGATTCGTCCAGAAAGGCTTTTTTTAATGCCTTCAAGCGCTCAGGGTCCAGTTCAATTACCTGGCTATTACCCTGGTAATCCAGCGAGGCGACGACGGCATTTACCACTTCTTTATCAGGGTTGACCAGGGGCTGCGGAAAATAGATCTCCAGCCAGTTGCCAGCGCTACTTTGGGTTCCGATACCCAGACCAAAAGCATATAAAGGTAAATTACTCATTTTGATTGCCTCTCCTCGGATAAAAAACATTCCTGGTAACTTGCGTCACTAAAGCCAATAACCCTGCGTTCACCCAGATCCAGGATAGGGCGCTTTATCATTGCAGGATATTGCAGCATCAGTTCAATTGCCGACGATTCATTAATAGTTTCTTTTTCTTCGGCAGCAAGTTTACGCCATGTAGTACCCCTGCGATTCAGAATGTTTTCCCAGGGGTGCTCCCTGCACCAAAGAATTAATTGTTGCCTGTCCAGTCCATCGACCCGGTAATCATGGAACTGAAACTCGATATTATGTGCATTTAGCCATGCCCTGGCTTTTTTGATGGTATCGCAATTTTTTATACCGTAAAGGGTCGTCATATTCAGTTGGCGGATTATCTTAAACGGCCATTTGTGTCGATTGACTGGCTGTTGGTTGTATGGATTCGTCCAGCTGTTTGCAGATTTCCATTTTAAGGGAATTTAGCAAGCCTTCTTCGGTAATGGGTTTAAGGCATTTATTGGTAATAAAAAAAACGTCTTCGACGCGTTCTCCCAAGGTGGCGATTTTTGCCTTTTGTAAAATGACATCATGTTCCAGGAATATACGCCCGATTCGCGCAAGTAAGCCCGGGCGGTCGGGCGAGATAACTTCAACAACGGAATGAGACAGCACCTCGTCGTTGAAAATATTAACCTCGGTCGGCATGGTAAAATGTTGCAGGCGTCGGGGAGTATGGTGCCTGGATGTCGAGATATTTTTACGAGGTGTTGTCAGGGCTCGTCTCAAACCCTGTTGTATTTGATCGATACGCGCCTGGTTGTTGCCAATAGGCAACCCGTTTTCTTCAAGGACGATATAGGAATTCAGGTTAAAATTGTTCGGTGACGTACTGATCCGCGCATCCAGGATGTTCAAATCCAGCTGTTCCAGTTCATCCGCCGTGACCGCGAACAAATGTTCGCTGGTGTGTGAATAAATAAAGATTTGTGTGCCGCCGACGCGTTGTCCTTCACCTATCTCCTTGATTAATACCAGGGGTGTATCCGGCTCGGTATGTTCGAGTATCGCCTGTGTATGCCAGGCAATATCCTCGGCGCTGTGCTGGATAAAATAATCCTCGCCGAGTTGGGACCAGAGCGAATTAACGATGATCGGGTTGAACGGGATATGAACCAGGGCCTCTTGCTGCTTCTTGTTGATCGCAATCTGTTTATCGATGGGGTTTTCCAGGCCGCGGCTGAGTGCGCGCCTGGTTTCCAGGTAAAGCTGGCTCATCAGCGATGCCCGCCAGCTATTCCATAACTTTGGATTGGTGGCGTTGATATCGGCAACCGTCAGCAGGAATAAATAATCCAGGTGTAACTGGTCACCCATACGTTCTGCAAAAGACTGCACAATGGCGGGATCCGATATATCTTTTCTCTGTGCCGTCATCGACATGATCAGGTGGTTCCCGACCAGCCAGCTAACCAGGCTCGCCTCCCATTCGCTGAGCTGGTGCCTGAGGCAGAAATCGCGGGCATCGTGTGCCCCCAGCTCAGAATGATCACCCGCCCGGCCCTTGGCAATATCGTGGTAAAGCGCAGCGATGTAAAGCAACTCGATCTTTGGGACCTGGTGAATTACCTTGTTGGCCAGGGGCAGGATTTCAGTTTCGGTGTTGAGATATATTCGACGTAGATATTGCACCAGGAAAAGGGTATGCGCGTCGACAGTATAGATATGGAATAAATCATGCTGCATTTTACCGATAATACGACCAAACTCTGGCAGGTAACGTCCCAGTATGCCGTAGCGGCGCATTCGGTGTAACTGGGTTACGACGCCGTTTGCCGAGCGCAAGATCTCCATGAATATCGATATATTGCGGATATCCTTGCGAAAATCATCGTCTATCAGGTTTCGACTTTCCCGGATCAGACGAATGGTTGAGGCGCGAATACCCTGGATGTCAGGATTTTTTGACAGCAGCAGGAATATTTCCATTAACGCAAACGGGGAGCGCTCAAAAACCTTTTTATCGACAACCTCGATATAGTCATTGGTAATTTTAAATCGTGCATTGAGGGGTTTTACCGTCGGTTTTTCCTTGGCCCTGAGAATTGCCTCGTCAAAATGCTGGAGAATCATGTCGTTTAGTTCGAGATTCCGCAGAACGATTCGATACACTTTTTGCATCAACTGCTCAATCGCGAGGGATCCCTTGTTATCCTGGAAGCCAAAAATTTCAGCCAGGCGGTTCTGGTGATCGAACAGCAACCTGTCTTCGGCGCGACCAGCCAGCATGTGCAGGCCATAACGTATCTTCCACAAAAAATCCTGGCCATCGCTAAGTAAATCAAATTCTGCGGCTGTCAGGAAATGATTGGAAACCAGGTCTTTCAGGTTGTCACCACCGAAATGACGCTTGGCGACCCAGCCAATCATTTGAATATCACGCAGGCCTCCGGGTGAACCCTTTACATTGGGTTCAAGGTTGTACTCAATATCATTGAACTTTTGGTGCCGGGCTACTTGTTCTTCGCGCTTGGCTTCGAAAAAGGTAGGGCTTGGCCAGATCCTGTTCATGGCCATTTTTTTATTCATGATTTCGAGCAGGTTATCGTTACCGGCGATGGTGCGCGACTCCATCAGGCTGGTTGCAACCGTAATATCCAGTTTGGCCTGCTCGCGGCATTCTTTTATCGAGCGAACACTGTGGCCCACCTTGAGTCCGATATCCCATAGAAAAGTCAGGAATTTTTCTATATTTTCATGATGCTTTTTTATCCCAGCCCCGTTGTACAGTATCTGCAAATCGATATCCGAGTGCGGGTGCAATTCGCCGCGGCCATAACCACCAACGGCGAGCAGGCTTATCAGGGGTTTTTCCGACCATTCCATCTGGTTCCAGGCATGACACAGGATTTCATCAATTAACCAGGCACGACCACAAACAAGGTTGCGTATAGGTGCGTCCTGCATAAAGTATCCGTCAAGCTTTGCCTGTGCCTCATCGAGTGCGTTTCGATAGGTAGCAATAGCCAATTCCCCGGACTGTAATGCCTTGTCAAACGCATTAACGTCAAAAATCTCGGCTTTAATCTGTTCAAATTCTGTCGTTTGGTTCATACGTGATAATCAGTAATGAGTCTCTTCGGCGCGCCGGGTTAATATTTCGTGACCAGTGTCAGTAACAAGGACAGTGTGTTCCCACTGAGCAGACAAGCGTTTATCAACAGTTTCCACCGTCCAGCCGTCCCGCTTGAGAAGCTTTACCTGTCTTCGGCCGGCATTAATCATGGGTTCAATGGTAAAAATCATCCCCTGCTTTAGCTCCAGCCCGGTATTGATGCGGCCATAATGCAGGACCTGGGGGTCTTCATGGAAGACGCGGCCAATTCCGTGACCACAATATTCACGAACCACGGAATAATGATGCTTTTCGGCATGGGATTGAATAGCGTGACCAATGTCGCCCAGACGCGCGCCTGGTTTGACCAGCTTGATACCAAGGTACATACACTCCTGAGTAATTTTAACAAGCCGTTCGGCATGTTTCAGCCGTTTCCCGACAAAAAACATTTTGCTGGTGTCACCATGGTAACCATCTTTAATCACGGTTACATCAATGTTGATAATGTCGCCGCTTTTCAGGATCTTGCTGTCACTTGGAATACCATGACAGACAACCTGGTTAACGGAGGTACATATAGACTTGGGAAAGCCCTTGTAGTTTAAGGGTGCAGGTATTGCCTTTTGCTGGTTAACAATATATTCGTGACAGATCCTGTCGAGCTGCCCTGTTGAAACACCCGGTACGACGTGTTCACCGATCATTTCAAGTACTTCGGCGGCGAGCCTTCCTGCCACGCGCATTTTATCGATTTCATCGCTGGTTTTGATCGAGACTGTCATGAAAATAAACCGGTTGCTGGCAAATTCTGAACAAAAGAACTAAAGGCCAGACTTTTTATCATATATGCCGTTTTATTTTAACCTTTTTTTAAACAATCATTGGGTAAATCTGCTTTAAACAGCAAACCATTTATGATATAAAACAGCCCGCTTATTTCAGGGTCAGATTTGCATTTTCCGGCCCGTCGAGTAGGCAATTAATCGTGAACCAAATGGGTTCATATATAAAATACGCACACATGCCGACACGTGATTCCGGGTGCCGCTTCAAGCGGTTCGAATCATGGGGCCTGTGGAGGTTTAACCCAAAACTTAAAGAAGGTAAATATGTCTAATGTAACAATGAGGGACTTGCTCAAGGCAGGTTCGCACTTCGGGCACCAGACCCGGTACTGGAATCCAAAAATGGCTCCCTACATTTTTGGTGCACGCAACAAAATCCATATTATCAACCTGGAGCACACGGTTCCTGCGTTAAATGAAGCCCTTGAGTTTGCCAAAAAACTGGCAACCAATAAAAACAAGGTGCTCTTTGTCGGTACCAAGCGCGCTGCCAGTAAAATTATCAAGGAGCAGGCCACCCGGGCCGGTATGCCCTATGTGAATCATCGCTGGTTGGGCGGTATGCTGACTAACTACAAGACTATTCGCCAGTCTATAAAACGTTACCGTGACCTGGAAGCACAGAAGAAAGACGGTACGTTTGAGAAGATCACCAAAAAAGAAGCGCTGATGAGAACGCGTGAAATGGAAAAACTGGAACACAGTATTGGTGGAATCAAGGACATGGGTGGCTTGCCTGATGCATTGTTTGTCATTGATGTCGACCACGAGCGAATTGCCGTAAACGAAGCCAACAAGCTTGGTATCCCTGTCATTGGCGTCGTTGATACAAACAGTAATCCGGATGGTATTGATTATGTAATTCCCGGTAATGACGATGCAACCCGCTCTATTCAGATTTATGTCCAGGCAATGGCCGATAGTATCATTGGTACTTCTCCGGGTCTTACCCCGGGAGAAAGCGAATTCATTGAAGTCGCCAATGAAACAGCTGATGATGCTGCCCCGGGTGACGAGGCGACGGAATCTGCTAAAAACTGAATTAGCAAGGTTTGTGATTTGAATTTAAAGGGGGCAAACCGCTCCCTTTTTTTCAATCTGATATTAAAGTACCAATTTTAGAGGGTAGATTGATGACAGCAATTACGGCTGCGATGGTAAAAGAACTTCGGGAAAGAACCGGTTTGGGAATGATGGATTGTAAAAGAGCTCTGTCAGACAATGATGGCGATATAGACAAGTCTATCGAGTTTCTACGCAAATCGAGCGGCATGAAAGCGGCAAAAAAGGCATCCAGGACAGCTGCTGATGGTGTGGTGGCAACGAAAGTGGCGGATGACGGCAGTTATGGCGTCCTGGTTGAGGTTAATAGTGAAACTGATTTTGTTGCCCGCGATGATAATTTTAAAAACTTCGTCGCCAGGGTCGTTGACACGGCTTTTGCCAAACGTTTGACGGATGTGACAAATTTAATGGCCGGCGAACTTGAGAGCGCACGTGAAGCGCTGGTTCAAAAAGTGGGTGAAAATATATCCGTGCGTCGCGTTACAGTCGCTACAGCCAGCAACGGTATCGTTGCAGATTATGTACACGGTAATAACCGCATTGGCGTTTTGGTTGCACTGCAGGGCGGCGATCAAAATCTGGGCAAGGATGTTGCGATGCATGTTGCTGCTGCTAACCCGATGGTGGTCAATCCTGCTGAGGTTGCCGATGAAGTGATTGCCAAGGAGCGTGAGATCTACGCAGCCCAGGCCCAGGAAAGTGGCAAGCCAGCCGAGATTATTGAAAAAATGATCGACGGCCGTCTGCGTAAATACCTTGCCGAAATCAGCCTGAACGAACAGCCGTTTGCCAAGGACCCGGACATCAAGGTAGGTAAACTGGTCAAGCAGGCCAACGCCGAAATCGTTTCCTTCGCGCGTTTCGAAGTTGGCGAAGGCATCGAGAAAGAAGAAGTGGACTTCGCAACCGAAGTAGCGCAACAGGCCGGGATGTAATTATCTGCCTGTAAAAAGCCAAGCCGGTCTTTTCTTAACTTAGCAGTAGCCCGCTTAAACAATTAAAAACAGGACTTCCAAGCCATGCTAAAGCCAGGTAAACAAGCGAAATACAAGCGCGTTTTGCTGAAATTAAGCGGTGAAGCACTTGTCGGTGATCATGCTTTTGGTATCGACCCCAAGGTTCTCGATCGCATGGCGCTGGAAATCGGACAGCTGGTTGGTATTGGTGTCCAGGTCGGCCTGGTTCTTGGTGGTGGTAATTTGTTCCGTGGCGCCACCCTGAACGATGCCGGAATGGACCGGGTGACCGGTGATCACATGGGTATGCTGGCAACTGTAATGAACGGCCTTGCGATGCGGGATGCTCTGGAGCGATCCAATATCGCCACACGGGTTATGTCTGCCATACCTATGAGTGGCGTTGTCGATCATTATGATCGGCGAAACGCTATCAGGTATTTAAATTCCGGCGATGTCGTCATCTTTACGGCCGGTACAGGCAATCCTTTTTTTACTACCGACTCGGCTGCCTGTCTGCGCGGTATAGAGATCAACGCCGACCTGGTTCTTAAGGCAACCAAGGTGGACGGGGTGTATACTGATGACCCGGTGAAATATCCTGACGCGGTCAAGTATAAGCACTTAACGTTCGAGGAAGTTATTGAAAAACAATTAAAAGTGATGGATTTAACCGCGGTCTGCCTGGCAAGAGACCACAGTATGCCATTACGTGTTTTTGATATGAATAAGCCGGGGGCTCTTGCAACGGTTGTTGTTGGTGGAGATGAAGGTACTTTGATCAGTTCGTCCATGGAGCA
The DNA here is from genome assembly GCA_947258415.1 of uncultured Pseudomonadales bacterium. Classification (GTDB taxonomy): domain Bacteria; phylum Pseudomonadota; class Gammaproteobacteria; order Pseudomonadales; family IMCC2047; genus CAMYIF01. The sequence goes on from CAMYIF010000035.1 coordinate 10,849, forward strand.
ATAAAATGATCAACGAAGTGAAACAAGATGCGGAGAACAGGATGCAGAAAACGATATCTGCCCTGGGCGTCAGTTTAAATAAAATCAGGACAGGACGTGCGCATCCCAGCATCCTGGATTCCATCCATGTGGCTTATTATGGTGCCAGTACACCACTGTCCCAGGTTGCCAATGTAACGGTAGAAGATGGGCGAACCCTGTCAATCATCCCCTGGGAAAAAAACCTCGTTCCCGAAATCGAAAAAGCGATCATGAAATCGGATTTGGGCCTGAACCCGGTAACTGTCGAAATATTCGCCGTGATGCCAATAACGAGCTTAAAGAATTGCTTAAGGACAAGGATATAAGCGAAGATGAAGAGCACAGGGGAATTGACGAAATCCAGAAACTCACCGACAAGTACATTGGTGAAATAGACACTTTACTTAAGAATAAAGAAGCGGATTTGATAGAAATATAGAATCTGTAAATCCAGGAAAACCCTCTGTCCTGATGTATTTCAATAAGGCGCAAACATTGACCGACGACGCCTTAATTTTAATGAAACGCCTGATATAATTGTGGACGAACCGGTAAACCCAGGATTATTCTGGGTTTAAATTTTTTTGGGTAATGAATACGTATGCGTAATAAAGGCAAGGCCGAAAGTCCAGTGGAAGCGGTTCGACCTGTTAGCAATTTACCCCGGCACGTAGCCATTATTATGGATGGCAATAATCGTTGGGCAAAACAAAGAAAATTGCCCGGTGCCGCCGGGCATAAGGCCGGTTTGGAGGCAGTAAGAACGATCATGGAAGCCTGTTCGGATCAGGGTATAGAAACCTTGACCCTGTTTGCATTTAGCAGCGAAAACTGGCGCCGGCCGGAAACAGAAGTCAGCGCTCTCATGAGTCTGTTTTTAAATGCCCTGAAAAGAGAAGTAAAAAAACTGGTTAAAAATAATATTCGATTGAGAGTGATCGGTGACCGGCATCGATTCAGCCAGGCTATCCAGCAGCACATTGCCGATGCCGAGCAGTTAACCGCGGGCAACGATGGTTGTACCGTTGTTATTGCGGCCGACTACGGCGGTCGCTGGGACATTGCCCAGGCTGCAAGGTCACTGGCGGGCCGGGTATTAACCGGGGATATTCAGGTATCGGATATAACACCCGAATCTTTCCAGTCGACCATCAGTATTGGTGAATTACCGGAGCCGGACCTGTGTATTCGAACTGGGGGTGAACGCCGTATCAGTAACTTCCTGTTGTGGCAGATGGCTTATACCGAGCTCTATTTTACGGACACTTACTGGCCAGATTTTAATAAAGAAGAATTTCATAAAGCCTTGGAAGACTATAGCAGGCGCGAACGCCGTTTCGGTAAAACCAGTAATAAAGAAGGGGAATAGTTTGCTTAAACAACGCATCATTACAGCATTAATATTGGCACCACTGGTTCTCGCCGGTATCATTTATCTGCCGGTGCTTCCTTTTGCAATTTTGATCGCCTTGGTGATGTTGATTGGCGCCTGGGAGTGGGCGGATCTGTCGAGTTTGTCGCCGTCATCAAGAAATATTTTCATTGCTATTGTCGGTGCAGCTTTCATTGCTTGCTATCTGTTAGCAGCTGGCTTGCAAATTGGTATTTTATCCATTGCCGTCGTAATGTGGTGCCTGATCATCTGGTGGGTTATTACATTCCCCGAAAGCCAGACCTATTGGGGGGCAAGTGGCCGCAGAGCCCTTTTGGGTGCAGTGATAATTGTTTCAGCCTGGCTTAGCCTGTTGTTGCTTAAGCAGGCGTCATCCGGGTCGGAAAAAATCATATTGTTACTGTTTATCGTCTGGGGTGCAGACATTGGTGCCTATTTCTCCGGCAGGGCCTGGGGAAACAGCAAATTGGCACCCAATGTAAGCCCTGGTAAAACTTGGGCCGGTGCCTATGGCGGGATTGCTGCATCCGTAGTCATTGCCCTTCTATGCTCGTACCTGTTTGGCCTTAATGATGGAAGTTCGATCACTGATTGGCTTAGGTTTGCCTTCTTGGGATTGCTTGTCGCCATCGTCTCGGTTTTTGGTGATCTTGCCGAGAGTATGATTAAACGATTTAGAGGAGTTAAGGACAGCGGTCAGCTTCTACCGGGTCATGGCGGGATGATGGATCGTATTGACAGCCTCGTAGCAACATTGCCTGCCTACACGATGTTCTTCTATTTTTCAGGTTAAATTTATTCAATGCAGAAATGCCAACCGAAAACCATTACCATTTTAGGTTCAACCGGATCAGTTGGCGCAAATACCATTGATGTAGTGAAACGTCACCCCCGGCGTTTCCGAATTTTCGCGTTGACTGCCAATAATAATGTCGCCTGCCTCGAACAGCAGGTTAAAGACTGTCACCCGCGTTATGCCGTACTTCGAGACCATAAAGCCGCCGAGGTTTTAAGGAAAAAGATCGCTGCCTCAGGTCTGAAAACCGAGGTTTTGGCCGGAGAAGAGGCGCTTGCCTATGTATCGGCCCATGATGAAGCCGATTATGTGATGGCTGCTATCGTCGGCGCCGCCGGTTTATTGCCAACTCTGGCTGCGGTCAGGGCGGGCAAGCGTGTTTTGCTGGCCAACAAGGAGGTACTGGTCATGTCCGGGGCCTTGCTGATGGATGCAGTAATCGAAAGTGGCGCGCAATTACTACCAATTGATAGTGAACATAACGCTATTTTTCAGTGTCTACCTATTGATTACGGAACAGGGCTGGAGAAAAAGGGCGTTCGCAAAATTCTGCTGACCGCTTCTGGCGGCCCGTTTAGGGATATACCCTTGAAGGAAATGAAAAGTGTGACGCCCGAACAGGCATGCGCTCATCCCAATTGGGACATGGGTCGGAAAATTTCCGTTGATTCTGCAACCATGATGAACAAGGGGCTGGAACTGATCGAAGCCTGCTGGTTATTTAAGGCCAGCAAAGAATGTGTCGAAATCGTCATACACAGGCAAAGTATTATTCATTCAATGGTTGAATATAACGACGGCTCCGTATTGGCTCAAATGGGTAACCCCGATATGCGTACCCCGATAGCCTATGGTCTTGGCTGGCCGGATAGAATAGATTCAGATGTAACGCCGCTTGATTTGACGGCAATAGGGCGACTTGATTTTGAACCCCTTGATTTGGTGCGTTTCCCCTGTGTTCGTCTTGCACAGGAAGCCATTGCGTCTGGCGGGACCATGACTGTCGCACTCAATGCAGCCAACGAAGAGGCTGTTGCAGCATTTTTGCAAAGGAAGATTGGATATATGTCAATTGCTCGCGTTGTCGATAACGTACTGCAACAATATCAAGGTGTAGCCGCTGATTCTGTCGAGGCCATTCTGCACGAAGACCAGCGGGCTCGTACACTGGCAAGGCAAGCCATTGTTTCCTGCTAAAGGCACTCTAATTTAATGTATTTGATTCAGATTATACTGGCAACGATTGTGACATTAGGCATTCTGGTCACTATCCATGAATACGGACACTTTTGGGTTGCCAGGCGCTGCGGCGTTAAAGTATTAAGGTTTTCGATCGGTTTTGGCAAGCCGCTTTATTCATGGCGCGACAAAAATGATACTGAATTTGTCATAGCCGCCATACCGTTAGGTGGCTATGTCAAAATGCTGGACGAAAGAGAAGCACCGGTTGCGCCCGAACTGTTGCCCAGGGCTTTCAATCAAAAACCGGTGGGGCAAAGAATTGCCATCGTTATTGCCGGGCCTGCAGCTAATTTTCTGTTTGCGATTCTGGCCTACTGGTTGCTGTTCTCAATGGGAACCACCAGTGTTGTGCCTGTTGTCGGCGAAATCGAGCCAGGATCACCTGCCGCGACAGCAAACCTGCAATCGGAACATGAAATTATTGAGGTCGATGGAGTAGAAACACCAACCTGGGAAGCGGTCAACCTGAAACTGCTTTCACGAACCGGTGATACGGGGCAACTCAATATTACTACTCGACCATTGGGCGAACTGACAGATTACAATTTCTTTATTCCGGTCAAAGACTGGCAAAAGGGCCAGGACCAGCCTCAGCCCTTATCATCACTGGGCATCAAGCCTTATGTTCCCGCCGTGCCACCATTGGTTGATCAGGTTGTTCCCGGGGGGGCAGCTGAAAAAGCCGGCTTACTTGCACAGGATGTTATTGTCGCAGTCAATAGTGAACCGATCAGTGATTGGCGGCAGCTGGTCGACTGGGTAAAAAAGAGCCCGAATATACCCCTGGAACTTACGGTGCAAAGAGGGAATGAACTACTGGACTTGATTGCCGTTCCGGATAGCAGTACAACGCCGGATAATAGCAGTGTGGGTCATTTGGGCATTGCCAGCCAACCGGCAAGTTGGCCTGAGCATTTACTGCGTGAAATTCGTTACCCTGTCCATATCGCGGCCTGGCGGGCAATGGTAAAAACCTGGGACATGACAGCGTTAACGCTCAATGCACTTAAAAAGATGGTGATGGGTTCCATATCGATCAAGAATTTAAGTGGGCCGATCACTATTGCCAAAGTTGCAGGCGATACTGCACAGAGGGGCATGGAAACATTCATAAATTTTTTGGCCTACCTCAGTATCAGCCTCGGGTTGATTAATATTCTACCCATACCGGTACTTGATGGAGGCCATTTAATGTATTATCTGGTCGAATTGGTACGCGGCAGGCCTGTCTCGGAAAAAATTCAGGACCTGGGCCAACGTTTAGGCTTAAGTATTATTTTGATGCTCATGTTGCTCGCCTTATTTAACGACTTGATGCGATTGTAATTAATAAAAAAAAGAGCTTTAAGTAGAAACTACATGAAACGATTCCCGCGTATCTTTTTAGGCATTGCGCTTTGTTTATTTTGCTTTGTCCCACCGGCCAATGCGGATACGTTTACTGTGGCAGATATCCGTATCGAAGGCCTGCAGCGTGTCTCGGCAGGAACCCTGTTTCAGTCTTTCCCGATCGATGTTGGCGATACCATAGATGAATCATCGCTTGTTGAAGCAACGCGGAGCCTGTTTAAATCCGGCTTTTTCGATGATATCCAGCTGGGTCGAGATGGCGACGTGCTCATCGTCCAGGTAGCCGAAAGGCCTTCAATCAGCGCCATTGGTATTTCAGGAAATAAAGTCATCAAGACCGATGATCTCAAGGAAGGACTGAAGCAATCGGGACTGACCGAGGGTGAAATATTCAAGCGCGCCACTCTGGAAGCCCTGGAACAGGAACTGGCCCGACAGTATATTTCACAGGGACGTTATGGCGTAGAGATCAAGACGGAGGTTATCGAGCAGCCTCGAAACCGTGTTTCGCTATTAATCAATGTGGTTGAAGGAACAGCGGCGAAAATCAAACAGATAAATATTGTTGGAAACCGGGTATTTAAGGATAAAGACCTGAAAAACCTGTTCAAATCCAGGCGTACCAACTGGTTAAGCTTTATCAGGGGTGACGACAAATACTCGCGCGAAAAAATTAATGGCGACCTGGAGCGCTTGCGTTCAAGGTACCTGGATAACGGATATATTAAATTTGCTATTGAGTCCACCCAGGTATCAATTACACCCGACAAGAAAAATGTTTATATCAATATCAACATAACCGAGGGTGATCGCTATTCATTTGGCGAGATAACTTTTGCCGGCGACCTGGTCGTCGATGAAGCCGAATTAAGAAAGAATATGTCAATCAAGACAGGTGACTTTTTTTCGAATGAAGCGTTGATCAGCAATACCGCTGTTTTGACTGATCGGCTTGGTGATGATGGCTACACCTTCGCGAATGTTAACGGTATTCCTGATATCAATGACGAGACCAGAACGGTAAACATCAAGATTTTTGTCGATCCTGGAAACCGGGCCTACGTCCGGCGTATTAATTTTAGTGGCAATACCCTGACAGCCGACGAAGTGCTCAGGCGTGAAATGCGACAACAGGAGTCAGCCTGGGCTTCAAATAAAAAAATCCAGCAATCCAAATTACGTCTGGAGCGACTGGGTTTTTTCAAGGAAGTGAATGTCGAGACTCGCCAGGTACCGGGTACAACGGACCAGATCGATGTTAATTATTCGGTTGAAGAGCAACCCACGGGCAGTATTAATTTCAGCTTGGGGTACTCGCAAGGCAGCGGGTTCCTGATCGGCGCCGGGGTGAGCCAGAAAAATTTCCTGGGTACCGGTAAAAACGTCAGTATTGCCGCCAATCGAAGCAGCGTCGGTTCATTCTATAATTTTTCATACCTCGACCCTTATTATACGATTGATGGCGTGAGTCGTGGTTTCAATATATTTTTCAAGGAGCGTGATTTTGACGAAGATGATACATCCAGTTTTAGAACTGACTCCTACGGCGCCGGTGTAACCTTTGGTTACCCGATTTCGGAATCCCAAACGCTTTCTTTCAGATTCGGCGTAGAAAATACAAAAATCAAGCTGGGCACTTTCCCGGTCTCCGAAATACTGGGATTTATTACTGAGGAAGGCGACGATATAAACGAATTCCAGATAACGGGGACATGGCGCCAATCACGTCTCAACAGGGGCTTTTTTGCAACCAAAGGGTCTTCCCAAAGCTTGTCTGTAGAGCTTGCAGTCCCGGGTAGCGATACCACCTATTACAAAATTACCTACAAGGGCCAGGTTTATTTTCCTATTTTTGACCAGTTGACATTGAAATTGCGAGGCAATTTTGGTTACGCTGACACGTTGGATAGCTCCAAGCCTTTTCCCTTCTATAATAACTTTTTTGCAGGAGGCATTGATTCGGTCCGGGGTTTTGAAAATAATACGCTGGGGCCGAGAAGCACCCCTGATCCTTTAGACCCTGATCAGGGACCGGATTCTTTTGGTGGTAATGTGAAGACCACGGGTGGTGTGGAATTGATTTTCCCTACACCTTTCCTGACCGACAAACGCTCGGTCCGGACGTTATTGTTCGTTGATGCCGGGAATGTGTTTAATACCGACTGCCCCTCAACAAGTCCCAATTGCATTGATTTTGATCTCGGGGAGTTGCGGTATTCAACGGGTATCGGGGTAACCTGGTTATCCGGGTTTGGACCATTAACATTTAGCCTTGCAAAAGCATTGAATGAAGGTGACTTTGACGAGACCGAAGTGTTCCAGTTTTCATTTGGTACAACTTTTTAATTACTATTTTTAATAACTACGCAGACAAAACTTGAATCAATAAAGAAACAGTAGAGGTTTTAACGTGAAAAAAATTATTTTGGCAATGCTGGTTTATAGCTTTTTCTGCACACCCCAGGCATGGGCTGACAAGGGAATGGTGGTTGTCGATGTCCAGACCGCGATTCTCAATACAGAACTGGCAAAAGAAAAAATTGCAGAAATGAAGAAAAAATATGCACCTGACTATAATGAATTAAAAGAGCTTGGCCAGGTTATCCAGGGGATGCGTCAGCGTTTGGAACAGGATGCTGCTGTTATGAGTGAAGCCGAAAAGCGTGCGCTTGGATTGGAGACCGAGGGCAAAATAAAAGAGTACCAGTTTAAAGCCAAACAGCTGCAAAATGCTCAGAACAATTCACAACAGGAACTGTTGACTGAATTGAAACCTAAACTCGATGCCGCTTTAAAACAGCTGCTGCAGCAAAAAAAATATACACTGATTCTGCATGCGCGGGCTGCTTTATATCATGACAAGTCGCTGGATATTACCAATAAAGTCACAGAGTTACTAAACCAAAAATAAAGAGTTCAGCAGGATGGCCAAGTCAAAAGTCTGTCGGTTGCATGAGCTTGCCACCTATCTGGGTGCCGAGTTGAGGGGAGAAGGCGACCATGAAATCAGTGGTGTTGCTTCGCTTGAAAATGCAACACAGTCAGAAATAAGTTTTCTGGCACGTCCCGACTACATTTCAATACTGGATGAAACCGGCGCGGGTGCTGTTATAGTATCCAGTAAACATGCTGGACTGGTCAGGGGTAACGCACTTATTTTAGCAAACCCGTATTTAGGGTTTGCTAAAACCACCAGATTTTTTGATAATCAACCAGAAGCTGTTGTGGGGATACATGCATCGGCTACCGTTAATGATAATGCCCGGGTCGATGAAAGTGCTTCGGTAGGTGCACACGCCGTAATCGAGGCAGGGGCGATAATTCATGCAGGTGTGAAAATTGGCCCCGGATGTTTTATCGGTGAAAATTCAGTTATAGGTGCTAACTCACGAATTTGTGCTAATGTGTCGATATACCACGGCGTGTCAGTTGGAGAGCGTGCTGTTGTTCACAGTGGTGCGGTTATTGGCGCTGACGGTTTCGGCTTTGCCAATGACAAGGGGCGCTGGGAAAAGATTGCTCACCTGGGTGGTGTTGAAATTGGCGATGACGTCGAGATAGGTGCCTGTACAACAATAGATCGTGGCGCCCTGAACAATACAATTATAGAGAATGGCGTTAAAATTGATAACCAGGTAATGGTAGCCCATAATGTCCATATTTGTACTGACAGTGCTGTCGCAGGCTGCGTCGGTATATCGGGAAGTACAAAAATCGGGCGGAATTGCACCATAGCCGGCGGTGTGGGATTTGTCGGGCACATTTCAATCGCCGATCGTGTTCATATAACAGCGATGACATTGGTGACAAAGTCTATAACCGAACCAGGAAGTTATTCTTCCGGAACCGGGCTTATGCCGACCCGGGAATGGAAAAAAAGTGCAGTACGAATACGTCAGATTGACGATCTTTACAGGCAGATTAAACAATTAGAACGCGAAGTAATTGAACTTAAAAATCAAGGCGCACAAGAATGATGAGAATAAATCAAATCAGGGAATATCTGCCGCATCGCTATCCTTTTTTACTGGTAGACAGAGTGGTCGAACTGGAGGTGGGAACCTCTATAGTGGCGTATAAAAACGTCACAACTAATGAAGAGTTTTTTAATGGTCATTTCCCGGATTTCCCAGTAATGCCCGGCGTTTTAATTCTTGAAGCGCTGGCACAGGCAGCCGGAATCCTGGGTTTTAAAACCATGGATAAAAAACCTGTGGATGGCTCCATTTACTATTTTGTAGGTGCAGATGACTTACGTTTTAAACGTCCCGTAATGCCGGGTGACCGCTTACAACTGGAAGCCAGTATTGTCACGGAGAAACGGGGGATCTGGAAGTTTGATGCCAAGGCAACGGTAGAAGGTGAGCTGGTATGCTCAGGAACAATAATTTGCGCAGACAGAGAAAAAAAATATTGATCGACGATACGGCAAAAATACATCCAAAAGCGCGCCTGGGGGAAAATGTTGAAGTAGGCCCGTGGACAGTCATAGGTGCTGACGTAGAAATAGACGAGGGCACTGTAATTGGACCACATGCAGTCCTGAGAGGACCTACAACCATAGGCAAGAATAACCACATTTACCAATTCACCAGCGTAGGCGAAGATTGCCAGGACAAGAAATATGCCGGTGAGCCGACTCGTCTTGAGATTGGTGACAATAACGTTATTCGGGAAGCATGCACCATTCACCGGGGAACTATCCAGGACAATAGCATCACGCTGATTGGCAGCAATAATTTATTCATGGTCAACGTTCATATTGCCCATGATGTGATTATTGGCAGTAACACGATACTTGCTAACAACGTTGCGATAGCAGGGCATGTAAAAGTGGACGATTTTGCTGTGTTGGGTGGTTTTTCTGCGGCACACCAGTTTTGTCGAATTGGCCAGCATAGTATGTGCGGGGCAGGAAGCGTGATCCTGAAGGATGTTCCCGCTTATGTCCTGGTGAATGGCAATACCGCTACTTCGCATGGTATCAATAGCGAAGGCCTGAGAAGACGCAAGTATTCCAGGGATGCGATATCCGCTTTGCAGAAGGCTTATAAAATTGTGTTTCGCCAGGGGCTTACCGTGAACGATGCAGTAGACAGGATTCGTGGGCTGACGTACAAGGGGCCGGAGCTTGATATATTCATTGAATCCATACTGTCTTCAACTCGTGGCATCGTTCGTTAGCCTGGTCGAGGAAAGAATGCCCTGGTTGCGTATTAAATAATATTAATAGCAGCTGTCGAATAAACCAGCACCAGTTCAAATATCAAGACAATCCTGAAAATCCGGGAAGAGTAAGTGACGAGAAATCTACGAATTGGCATTGTTGCCGGAGAAGCTTCCGGCGATATCCTGGGCGCAGGCCTGATTCAATCGATCAAGGAAAAATACCCCGAAGCCACGTTTGAAGGCATTGGCGGCACCAAAATGTGTGCCCTCGGATTCAATAGTCACGTGCCCATCGAGCGACTGTCGGTCATGGGCCTCGTTGAAGTGCTCGGCCGTTTGTTTGAGTTAATCAAAGTCAGGCGAAACCTGATACAACATTTCCTGGATAATCCACCCGACGTATTTATCGGTATCGATGCCCCCGATTTTAACCTTGCACTTGAAAAAAAATTAAAAAGCGCCGGCATTAAAACTGTACAGTATGTCAGCCCGCAAGTATGGGCGTGGCGTCAATACCGGGTAAAAAGCATTGGCCAAAGTGTTGATTTGATACTGGCGCTATTCCCTTTCGAGGAGGCATTTTACCAGGAACACAATGTACCGGTCACGTTTGTCGGGCATCCTTTAGCCGATCATATTCCGATGGAGTCATCCAAACAAGCGGCCAGGGACGAACTTGGTTTACAAGCGGATGACCAGGTGCTGGCGCTCTTACCCGGGAGCCGGATGGGCGAAGTTAGCCGGTTAATCGCCACATTTTTATCTTCAGCCGAGCTGTGCCAAAAGGAGTATCCGGACTGCAAGGTGCTGGTTGCTGCGGCAAACCCCGGGGTTGCATCACTTATTGAGACTGCAATACAGGCGAATTCCAATATAAAGTCGGTACAGGTAGTGGTCGCCCAGGCGCAATTGGTGATGGCCGCTGCAGATGCATTATTGCTGGCCTCAGGAACGGTTACGCTCGAAGCGGCGCTGGTAAAACGCCCGATGGTCATTGCCTATAAAATGCAACCCTTGACCCACTGGATGCTATCCAGGCTGGTTAAAATTCCCTATATTGCATTGCCTAACCTGTTGGCGGGGCGAGACCTGGTACCTGAATTTGTCCAGCAAAAGGCAGAACCGGAATTTATCGTACCCGCACTGATTGCTTGTTTGCGTGATCGTAAGGAAACAAAGGCGCAACTCGATGCTTTTGTCGAAATTCATCAGATGTTGCGTCAGAATGCCAGTGACAAGGCTGCCGAAGCCGTTATCAATCTTGTTGAATAAGCATTAACCTGAAAAACGGGAATCTTTTATGCGGGTGACGCGCACTAATATTGCCGGTGTGGATGAAGTTGGTCGTGGTCCATTGGCGGGTGCGGTTGTTGCTGCAGCTGTCATTTTAAATCCGGATGACCCCATCGAAGGCCTTGCCGATTCCAAAAAATTATCCGCCAGACGACGGGAATTGATTGCCGTGGAGATAAAATCCCGTGCACTATCCTGGTGTATTGCACGGGCAGAGTGCGAGGAAATTGATCAGATAAATATTCTGCAGGCAAGCCTGATGGCGATGCAAAGGGCGGTGAACGGTTTAAAAATAGCCGCCGACCGGGCATTAATCGACGGCAATCGCTGTCCACAACTTGCCTGTCCTGCACAGGCAATCGTCAAAGGCGATTCACAGATTCCCGAGATAAGTGCGGCATCTATTTTGGCGAAAGTCTACCGCGATCAGGAAATGGTCGAGATGGATAAAATCTATCCCGGTTATGGCCTGGCGCAACACAAGGGGTACCCGACAAAACAACACTTGGCGGCTTTACAGGCTTTGGGCCCCAGCCCGATTCACAGGCGCTCGTTTGGCCCGGTCAAAAAATTATTGGAAAATCGCTCGTTAATCAATACCTGATTAAATCCCGGATAGATTCAATGGCAGACAGTTTCATACATCTTCGTGTCCACAGCGAGTTTTCACTTGTCGATGGCCTGGTGAGGGTTAAACCACTTATCGAATCAGTGGCATCCAAAGGTATGCCGGCGGTTGCAATTACCGACCAAACCAATCTTTTTGCACTGGTTAAATTCTATAAAGCTGCCCTTAATGCGGGTGTAAAACCCATCATTGGCAGCGACTTCCTGCTGGAAAACGAGGTAAATTTTAGTCAACCTTTTCGGTTCACCTTGCTGGTCCAAAATAAAACCGGTTACGCTAACCTGGTACGCTTGATATCGCGTGCCTATCTGGAGGGGCAGAAACAGGGAATTGCCTATGTCAGGAAAGAATGGCTCAGGGATGCCGAAGTCTGCGATGGATTAATCGCGCTATCCGGTGGGCGAGCCGGTGATGTCGGGCAAGCCGTACTAAATGATGGCAGCGAGGCAGCGGACCCCTTGATACGGGAATGGAGTCGCCTTTTCCCGGAGCGTTTTTATATCGAAGTGCAGCGCACCGGACGAGAAAATGAAGAGCTGTACCTGCACCGCCTGGTTGAGATTGCAGCTAGCCATGACTTGCCCGTAGTAGCCACCAACGATGTCTGTTTTCTTGAGCTGGATGATTTTGATGCGCACGAGGCCAGGGTCTGTATTCACGATAGTCGTACCCTGGATGACCCCCGGCGGCCACGATTGCACAGTGAGCACCAGTACCTGAAAAGTCCGGAGGAGATGATAGAACTTTTCAAGGACCTTCCGGAAGCCATTGAAAACACAGTCGAAATTGCCAAACGCTGCAACCTTGAAATCGAGCTGGACAAAAACTACCTGCCCAACTATCCGGTGCCCGATGGCATGACCACCGAGGCCTTTTTCCAGGAATTATCGCAGTCAGGTCTGGACAGGCGACTGGATAAAACGCTCGACAGGGGCAGTCCCGGTTACGCCGGTAAAAAACAGGCCTACACGGACCGATTAAAATTTGAACTCGATATCATCAATCAGATGGGTTTTCCGGGTTATTTCCTGATCGTCATGGATTTTATCCGTTGGGCCAAAAAAAACGATGTCCCCGTTGGCCCGGGCAGAGGCTCGGGCGCCGGGTCACTGGTTGCCTACGCGCTGGAAATTACCGACCTGGATCCCATCGAGTATGGACTGCTGTTTGAGCGCTTTTTGAACCCCGAGCGGGTTTCGATGCCCGATTTCGATGTTGATTTCTGCATGGATGGCCGTGACCGGGTGATTGACTACGTTGCCGAGACCTATGGGCGAGACGCTGTTTCCCAGATTATTACCTTCGGCACTATGGCGGCCAAGGCCGTGGTGCGTGATGTTGCCCGGGTCCAGGGTAAACCCTATGGACTGGCCGACAAACTTTCCAAGATGATCCCGTTTGAAGTGGGCATGACCCTGTCAAAAGCCATGGAGCAAGAGCAGGTATTGCGCGATTTTGTCGAGCAAAATGAAGACGTTGCCGAAATAATGGAAATGGCTTACAAGCTTGAGGGCATCACCCGCAATGTTGGTAAACACGCAGGCGGCGTGGTCATAGCACCTACCCGGCTGACCGACTTTTCCCCCCTGTATTGTGATGATGCCGGAAAAAACCTGGTTACCCAGTTTGATAAAAATGATGTCGAGCACGTGGGTCTGGTTAAATTTGACTTTCTCGGCTTGCGAACCCTGACTATCATCGACTGGGCCGTTAAAACGATCAACAATATAAAGCAGTCGAAGGAAGAACAGCCCGTCGATATAACTTCGATACCGCTCGACGAAGAAGAAGTCTTCGAGCTACTCCAGAAAGGGCAGACAACCGCCGTTTTCCAGCTCGAATCCAGGGGAATGAAAGAACTGATCAGGCGTTTGTTACCCAGTTCGTTTGAAGATATAACCGCCCTGGTGGCCCTGTTTCGCCCGGGACCACTACAATCGGGCATGGTCGATGATTTTATCAATCGAAAACACGGGCGATCGGAAGTGGAGTATTCCCACCCGGCGCTCGAACCCATCCTGAAAAATACCTACGGTGTCATCCTCTACCAGGAACAAGTGATGAAGATTGCCCAGGTACTGGCCAATTATACATTGGGACAGGCGGATGTACTGCGTCGTGCGATGGGCAAGAAGAAACCCGAAGAAATGGCCAAGCAGAGGAAAATATTCCTGGAAGGCGCCATGAAAAATGATATCGCTACGGAAAAAGCGGGTTTTATTTTCGATCTCATGGAAAAGTTTGCCGGTTACGGTTTTAACAAATCGCACTCGGCCGCCTATGCGCTTTTGTCTTACCAAACCGCCTGGCTGAAGACGTTTTACCCGGCGCCATTCATGGCGGCGGTTTTATCCGCGGATATGCAGAATACCGACAAGGTAGTTATCCTGATCGAGGACTGCCGGCAAATGTCATTGCCCCTGGTCTTGCCCGACGTCAATATCGGCGACTACAAGTTTACCGTGGATGAACACAATCAGGTTGTTTACGGACTGGGGGCCATCAAGGGGCTGGGTGAAGGCCCGATAGAGTCAATTGTGCAGGCACGGGAGCAGGGCGGCCGGTTTACGGACTTGTTTGATTTCTGTTCACGCGTGGACCTGCGCAAGGTCAATCGCAGGTCGATTGAAGCATTGATTCGCTCGGGTGCCATGGATGAAATCGCGCCACACCGGGCCATTCTCATGGCCTGCCTGGAAGAAGCCATCAGGACTGCAGAGCAACATACCAAGAACAGGCATGCCGGGATGATCGATATGTTTGGTGATCTGCCGGGTAATGGCAATAGCGGTTCGATTGAGAATGTATACAGGGAGTACCTGCATACTCGCTGCTGGACGGAAAAACACCGGTTGACTGCCGAAAAGGAAACGCTGGGCCTTTACCTGAGGGGTCATCCCATCGATGAATACGAGAGTGAGATCAGGCGATTTGCCAAAGCCAAAATTTCCTCCTTGCAACCGGGCAAGAAACTCAGGTTATTTGCCGGACTGGTCGTTGATCTTCGTACCATGAAGAGCAAACGGGGCGACAACATTGCCTTTGTTACCCTGGATGACAGGACCAGTCGTATCGAAGTATCTGTTTTTGCCGAAACCTACAATAGCTATCATGACCTGTTGATGAAAGACACCATCCTGGTAGTCGAGGGGGAGGTTTCACACGATGATTATTCGGGGGCGTTAAAAGCACGCGCGATAAAAATATTTGATATTGAAACTGCCAGAATACGCTTTGCCCGGGAATTGGTGCTTCGATTAAATGCTGATAACGAAAAACACAAAGTAGAGCATATGTTACCCTTATTGAAATCTTGCCAGGCTGAAGGCTGTCGGTTGGTGGTTGAATATACGAATCAGTTTGCACTGGGAAAATTCCGCCTGGGTGATAGCTGGCAGGTGCGACCTAATGATGACCTGCTGCACAGCCTGAAAGAAAAACTGGGTGAGCAATCTGTTTGGTTGCGGTACAAGTAAATTCCTGCGATGCGTTATATAATGGCCTAGACAGGTTGTCATTAGTAAAAAATATTAATACCATTGCCTGCGTAGCTGCTAAAAACCGGGCATAAAAATAACTAACGGAAAACCATCGATGAATACAAATTATTTGGACTTTGAACAGCCAATTGCGGAGTTACAGGTTAGAATTGAGGAGTTGCGTCTAGTAGGTAGCGATAACGATCTGAACATTACCGAAGAGATCGCAAGGCTTGAAGAAAAAAGTCGTGGTTTAACCAAGAAGATTTTTGCCGATCTTAGCGCCTGGCAGGTTTCAAAAATGGCGCGTCATCCCTTACGTCCTTATACCCGTGATTATATTAAATCTATCTTTACCGACTTTGATGAGATGCACGGTGACCGTCACTATTCGGATGACCCGGCAATAATTGGCGGTACGGCGCGCCTCGATGACCAGCCGGTAATGGTAATCGGCCACCAGAAAGGCCGTGATAACGTTTTAAGATGCCTATCTTTACCTTCATCGATACGCCTGGCGCTTACCCCGGGATTGGTGCCGAAGAAAGGGGGCAGAGCGAGGCGATTGCAAAGAATCTGGCCGTGATGTCGTGTCTGAAAACACCCATCATATCAAGCGTTATCGGTGAAGGTGGTTCGGGTGGAGCGCTTGCAATCGGATTGTGCGATGAGTTGATCATGTTACAGTATTCAACCTATTCCGTAATTTCTCCCGAGGGCTGTGCCTCCATCCTGTGGCGAAGCGCTGAGCGTGCTGCAGACGCCGCCGAGGCAATGGGCATTACCGCCAACAGGTTGCAGCAACTTGGGTTTGCTGATACGGTTGTACAGGAACCTTTGGGCGGTGCTCATCGTGATGTAGGCAAGATGTCCGAAAGTTTGAAAAAAAGTCTTACCGGTGCGCTTGATAAAGTGAAAGATTTATCAACTAGCGAGCTGGTTGATCGTCGTTACAAGCGTTACTTGTCATACGGTATCAGCGTCTAGAATAAAAATTACAAATGAATGCAGGTAGCCGCACAAAAAATCCGAAACCAATCTCATCTGGGGAGAGTTGGTTTTATTAAAGAATATTTACCATATATTCTTATAATACAATTTTCGCTATGACTTTATCTCCAGAATCCCTGTTTTCAGAACTTCACGACATTCAAAAGGTCAATCGCTACATTGTGGCATACAGTGGCGGGCTTGACTCGCATGTCCTGTTACACGCGTTATCCGTATTGCGTGATCAACACGAAGATTTCCCTCCTCTCGAGGCATTACACGTCCATCACGGCGTCAACGATAAGGCAGATGAATGGGTTAAACATTGCCATTCCATTTGCGAGTCATTATCGGTACCCCTGTCGGTCAGTTACATTAATCCGGAGATTGATGGCCCAAGCCTTGAAAACATATTACGCGAAGCACGCTATTCGGTGTTCGAAAGGTATATCGGTAACAGGGATGTAATTTTGCAGGCGCATCATGCTGATGACCAGGCCGAAACAATCATGTTCAGAATGTTGAGAGGCACCGGCGCCCAGGGTGCCTCCGGAATTAGCAAAACACGTTCGCTGGGGTTGGGTCAATTGCAGCGACCCCTGTTAAATTATTCTCGAAGTGACCTGGAAGAATATGCGCGGGTAAACAATTTATCCTGGGTAGAAGATGAAAGTAATACCGATACCGGGTTTGATCGAAATTTTTTACGACATGAGGTTTTGCCTCCTGTTGCGCAACGATGGCCTCATTATCGCGAATCCATGTTGCGGTTTGCCGATATCAATGCTCAATTACAGTCCACGGTAGATTATTTTATTCGCAATGAACTCGACAAAGGCTTGGAAGGGGACAGCCTGAATATCAGCTGGCTGGTTAGCTATGATAAATACCTGCAAATTGAATTACTTCGCGGGTGGTTACAGAGGCTGAATCTGGCGGTACCGGGTTATGAACGCTTGCAGCAAATCCGATCCGAGGTTATAAACGCCAGGCAAGATGCGCAGCCAGTTATGTTCTGGTCGGGTGTTGAGTTAAGGCGCTTTAACAACGCCCTTTACGCTATGCAGCCATTGCCGGTGCACGATACCGGTCAACAATACGAATGGACATTGTCGGAACGGCTGCACTTGCCATCCGGTGGAGTATTGAGCGCAGACAAGATTACCGGTGAAGGTGGTCTTAATATCAGGTTTGCCAACAAACTATTAAATATTCGATTCCGGCAGGGAGGCGAACGTTGTTGCCCCGCCGGTCGCAGTGGTTCCCACCCGTTAAAAAAATTGTTTCTCGAGTACCGTATACCTCCATGGTTAAGGGACAGGGTCCCGCTTGTTTATGACCAGGACACGCTGATTGCTGTCGCAGATTTGTGGGTTTGCGAGGGTTTCCAGTCTAAAGATCTGGACCCTGGTTTTTGTCTGCGATGGCATCGCTTCTGACGGTCCATAACGCCGAATTCTGATTGTGGTTAAATTGCTAAACTGGTAATCTTTACTCCCATCTCGACGAGTTCAAGGTCAGGCTTGCAGTCAATATCTTTGCGGGCTTTTCCGAAAACGATATTTTTTCCAACCAACGGCAATAATAAACGGTTTTTTTTAATGACGCATTATATTTTCGTCACCGGCGGTGTCGTGTCATCTCTCGGAAAGGGCATCGCATCTGCTTCGCTCGGCGCCATCCTCGAAGCGCGGGGTCTGAACGTCACTATGATGAAACTTGATCCCTATATCAATGTGGATCCAGGCACCATGAGCCCGTTTCAGCATGGAGAGGTATTTGTTACCGAAGACGGTGCCGAAACGGATCTTGATCTTGGCCATTACGAGCGGTTTTCACGCTCTAAACTGAGCCAGCTAAATAATTTTACCACCGGGCGTGTATACGAATACGTGCTGCAAAAAGAACGCCGTGGTCATAACCTGGGGGCCACGATACAGGTCATCCCCCACATTACCGACGAAATCAAACGACGTATAATTCTGGGTGCCAAGGACGCCGATATCGCCCTGGTTGAAATCGGCGGGACCGTTGGTGATATTGAGTCACAACCATTCCTGGAAGCCGTGCGGCAATTAAAAATTGAACTGGGTCCAAACCGTGCGCTGTTTATGCATTTAACACTGGTGCCCTATATTGCCACGTCCGGGGAAACCAAAACCAAGCCCACACAGCATTCGGTAAAAGAGCTTCGCTCCATTGGTATACAACCCGATATACTGTTGTGCCGATCAGATCACAAAATCGAATCATCGGCCCGGCGCAAGATATCCCTGTTTACCAATGTTGAAGAACGAGCAGTCATTCCCCTCGAAGACGCCGATAGCATCTATAAAATTCCCGGCGTGCTGAACCAGCGCATGCTTGACGACCTGGTTGTTGAAAAATTTAACCTGACCTGTAAACCGGCTGACCTGTCGGAATGGGACCGTGTTACTGACGCGCATTTACACCCGGACAAGGAAGTAACCGTTGCCATGGTTGGCAAGTACATGGATCTTCTCGATGCCTATAAGTCACTTAACGAAGCATTAATCCATGCGGGCATTCAAACCAGGACCAGGGTAAATGTCAGGTACATCGACTCCGAGGATATTGAATCCCAGGGCACAGATCGTCTTAACGACGTGGACGGTATTATCGTTCCGGGTGGCTTTGGTGAACGTGGTATAGAGGGTAAAATTATTACTGCCCAATTTGCACGCCAACAAAATATTCCTTACCTGGGTATCTGCCTTGGCATGCAGGTTGCGGTTATTGAATTTGCACGCAATGTCGCTAACCTTGCCGGAGCTCACAGTACTGAATTTAACAAAGATTCACCGCACCCCGTAATCGCGCTGATCACCGAATGGGTGGCAAAAGATGGCTCGGTTGAAACCCGCGATGAGCAATCGGAAATGGGCGGAACAATGCGTCTTGGCGGTCAGGTATGCCATTTAAGGCCAGGTTCAATTGCCCGCGAATGTTACGGAAAAGACCAGATTGTTGAACGTCATCGCCACCGTTACGAAGTCAACGACAACTACGTGCCACAACTTGAAAAGGCCGGTCTTAGAATAGCCGGAACCTCCGAAGATAATAGCCTGGTCGAAATGGTCGAGGTTCCCGGTCATCCCTGGTATGTATCCTGTCAGTTTCATCCCGAGTTTACTTCGACACCACGCGATGGCCACCCGCTGTTTACCGGCTTCGTCACAGCGGCGATCCAGCGGCATGCAGAAACGGTCACTCCGGGTATCAAGGTTAACCAGGGGATTTAATAATACTCTTACCATTGGCAATACAGCCGAAAGTTGGGATCCAGATGAATCAGAAGGTAATCCAGGTAAACGATATCAATATGGCG
>CAMYIF010000036.1 GCA_947258415.1 uncultured Pseudomonadales bacterium
GAAACGGGCCGAGATGTTTGAGCAACACCATGTGCAACTTGAAAAGTTATCGACGCGGGAGAAAATGTCCTATGTTCTTTCTCGCCTGCAGGGTAACCAGTTTACTCCCTTTATCGCCCTGTTTACGCCGCAAGAGGGGCGCCCTGGCGTGGTAGTCACTTTTCTTGCCGTACTCGAGCTTATCAAGGAATCGTTGATTGACGTTGTTCAGAGCGAAATTTATGGACCCATCCATGTGAAGGCCCGCGCACATGAATAATCAAAAGCAATTGAAACGTATTCTGGAAGGTGCGCTACTGACTGCAGGCAGGCCCTTGACGCTGGAGCATCTTGGCCAATTGTTTAGTGTCGATCAAAGGCCGGCGAATTCAGAATTAAGGGCCGCACTCAATGCTATCGCCGACGATTTCGAGGGACGCGGTTTCGAATTGAAGGAGGTGGGTAATGGATGGCGTATCCAGGTTTGCCAGGACCTTAGCGAATGGATCGGGCGACTGTGGGATGAAAAGCCTGCCCGCTATTCCCGGGCGCTACTCGAAACCCTTGCGTTGATCGCTTACCGTCAACCCGTCACGCGCGGGGAAATCGAAGAAGTTCGTGGCGTGGCAGTAAGTACCAATATCATCCGTACCCTGCTGGAAAGAGAATGGGTTCGTGTGGTGGGTCATCGAGATGTACCCGGCCGTCCAGCCATGTATGCAACCACTAAAAACTTCCTTGATTATTTCAATCTGAAAGCCCTGAATGAATTGCCACCACTTTCCGAGATACGTGATTTCGATAAAATTAATGCCGAACTGGAATTCAGGGAAGTGGGAACTGACCCTGCACAGATGAGCGCTGGTCCAGATAAACAGGATAACAGTGTGGAAGACTCTGTTACACGTCATCACTGAAAGGTGGGATGAAGCCGGTTTAAATAGCCCCTGAAGACCGGTCTTTAGCCTGATCTCAACTCAAAAAAAGTAATAGGCAATGATCTGCAAAACCAGTAACAAGGCCAGTAGTGGCAGCAGGAATCGTGAAAGGGACCTGGCTTCTTCATCTGAGCGTTTTTTCCCGAATTTTTCTACCAGCGGCACGATGATAAGCAATGACAGGAATAATAACCCTAAGGTAATAAAAACAGTGCTCATAGAATAAACCCTTTGGATAACAATATTTTAAAGTAATAATTTAAAGTATTGTATCAATATCAGGTGCGCCGCTGTATGCCTTTTGCTGCCAGAATCCGACTGGAAATTTCTTCAATCGACAAGTCGGTGGTGTCCAGAAACGGTACATTAAAACGACGAAAAATCCCTTCGACTTCGCGAACCTCCAGTTGACACTGGTGCGGGGAAGAATAGCGGCTGTCCGGGCGGCGTTCCTGCCGAATGGATGCCAGCCTCGAGGGATCGGTAGTCAGACCAAACAGTTTGTGTTTATGTTCACGCAATAGCTTGGGTAACTGGAACTCTTCCAGGTCATCGTCCGTCATCGGGTAATTGGCAGCCTTGATACCGAATTGAAGTGCCAGATACAGGCATGTAGGAGTCTTACCGCTTCGCGACACGCCAATTAGTATGATGTCGGCATTCTCATAATCACAATTGAAACCACCATCGTCATTTTCAAGGGCAAAATTCACGGCGGCTATCCGCAGAGGATAGCGGTTATTATCTTCTATCGAATGTGATTTTCCGACCGAATAAGATGACTCGGTACCCAGTTCCTGTTCAAGGGGGCTGACAAAGGTAGAAAAAATATCAATGGTAAAACCTTCGCAGCTCCGCAGAATTTGCCGTATTTCCCTGTTAACCACGGTATCAATAATAATTGACCGGTGACCGTCGGTTTTTGAAGCCTCACCGATTTGAACAAGCACCTGTTTTGCTTTTTCTATAGTATCGATGTAGGGCAGTGTTATACGATCAAATTCAATACTCTCAAACTGGGTAAGAAGGCTGAGGCCAAGCGTTTCGGCGGTAATGCCGGTACCATCTGAGATAAAAAAAACTGTTCGCTTCATAGGATGACTTCTTAATAAATGATTGTTACGGCTGGATAAAGTTGAAATGACGAATATTTGTTCCTAATATTTGGAAAAAGCGTCAAGTATTTTATCTGGATCTTTAGTATTATTGCTATCAATAACAAGCTCAATATATACCAGTCTTGATGCAAATGGAGAATACGGTTTGAATAAATTTGTAGATTCGCTTGATCATGTGGGAATGAACGATGTCGAGAGTGTTGGGGGTAAAAACGCATCTCTTGGTGAAATGATTAGTCAATTGACGGCTGTCGGTGTTTCGGTACCAGGGGGATTTGCCACCACCGCAGACGCCTATCGAAAATTTCTGGAAGAAAATCAGCTTACCCAAAAAATCAGGGAAATCCTGGCAGACCTGGATGTTGATGATGTCAATGAGTTGGCAAAAGTCGGTGCTCAAATTCGCCAGTGGATAATAGACGCACCGTTTCAACCCGAATTCGAAGCTGCGGTACGGGAGCACTTTGCCGAATTGCAGGACGGGAATGAAGCCCTTGCGGTAGCCGTGCGTTCGTCTGCCACTGCTGAAGATTTACCCGACGCTTCATTTGCCGGGCAGCAAGAGACATTTCTTAACATTCGTGGCATCGATAACGTTCTTCTGGCCATTAAAGAAG
This sequence comes from uncultured Pseudomonadales bacterium, assembly GCA_947258415.1. Taxonomy (GTDB): domain Bacteria; phylum Pseudomonadota; class Gammaproteobacteria; order Pseudomonadales; family IMCC2047; genus CAMYIF01. Next base: position 2,653 of record CAMYIF010000036.1, read on the forward strand.
TATTTGCTTCGTTGTTCAATGATCGCGCTATTTCCTACCGTGTCCACCAGGGGTTTGAGCATAGTCTTATTGCCTTATCCGCAGGTATCCAGCAAATGGTTCGCAGCGAAACGGCATCCAGTGGCGTTATGTTTACCCTGGATACGGATTCGGGATTCAACGATGTCGTGTTTATCACATCCTCCTACGGTCTCGGCGAGACAGTGGTGCAGGGGTCGGTTAACCCGGATGAATTTTATGTTTATAAACCCACCCTGAATAAAGGATTGCCGGCCATATTGCGTCGAAATCTTGGTGAGAAAAATATCAAGATGGTTTACGACGCTACTGGCGATACAGGTCGTTCGGTAAAAACGGTGAATGTATCTCCAGCCGATCGCCGAAAATTCTCCATCAGTGACGAAGATGTCAATGAGCTGGCAAGGCAGGCGCTAATTATCGAGAGACATTACCAGCGACCAATGGACATCGAATGGGCCAAAGATGGCGATACGGGCAAATTGTTTATTGTTCAGGCCCGTCCGGAAACTGTACAGAGCCGTGCATCAACTGCCTTGATTGAACGCTATTTATTGCAGGAAACAGGCGAGGTGATCGTTGAAGGACGTGCCATTGGCCAGCGTATTGGCAGCGGCCCGGTGAAAATCATTCGTAATTTATCCGATATGGACAAGATAATAGCAGGTGATGTGCTGGTCACGGAAATGACCGATCCCGATTGGGAACCCATTATGAAACGTGCGTCGGCAATTGTCACAAACCGGGGCGGGCGTACCTGCCATGCTGCCATTATTGCCCGTGAACTCGGTATCCCGGCCGTCGTTGGTTGTGGTAACGCGACCAAGATATTAAAAAATGTTCCGGAAGTCACGGTATCCTGCGCTGAAGGCGATACAGGAAAGATCTATAATGGATTGCTGAATTACGAGCTGCAAACCAGTGATGTCGATGAAATGCCGGACTTACCTTTCAAGATTATGATGAACGTGGGTAACCCTGATCGTGCTTTTGATTTCAGTTCTATCCCGAATGCCGGGATAGGCCTGGCGCGCCTTGAGTTCATTATTAATCGTATGATCGGAGTTCACCCAAAGGCACTACTCAATTATGAAAGCCTGGCTGCCGACCTGAAGGCAACTGTTACCGAAAGGATTGCCGGATATAATGACCCGGTTGACTACTATGTAACCAAGCTGGTTGAGGGTATATCTACCCTTGCGGCCGCTTTTGCGCCGGCAAAGGTGATTGTCAGGATGTCTGATTTTAAATCCAACGAATACGCGAACCTGATTGGCGGTGATGTTTACGAACCGCATGAAGAAAACCCCATGCTCGGTTTTCGTGGTGCCTCACGCTATTTGTCAGAAGACTTTGCCGATTGTTTTGAACTCGAATGCCGGGCCTTAAAATATGTGCGTAACAAGATGGGTTTGACCAATGTCGAACTCATGGTGCCCTTTGTGCGCACCGTGGATGAAGCCAAAGGGGTAATCGAACTGCTTGAGGCAAATGGTCTTAAACGGGGGGAAAACGGCCTGCGGATTATCATGATGTGCGAATTGCCAGTGAACGCTTTGCTGGCCGATCAGTTCCTTGAATATTTTGACGGTTTCTCAATCGGATCCAATGATTTAACTCAGCTCACCCTGGGTCTGGACCGTGACTCGGGAATTGTTGCCAAGCTATTTGATGAACGCAATCCGGCAGTGAAAGCCTTGTTGAGTATGGCTATCCAGGCGTGCCACAAGGCCGATAAATATATCGGTATCTGTGGACAGGGGCCTTCAGATCACCCTGATCTTGCCCGCTGGCTTATGAACGAGGGTATCGACAGCGTTTCGCTCAATCCGGATTCGGTCATGGATACATGGTTGTTTTTGGCCAGTGAAGCCAAATAACCTGGAGGCGACATGCAAAACCTGACTCCTGATCTTTGTGATGAGTTCCCTCAGATTGTCCGCGTTGTCGAGCCTATCTTTTCAAATTTTGGCGGGAAGTTATCCTTTGGCGGTGAAATCGTCACCATAAAATGCCATGAGGATAATTCGGTCGTAAAACGAACCGCTGGCACTCCGGGAAACGGCAAGGTAATGGTAGTAGACGGCGGGGCTTCCATGCGGGTAGCTCTTTTGGGCGATATGATTGCCAGCAACGCCATTAATAATGGCTGGGAAGGAATTATCATATACGGATGCGTGCGTGACGTTGATACGCTGAAGAAACTCGACCTCGGCGTTCAGGCCCTGAACAGCTACCCGTTAAAATCTGAAAAACGTGGCTTGGGGGACCTGAATATCCCCGTCTCTTTTGGCGGCGTTGATTTTATTCCCGGCGAGTATGTCTATGCCGATAATAACGGGATCATTGTCTCGTCTGAGTCACTCACTTTACCTGCCTGAATTATTTAACCTGATTATGACCCGATTTACCATTGCGTAAATCGCTTCCAGTTGATTAATGCCCGGTGATTTTTACCGGGCAGGAATTGCATGAAAAGGTCAAAAACTATTCCATTTTTATAGTCTAAAACTATGGGTATGGTTCATTTGTTGTAAAAAGTGTAGTTAAATGCGGCATTAACTTGTGTTTGGAAGATAGCGTAGGTGCCTGGATGACAGAAGCAACAGCAAGACACATTCTGGTTGATAGCATAGAATTGTGCGAAGAGTTAAAGATGTTGATCGAAGAGGGTGGTGATTTTGCCGAATTAGCCAGGTTGAATTCTACCTGCCCATCCGGGGAAGAAGGTGGCAGTTTGGGCACCGTTGAACCGGGTAAAATGGTGAAGGAAGTTGATGAAGCGATATTCAGTGCCGAAGTCGGTAAACTCATCGGCCCGATCAAGACCGAATTTGGTTATCATTTGATCGAGGTTACCAGCCGCGAGGATTGATATTAAGTGCCTCGCTTTAGTTTAGGATGAGGCTTTGACAACGCCTCCCTCTATTAAATACTTCTCCACACCATCTGATACTGCACGAATTTCGGGAAGACTGGAATTAAGAGCTTTCAATGCTTATGATTAATCCCGGTTTTCAATGAACACAATTTCTTTTGCTGTGTAGAATTATCCATGATTAATAACTGTCCCTAAGGCTGAGATTTATCATTGAAAGTTAAAAGTAAATAGAGATCAGATCTTGTCATATAATTGGAAAAATATTTCTCTAATGCTGATATTCACTTTTAACGTGAGCAGTTTTTGCCTGTTTTTATTTGAATCTCTCTCCCTGCCAGATACGATCGACAAGTCACATTCGAGTCATATGCATGAGCATAACAACCAGGATATGCTTTCTGAGGGCACTCATGATATTGCCGAGGGTTGTTCTACAGATATGGCCAGTTGCCTGCTTTCTTGTACCTTTTCCTGTGTACAGCTTTTAACGGTTGACATCCTCGTTGAAGGTTTATTGCCACCCAGCGAACTGATTCCCTACAGCTTGCCATCTACGCCAGCTTATTTGGCTGGTGACCCGTTACGCCCTCCAATCTCGGCTTGACCGCAGGGCGTTTCGCCCGTTATCCAAAATATAATTGAAAACTGTAGATGCATTCAGCCTGTCTGATGCGTTTACGGAATGATTAACCATGAAATCTGCCGAACGTGGCGGAATTATCAGGAATGTAAATTTTAAGGTTTTTATTATGAAACATTTTTTATACAGTCCAGGAAAATTATCCATGTCCCGGCGACGCTTTGTTACAGGCGTTGCCGCGGGCACTGCTATCGTGGGTATGGGGGGAGTGCCTCACTTATTGGCAGCCAAGTCAAATCCTGCGTCAACACCACCGATATTAAAGGGTAATCAATTTGATCTTGATATTGGCTATCTTCCGGTTAATTTTACGGGGAAGAAAAGAATTGCGACGACGGTCAATGGCTCTCTTCCTGCCCCGGTTTTACGCTGGAAAGAAGGCGAGCGGGTAACATTGCGAGTAAAAAATAACCTTGCTCACGACAGCTCTATACACTGGCACGGTATTATTTTACCAGCCAATATGGATGGTGTGCCGGGCTTGAGTTTCAGCGGGATCAAGCCTGGTGATACCTATGAATACCAGTTTGATGTAAATCAGAATGGCACCTACTGGTACCACAGCCATTCCGGTTTTCAGGAGCAAACCGGCGTCTACGGTGCGATTATTATTGATCCTAAAAATCCGGACCCGGTCAGTTATGACCGGGAGCACGTCATGGTTTTATCCGACTGGAGTGATGAATCACCGGAAAGCATATACGCCAACCTGAAAAAAAACAGCGAACATTATAATTACCAGGAAAGAACGATTAGCGACCTATGGTCGGACATTAAAAGTAAAGGCGTATCAAAAACAGCGAATGACCGAGCCATGTGGAATCATATGCGCATGAGCGATCGGGACATTGCGGATGTTACCGGCGCTACTTATACCTATTTAATCAATGGTGTAACACCCGAACAGGGCTGGGTTGGCATATTCAAACGCGGTGAAAAAGTGCGCTTACGGATTGTAAACGCTGCTGCAATGACTATTTTTGATGTGCGAATTCCAGGGTTAAAAATGACCGTGGTTGCCGCCGATGGTCAAAATATAGAACCGGTAACGGTCGATGAATTTCGAATTGGTGTTGCCGAAACCTACGATGTCGTTGTCGAGCCTGGCGACGACAGTGCTTACACTTTCTTTGCGCAGAGTATCGATCGTTCCGGTTATACGCGCGCAACACTGACGCCTGATCCGGGTTTACATGCCGAAGTACCGAAAATGGACCCGGCTCCGATCCTTGGCCACCGTGATATGGGCATGGATCACAGTATGCATGCCATGGGTGCTGCCGGTGCGATGCAGGGCATGGACCATAGTAAAATGGGCGCTGTGCCGGCTATGGATCATAGCCAGCACAATATGGCAGCAATGCCGGGTATGGACCATAGCCAACAAGACATGGGAATGATGGGCCAGCCAACGACGTTCGGACTTGGGCGAGCGGGGTATGGCAGTTCTAAAGAAATAACGCATGTACCCAGCGAATTTGGTCCGCATGTAGATATGCGCGCGGACATGCCCATGGATGGCCTGGGCGACCCGGGTATTGGCCTGCGGGATCACCAGCAATTATATGGCAGACGCGTTCTGACTTACGCCGATATCCGTAATCTATACCCGACCTACGATAACCGTGAACCGGAACGTGAAATCCAGTTACATTTAACCGGCAACATGAGCCGGTATATGTGGTCCGTCAATGGTATCCGGTTTGCCGATGCCGAGCCGCTGAAGATGAGTTACGGAGAACGTGTTCGCATCGTTCTGGTTAACGATACCATGATGTCGCATCCTATCCACCTTCACGGCGTCTGGAGCGAGCTGGAAACGGGGGAGCCGCAGTATATTCCCAGAAAACACACGGTTATCGTGCAGCCGGGTTCAAAAATCAGCTACCTGGTCACTGCAGACGCGGAGGGCAGTTGGGCCTATCATTGCCATTTGATTTACCACATGCCGGGTATGTTCCGCACCGTGGAAATAAGCTAGGAGGCTATGAAAATGAAAATAATATTAAAAAAACTGGCCCCGACTTTGCTGATGATTTTCACTTTGTTTCCCGTTATTGCACAGGCGGCTATGGAAGACGATCCTGTGGTGTGGAAGGTTATGGTTGATCAACTTGAATATCGTGATGCATCGGGCGATGACCCGGTAGTCTGGGAGGCCCAGGCCTGGATAGGTAAGGACAGGGACAAGCTCTGGTTTAAAACGGAAGGTGAACGCACCGATGGCGATACCGAGGAAGCCGAAGCCCAATTGCTTTATAGCAATGCCGTGTCAACCTATTGGGATTTACAAGCAGGCTTGCGTCAGGACTTCGAGCCTTCACCCGAACGAAGTTGGGCGGTAATTGGTTTTCAGGGGCTGGCGCCATATTTCATTGAAATAGATACTGCCCTGTTTATCGGTAAATCCGGACGTACAGCGTTGCGCTTTGAAGCAGAATACGAACTCATGTTTACCCAGCGAATCATTCTGACACCCGAAATTGAGATCAATCTGCATGGTAAAAACGATCAGGCCACGGGTACAGGTTCGGGTTTGTCGGATGTGGAGCTAGGTCTACGCCTGCGCTACGAGATACGCCGGGGTTCCGGGCCTTATATTGGCATTAATTGGGAGAAAAAATACGGTAATACCGCTGATTTTGCCCGTGACGAAGGCGAAGACACCAGCGATACGCAGTTTGTAGTTGGCCTTCGTGCCACGTTCTGAAGTCAGCCTGTTCCGGGCTAACTTAATTTAACATTTTTCAAATAGATAACTCTGGAGATTAAAATGAAAAAACAATTACTGATTTTAACAGTATCCCTCGTTTATGCGGCCTCAGTATTGGCTGGCGCAGGATACGGAAAAAATGAACACGCCGGCGGTCACGACGACCATAGTAATAAACAGGGTCATGACATGATGGCCATGGGTGTACACAAAAGTACGGTCGGAGAACCCGCAAAAACCTCGCAGGCTACGAAGAGAATCAAGGTCAGTCTGACGGATGATATGAAAATCGTTTTTAGTGAAGATCTCGACAGTATTAAGTCAGGTACGGTCATTCAGTTCATTGTAAAAAATGACGGTAAAATTAATCATGAAATGTCTATCGGCAGTGAGGAAGAACAGCTTGCGCATGCAGAGATGATGCGTCAAATGCCGGATATGAAACACGAAGAAGGCAATACTGTATCGGTTGATCCGGGCAAGCTCAAGTTTTTGACCTGGCGTTTTGAAGGTAACGGAACTGTCATGTTTGCCTGCAATAACCCGGGGCATTACGAAGCCGGCATGCACCGCAAAGCCAGCCTTATCGATTAATACCAACCGGTTGTGCCTGTTTGCACCGGTTTGGCCACCGGTGCAAATCCCTGGAGTAAAATATGTGTAAAAACCGGTTCAATTTAACATTCACAAGTGCGTGTAACTACGTATTTACGTTAGCAAATCAGGTTTGCTAGACTAAAGTGCTAGAAGAGTTTTTAGATATCGACTGTTTTTATTTACCAGTCAAGTCCGATCGGCGATTGCGATTTTACCTTGGCAGGACTATAACTAAGGAAAGGGAATTGTAACGAGCATGGCAATTGATTGCTGATTACATGAATTAAATATGGGATATCTTATCGGTTCCAGGATTGATTTAACCAGGGCAGGCGAAACTGAGCGACCTTCCATGAGGACGGACAGGTTGTACCGTGCTGATGGCCACTGGTATATCAGGACCCGTGAATCCCAGGATATTGGTCCTTACTCATCGTATCGTGAAGTAACCCGAACTATCCCGCTTTTTATCGACTTTGCCAGCAAATTAAGCTCGGAACGCGTTGAAGCCTTGATTGAAAACCATAATTCGAAGATCGAAAAACGTTCGCACGAACACGAAGAACAAATTCCCGAAAAACCGGCCAAAAAAGCACCTTTTGATAATCGAATCTTCGCTATTAAAGACACCTGGTTTTATAAAACGCCCGGTGGTCGCAAACTGGGCCCTTACAAATCCCGCAATGAAGCGCAGAAAGTCTCCGCACTGTTTGCTGATTATTCCAAATCCTTGTCCGAAGAACGTATTATTGAGTTGCACGATAAATACATATTCAGTAATAAATAGATTATTTACCCATCACGCTTGCCTGCTCATGCTACTACCAAAGACGGAGCAGGAATAAACAGATTTCATAAATCCCTGGAAACCAGTTACCCGGTTATCGCTCGGGTTGGTTCTCAGCCTGGTCGATGCAGCGTTCGACAATTTCTGCAGGGTGTAATACCGGCCGACCGCTGTTGCGTTCAATCTGCTCCTTGCAGCTAAAGCCATTGGCGACAAGGCAGGCTTCATTGCCGTTTTGTTCGATGGCAGGTTTGAGTTTTCGTTGGTAAAGAATATCCGATATCTCGCGGGTCTGGTCCTTTACGCCGAAACTTCCGGCCATGCCACAACAGCCATTTTCCGGTTCCTGCAGTTGTTCAAAACATTCACCTAGCCATTGCTGATCAAGCGTCCCCGACAGGACTGATTTGTGATGACAGTGCATATGAAGCAGGCCCTTATTCATCTTTCTTTGCGGTTTGATTCCTTTTTTGCCCAGGAAATCAATCAGGGTGGTAACCCTGCCCGATAGATCACTTGCACGGGGGTCTGTGGCCATCAGGTTGAGCAATTCGTCTTTAAACACAGACAGGCAGGAAGGCTCAAGAACAATGACTTGCGAATCCCCGGGTAGTTGATGATAAAAACCCTCGAGTATTTCGTTCAACTGCCGCCGGGCCTGGTCCAGGAAGCCGTGCTCGTAAAGCGGTCGGCCACAGCAGAACCGGCGTCGCGCCACGGCGACCTTGAAATTACACTTGAGTAGCGCGCGCAAACCCGATTGCAATACGTTGGGACGATAGTAGCCATTGAAACTGTCGACCCAAAGCACCACGGCCGGGTGGGCTTCGTCACCAAACCAGTAAAAATCATCCTGTTCATAGGCACAGTTTTGTTTTGCCCAGCTATTGAACGACTGGACCGACAGGGCGGGTAAATCCCTGTCATTCCTCAATCCCAGGGTATTAACCAGCAGTTTTTTGACCAACGGGTTGCTGATGCTGGCGTTTACCAGCCGGGGGAACATCGACAGGGTCGGCAACAGTTGTCCTATGCGGCCAAATAAATAATGTGACAAGGGTCTGCGTTTATTGGCGTAATGCTGCGACATGAATTCTGCCTTGTAACTGGCAATGTCAACCTGGGTCGGGCAATCTGATTTGCACGCCTTGCAGGATAAACAATGCTCAAGGGAGAATTCGATATCCTTGTTATCCCAGCCATCCCTGATAACTTCTCCACGCAACATCTCGTGTAACAGGTGGGCGCGACCGCGGGTAGAAAATCGCTCGTCCCTGGTGGCCTGGAAACTGGGACACATGGGCGTTGAGCTGCTCAGGCATTTACCCATGCCGATACAGCGTTCGGCCGCACGACCCATACCGCCGGTATCCTTTGGAAAATGCAGCGAGGTGGTCACAACCGGTATCCGGTAATCGGGTCCGTAACGAAGATTCTCGTCCATGCGATTGGCATGAATCAGTTTGCCCGGGTTCATTTTATTATTTACGTCCCAGGCGGCCTTGAAGCGTTCGAAGGCTTTCATCAGTTCCGGTCCAAACATCAGCGGCAGGAACTCGCCCTTGGCCTGGCCATCCCCGTGCTCACCTGAAAGAGAGCCGCCATATTTTATTACCAGTTGCGAAATCTCGACGCTGAATTCACGCCATTTCGATACGCCTTGTTTGCTGCGCGTATCAAAGGTAATGCGTGCATGGATGCAACCGTCACCAAAATGCCCGTATAAACATGTTTTGTAACGGTACTTGTCTACAAGTGCCTGGAATTCGCGCAGGTAATCACCCATTTGCAGCGGATCAACGGCCGTATCTTCCCAGCCGACTACCGGGTCGGGTTCGTTTGGATCGGTACTCAAGGCAGTGGCCGATGCACCCTGTTCGCGGATACTCCAGACCTTGCGTGCGTTGGCCGGGGTGACATCGATGCAGGAGCGTACACCGGGATGCTCCTGCATGGTTTTGGTAAATTCAGCGTGTCGTTGCGCCAGTGTTTCGTTCGAATTGGCGCTAAGTTCCACAATCATCCAGGCTTTGCCTTCGGGAAGCAGGGCAATCTCATCCTGTTTAAGGTTACGATCGATCAGGCCACCGACGATGGCCCAATCCAGTCCCTCCATGGCGATGGGCTTGAAAGGCAACATGGCCGGCACGATATCGCCGGCCAGGTAAATATCGTCGAAACCGACAACCAGGGTTTGCACGTATTTCGGATTCTCGATCAGTTTGGTTTTAGCCTGCAAGATTGAAACCAGGGTGCCCTCGGAGCCGACCAGTGCACGGGCGACATTAAACCCGTTTTCGGGTAATAACTGGTCAAGGTTGTAACCCGAGACGCGGCGTTTTATCGCCGGAAACTTGTCACGGATCAGGTCAGCATACTGGTCCCTGATGGCCTTTAACTCGCGGTATATTTCGGCTTGCCGGTCATTGCCAGCAATGATTTGTTCCAGCTCCGGTTCGCTCGTTGGCCCCACCCAGAACTGCGCGCCGTCGTAAGTCAGCACTTCGAGTGCCTCAACGTTTTCCACGGTTTTACCGGCCTGCATCGAATGTGGGCCACAGGAATTATTGCCGATCATGCCGCCCAGGGTGCAACGGCTATGGGTCGCAGGGTCGGGGCCAAAGGTCAGGCCGGATTTTTCGGCCTCGGCCTTGAGCTGGTCACAAACGACGCCGGGCTCAACCAGTGCAGTCTGCGTGTCCGTATTAATCTCCAGGACACGGTTAAGGTAACGGGAACAATCCAGGATGATGGCTATATTGACACACTGGCCATTTTGGGAAGTGCCTGCACCACGCATCAACAGGGGTCTCTGGTGTTTATTGCACACCTGGCTCACAGTGCGAATGTCCTCGGTCGAACGCGGGTAGACAACACCCAGGGGAACCTGGCGGTAGTTGGAGGCATCGCTCGTGTACAATGCACGCCCCGCGTCGCTGAAATTAAGGTCTCCTTCCAGTCGTGACCTGAGTTCGTTAACAACTGTCGATTTATCGATGTTTTTATAGAAGGCATTCATTTTCAAAAAGTGCTCCGTCGACAGTTATTGTAGGGTGCCAGGGTTATTCAAAATCGCAGAGATTTTCAACAACATGTAAACCTGGTGATGCTGCGTTGCCTGAGCCGGTTGCTGGCCTATTTCTCAATAATATGTAACCCGCATTCCTTGGTTTCTTCATTTTCCCACCACCATCGACCGGCGCGCACATCTTCGCCAACGGCAATCGCTCGTGTGCAGGGAGCGCAACCTATACTGGGATAGTGCTGATCGTGGAGTTTGTTATATGGAATGTTGTGATGCCTGATATAGTCCCAGACATCGGATTCGGTCCAGTCCAGCAAGGGGCTAACCTTGTACAGGCCATTGCCTTCATCCCAGGTTACGTTTTTCATATCACCACGGGTTACCGATTGGCTGCGCCGAAGGCCGGTAATCCATGCCTTGTAACCTTTTAATGCCCGCTTGAGAGGCTCGACTTTTCGAATGTGGCAGCAGGCCTTGCGCAGTTCCTGGCTTTCATAAAAGGCGTTGATGCCGTTTTTACGCACCCAGGATTCAATCTGGCTGGCATCAGGAAAATAGACCTGTATGTCCAGGTCGTAGGTTTTCGATATCTCGGCCAGCAGTTCCAGTGTCTCTTCGGGTAAACGACCGGTGTCGAGCATAAACTGATCGATATCGGGCTTGTGGGTGGCGATCATGTGGGTAATTACAACATCTTCGGCGCCAAGACTATTGGCAAAAGTAACTCGCTGGTAATCGAGTTTTGCCTGTTCAAGAATTTCGATACTGGTTTTGGCTTTGTCAGTTAATGCCTTGTCGAGCTTATCCGTCATGAGAAATTTGCAGCCTTGGTGAAATTTTACGCTTAAATAATTATCTAATAACAGCAGGTAAACAGTTACAGGATAGCGAAAAAGGTCTTAAACCTATCCAATGTTAGCCTGACTAGTGTCCGGTTTTTAAATGCACCGTCCTCAGTTTAAAAGACCTTTGTTGATGCTCAAAAGAACAAAATAAACTTTTGTTATTACAAGATCAAAAAATTTGAATAAAAGATATTCGTTTTGGTTATAAAAATATTAGATTATGTTCTTTTTTAAATGAAAGGCCATTCGGTACTATCAATCCTATAGCGAATTTTCGTTAAGAATCCGGAACAATGTATGACAGCTTTACAGGCAATTCAAGATCACGAACATAATGAAGTGGCCGAGTTTAAACTGACTCACCTGAAGGCACTCGAAGCCGAGAGCATTCATATCATGCGTGAAGTAGTTACCGAGTTTGAAAATCCTGTAATGCTTTACTCGGTAGGCAAGGATTCTGCAGTAATGATGCACCTGGCCCGCAAGGCATTCTTCCCGGGCAAGCCCCCGTTCCCGTTGCTTCACGTCGATACTACCTGGAAATTTCGCGAGATGATCGAATTTCGGGATCGTATGGCGGCTGAAACCGGCCTGGAATTACTGGTGCACACAAACCAGGAAGGTAAACGGAATAATATAAACCCCTTTGACCATGGAAGTCGTAAATATACCGACATCATGAAAACGCAGGCACTCAAACAGGCATTGAATAAATATCAGTTTGATGCTGCTTTTGGCGGTGCCCGTCGCGATGAAGAGAAAACGAGGGCCAAGGAGCGGATATTTTCTTTTCGTGACAAGAACCATCAATGGGACCCGAAAAATCAGCGGCCGGAACTCTGGAATATCTATAACTGCAGGATAAACAAAGGCGAAAGTATCCGTGTGTTCCCACTATCCAACTGGACAGAACTGGATATCTGGCAATACATCCATCTCAACGATATCGATATAGTCCCCCTTTATTTCGCCAAACCCAGACCGGTAGTCAACCTGGATGGCGTCGAAATCCTGGTTGACGATGACAGAATGCCAATTACCGAGGATAGCGAGATAACTGTCAAGACCGTTCGCTTTCGCACCCTGGGCTGCTATCCACTGACCGGGGCAGTGGAGTCCGGTGCAACGACATTACCCGAAATCATTCAGGAAATGTTGCTGACCACCAGCTCCGAGCGGCAGGGCCGGCTCATCGATACAGATAAAGCAGGATCGATGGAAGAAAAGAAGCGCAAGGGATATTTTTAACTCACAGTGGAATCTCCGAAGCAAGTAAGCCAATGTCACACCAATCCGAACTGATCGCTACCGATATTCACGCTTATCTGGCGCAACATGAGCGCAAGGAACTGCTACGGCTGCTCACCTGCGGCAGCGTTGACGACGGCAAAAGCACTCTGATCGGCCGCATGCTGCACGATTCCAAGATGATCTACGAAGACCAATTGATGCAGCTTGAAGCCGACTCGAAATTGGTCGGAACCACCGGCGGAAAATTGAACAGGGCATTACCATCGATGTGGCTTACCGGTTCTTTTCCACGGCCAGGCGCAAATTTATTATCGCCGACACTCCAGGCCACGAACAGTATACCCGCAACATGGCGACTGGTGCGTCTACCTGTGATCTGGCGATCATACTGATCGATGCCAGACATGGCGTCCAGACGCAAACCCGCAGGCACAGCTACATCACATCGTTACTGGGCATCAAACACGTGATCGTGGCAATCAACAAGATGGACCTGGTTGACTACAGCCAGGAAGTTTTTGAGCAGATACTCAACGACTACCTGGAATTCGCCAGGAAACTCGATATTCCGGATATTCGTTTTCTCCCGATCTCTGCTCTGGTGGGCGACAACGTGGTCAACAGCAGCGATGCCATGCCCTGGTTCGCAGGCGAACCGTTGATGGTCACCTTGGAGACGGTCGAAATAGCTGCTGACAAGAATTTCAGCGATCTTCGTTACCCGGTGCAATACGTCAACCGACCCAACCTCAATTTCAGGGGTTATTGCGGCACCGTAGAATCAGGTGTCGTTCGCAAAGGTGACGAGATCACCGCACTGCCATCTGGTAAAACGAGCCGGGTAAAGTCGATTGTCACCCTCGAAGAAGAATTGGAACTGGCACATGCCGGCATGGCTGTCACTCTCACCCTGGAGGATGAGATCGACATCAGTCGCGGAGACATGGTAGTCCACACTGACAACCTGCCAGTCCAGGGAGACTCCTTCGAAGCCACAGTAGTATGGATGACCGATGCCACGCGGCTGCCCGGAAAACAGTATGAGTTCAAACTGAATACCGTACAGGTTGGTGGCCGAATCAACTCTATCAGGCACCGGGTTGACGTCAACACACTGGAAACCCTCCCCGCACCGGGATTGGAGCTGAACGAGATTGGCATTTGTGAGATCACGCTGGACCGCAAAGTCTGCTATGACGGATATAAGGGTCACCGGGGGACCGGCAGTTTTATCGTGATCGATCCGATCACCAACGTGACCATTGGCGCGGGCATGATTAGCTGCGAAGAGCCCCGGCGGGGGCCTGCCAAGGGGGACGGCCACAGCAGCATCAGCCATGTTACCCGCGAGGAGCGGGCTGCCAGGTATGGGCAGCGGCCGGTTACGATCATGTTCATCGGCGTTTCCGGGTCAGGCAAATC
>CAMYIF010000037.1 GCA_947258415.1 uncultured Pseudomonadales bacterium
ATTGAATTGAGAGGCTACGATGTCTAAGGAAAAGTTTGAACGAGTTAAGCCCCACGTCAACGTGGGAACCATTGGTCACGTTGACCATGGCAAGACCACGCTGACGGCTGCGCTGACGCGTGTTTGCTCCGAAGTCTGGGGCGGTACAGCGGTTGCCTTTGACGGTATCGATAATGCGCCGGAAGAGCGTGAGCGCGGCATTACCATTGCCACCTCGCACGTTGAATATGATTCGCCCAAGCGTCACTACGCCCACGTTGATTGCCCCGGACACGCTGACTATGTAAAAAACATGATCACCGGTGCGGCGCAAATGGATGGCGCTATCCTGGTTTGTTCGGCTGCCGACGGCCCCATGCCGCAAACGCGTGAGCACATCCTGCTGTCGCGCCAGGTCGGCGTACCTTATATCGTCGTGTACATGAACAAGGCCGACATGGTCGACGATGAAGAGCTGCTCGAACTGGTTGAAATGGAAATCCGCGAACTGCTCGATCAATACGAATTCCCGGGTGACGACACCCCGATCATTATCGGTTCTGCGCTCAAGGCGCTGGAAGGTGATACCTCTGAAATCGGTATGCCCTCTGTACAAAAGCTGGTGGAAACGCTGGACGAGTACATTCCCGAGCCCGAGCGGGCCATCGACCAGCCGTTCCTGATGCCGATCGAAGACGTGTTCTCGATATCCGGTCGCGGCACGGTGGTTACCGGTCGTATCGAGCGTGGCATTGTCAAAGTCGGCGATGAGATTTCCATCGTCGGTATTAAAGACACCACCAAGACTACTTGTACGGGTGTTGAGATGTTCCGCAAGCTGCTTGACGAAGGTCGTGCAGGGGAGAACGTCGGTGTCCTGTTGCGTGGAACCAAGCGCGAAGAAGTCGAGCGTGGCCAGGTGCTGGCCAAGCCGGGCACCATTACCCCGCACACTCGCTTTGAATCGGAAGTCTACGTGCTGTCGAAAGATGAAGGTGGTCGTCACACGCCATTCTTCAAAGGCTACCGTCCGCAGTTTTATTTCCGTACTACGGATGTAACAGGTGCGGTTGAGTTGCCTGAAGGTGTTGAGATGGTGATGCCTGGTGACAATATTCAAATGGACGTAACGCTGATAGCCCCGATTGCGATGGAAGAAGGCTTGCGTTTTGCGATCCGTGAAGGCGGACGCACGGTTGGAGCCGGTGTAGTATCCAAGGTTATCGAGTAATCCCGCCTGGCTATTACCAAAAAAAGACCCGAAAACGGGTCTTTTTTTGGGCCTGAATATATTGGCCTTATTTGTTAGTTACACGCTTGACACCAGGCAGTCAGGTACTTACAATGCGCTTCCCTTTTTGGGTGGCAGCATTAAATATTACTGAAATAGTGATTGTTGGAGCATTGCTTAGATGCAAAACCAGAAGATTAGAATTCGGCTGAAAGCGTTCGATCATCGTCTTATTGACATGTCTACGCTGGAAATTGTCGAAACAGCCAAGCGCACAGGTGCCCAGGTCCGTGGACCAATACCGCTGCCAACCCGTAAGGAAAAATTTACGGTATTGATTTCTCCGCACGTCAATAAAAAGGCGCGCGATCAATACGAAATCCGTACCCACAAGCGTCTGCTGGATATTGTCGAGCCAACGGAAAAAACCGTTGACGCACTGATGAAACTTGACCTGGCAGCGGGCGTTGAAGTGCAAATCAGCCTGGGCTGATCATTTTGTAAAACAGTTTTTTATTTTTGAAATAACAATCAGTGGAATGCGTTGAGAAGCGCGACCGTAGAGGGTTAAAGTCCCGTACACAACTAGTACCGAGGTTATTATGACTATTGGTTTAGTCGGCAGGAAAAGCGGCATGACCCGCATTTTCACAGATGAAGGCGCCTCCATTGGCGTTACTGTCATCGAGGTTGGTCCCAACCGTGTCACGCAGATCAAGACAGTAGCCACCGATGGCTATTCCGCAATCCAGCTTGCAGCTGGAGAACGCAAGACCTCTCATTTAACCAAACCACTGATTGGGCATTATGCCAAGGCAAGTGTTGCAGCCGGGCGTGTTTTGAATGAGAGTCGTATTCCCGAATCTGAACTGGAAGGAATCAATGTCGGTGACGATATTGACGTGACTCGTTTCGAGGTCGGTCAAAAGGTCGATGTTGTTGGCAAGTCCAAGGGAAAAGGTTTTCAGGGCGGCGTAAAGCGCTGGAATTTTAAAATGCAGGACGCAACGCACGGTAACTCTATTTCTCACCGTGCGCCTGGTTCCATCGGTCAGTGTCAGACCCCCGGGCGTGTATTTAAAGGCAAGAAAATGGCCGGTCAGATGGGTTCTGCTCGCGTTACCGTTCAGAGTCTTGAAGTTGTTCGTGTTGATACAGAGCGTAATTTGCTTTTGGTTAAGGGTAATGTACCCGGCGCACCAGGTAGCGATGTTTTGATTCGACCTGCAGTTAAAGCGCGCAGCTAGGGGGTTATCAAGAATGAATCTATCTATCTCGGGTGCAGGCAAGGCAAACGTTGAGGTTTCCGAAGTAACTTTCGGTCGTGAATTTAACGAGGCTTTGGTGCATCAAGTAGTTACAGCGTTTCTGGCCGGTAGTCGGCAGGGAACGCGAGCGCAGAAAACCCGTTCGCAGGTTCAGGGTGGCGGCGCCAAGCCGTGGCGTCAAAAGGGTACAGGCCGTGCGCGTGCCGGGACTATACGCAGTCCGATATGGCGTAGCGGTGGTGTGACTTTTGCTGCCAGGCCACAAAATTTCTCGCAAAAAGTTAACAGGAAGATGTACCGGGCCGCCATGTGTTCGATTCTGTCAGAACTGGTACGCCAGGACCGACTGGTTATTGTCGAAGACCTGGTCATCGATCAGCCAAAAACAAAGGCGTTTGTCGGCAAACTCAAGGAATTTGGACTGCCCAGCAAAGTGTTGGTCATTGCCGATGAGGTCGAAGAGAACCTTTACCTTGCGGCGCGTAATGTGCCCAATGTCGAGGTCTGCGACGTAGTTGGCGCGGGTCCTGTTAACCTGATCGCCTATGAAAAAGTACTGGTTACTGTTGCAGCCCTCAAAAAGTTTGAGGAGTTACTGGGATGAATCAGGAAAGAGTGTTTAAAGTTATTTTAGGCCCGCACGTTTCCGAGAAGGCTTCTGTGGTAGCCGAGATTAATAATCAGGCCGTGTTCAAAGTTGCCCCGGATGCTACCAAACCCGAGATCAAGGCTGCCATCGAGCAGTTGTTTGAAGTCAAGGTCGAGGGAGTTCAGGTGGTAAATATTAAGGGCAAGCGCAAGCGTAATCGTTATGGTTTTGGCAATCGCAGTGGCGTTCGCAAGGCTTATGTAAGGCTGCAGGAAGGTCAGAGTATTGACTTTGTCAGCATGGACAAGGGGTAGGCAATGACTGTTGTAAAATGTAAACCAACCTCACCAGGTCGCCGTCATCTCGTAAAGGTGGTGGGCGAAAACCTGCATAAGGGACGTCCGCACGCCGGGTTGCTTGAGAAGAAATCCAAGTCGGGTGGGCGTAATAATAATGGACGCATCACCATTCGGCATATTGGTGGTGGTCACAGGCAGCACTACCGGGTGATTGATTTCCGTCGTAATAAAGATGGCATCCCGGCAAAGATCGAGCGACTGGAATACGATCCGAATCGTTCGGCTAATATCGCCCTGTTGTTATTTGCCGATGGTGAGCGTCGATATATTATCGCGCCCAAAGGCCTCAAGGCTGATGCTATTGTGCAGTCAGGTGTTGATGCCCCGATTAAACCGGGTAACTGCCTGCCACTGAATAATATACCTGTGGGTACCGTGATTCATTGTGTTGAGATGAAACCGGGTAAAGGTGCGCAAATTGCCCGCAGTGCCGGAACATCGGCTCAACTGGTCGCCCGTGAAGGAACATACTGTACGCTGCGGTTACGTTCGGGTGAAATGAGAAAAATCCTGAGCGAGTGTCGAGCCACCATTGGCGAGGTATCCAATAGTGAGCATAACCTGCGTCAACTGGGTAAAGCCGGTGCATCACGCTGGAGAGGTGTTCGTCCAACGGTTCGTGGTGTTGCCATGAACCCTGTGGATCACCCGCATGGTGGCGGTGAAGGCAAGACCTCTGGTGGGCGTCACCCGGTATCGCCCTGGGGTACACCGACCAAGGGCTACAAAACACGCAGCAATAAACGTACAAATAAATTAATCGTTCGTAAACGTTCGGCTCGGAAATAAGAGAGGATAACGACTGTGGCACGTTCTTTGAAAAAAGGTCCCTTTGTAGATCTTCATCTGATGAATAAAGCTGAAACGGCTCTGGAAAAAAACGACAAACGCCCGATCAAAACCTGGTCGCGTCGTTCGACGATCTTTCCGGAATTTGTTGGCCTGACAATCGCCGTTCACAATGGCCGCCAGCATGTGCCTGTGTTTATTACCGAAGACATGGTTGGGCATAAACTGGGCGAATTTGCCGCTACTCGTACTTATCGTGGCCATGCCGCCGATAAGAAAGTGAAGCGCTAGGTAGAGGGTATAACGATGGAAGTACAGGCAAGATTAAAGGGTGCGAATGTTTCGCCGCAAAAAGCCCGTCTCATTGCTGACCAGATTCGTGGAAAGTCGGCAGAAGAGGCGCTGAATATTCTTACCTTCAGCCCGAAGAAAAGCGCCGTGCTGGTCAGGAAGTTGCTTAATTCTGCAATTGCCAACGCCGAGCATAACGAAGGGGCCGATGTAGATGATTTAAAAGTATCGACAATTTTTGTTGATGAAGCTGTGACCATGAAGCGTGTAAAGCCGCGTGCCAAAGGGCGTGCAGACCGAATATTGAAACGCACCTGCCACATTACCGTTAAAGTCGCAGACAGATAAAAACCGGGAGTTCAGATGGGTCAGAAAGTACATCCAACGGGCATACGCCTGGGCATAGTCAAAGACCACAGTTCAACGTGGTATGCCAGCCGCAAGCAATACGCTGATAACTTGCTGAATGATTTGCAGGTGCGTGAGTATATCCGCAACAACCTCAAGCATGCTTCGGTGAGCCAGGTATTGATTGAACGCCCTGCTCAAAATGCAAGGATTACCATTTTCACTGCACGCCCGGGTATCGTTATCGGCAAGAAAGGTGAAGATGTTGACAAATTGAGAGCCAGCCTGGGTAAATTGATGGGCGTTCCGGTGCAAATCAATATCGAGGAAATTCGCAAGCCGGAACTCGATGCCCAGCTCGTTGCCGATGGTGTGGCCAATCAGCTCGAACGTCGAGTTATGTTTCGCCGGGCGATGAAGCGTACCGTGCAAAATGCCATCCGTTTGGGCGCATTGGGAATCAAGGTTCAGGTGAGTGGACGCCTGGGTGGTGCTGAAATTGCCCGTTCAGAGTGGTACCGGGAAGGCCGTGTGCCGCTGCACACCTTGCGCGCCGATATTGATTACGCCACCAGCGAGGCATTGACTACCTACGGGATTATTGGCGTAAAGATCTGGATCTTCAAAGGTGAAGTTCTGGGTGGCATAGAACAAGTTAGAGCGGATAGAGCGGCCAATACAAGCAAGTCCTCCCGATCTGATAAAAGGTAAGGAAAGAGATCCATGCTGCAACCAAAACGTACAAAGTTTCGCAAGATGATGAAAGGCCGTAACCGTGGTTTGGCCGATCGTGGCAGTAAAATCAGTTTTGGCGAATACGGTTTGAAAGCGACGGGTCGTGGTCGGATTACTGCCCGTCAAATTGAAGCTGCACGTCGTACCATGACGCGCCATATCAAGCGGGGCGGTAAAATCTGGATTCGTATTTTCCCGGATAAGCCAATTACCAAGAAGCCGCTTGAAGTCAGGCAGGGTAAAGGTAAGGGTAGTGTTGAATACTGGGTATGCCAGATACAACCTGGACGCGTTCTCTATGAAATGGAAGGCGTCACTGAAGAACTGGCGCGTGAGGCGTTTGCCCTGGCTGCCGCCAAGCTGCCTGTGACAACGACATTCGTAACTCGGACGGTAATGTGATGAAAGCATCTGAATTGCAGGAAAAATCCCCTGAGGATTTAAACAAGGAATTGCTGGATTTGCTGCGTGAACAATTTAATCTGCGCATGCAAAAGACAACGGGCCAATTAGGACAGACGCACCTGTTGAAGCAGGTTCGCAGAGACATAGCACGGGTAATGACGGTGCTGTCAAACAAAGCGGGAAACTGAAATGACAGAACAAAAAATTGTTCGCACAGTAACGGGTACTGTTGTAAGTGACAAAATGGATAAATCGATCGTGGTATTGGTAGAGCGCCGTATCAAGCACCCTTTGTACGGGAAGTATATCAAGCGCTCAACCAAGATGCGGGCGCACGATGAAGCCAACGAGTGTCGAATTGGCGATACCGTGACAATTCGCGAATCGCGTCCTATTTCCAAGACCAAGTCATGGATGCTGGAAAAGATTGAAGAGCGCGCTGTAGAAGTTTAGGCAAGCATTAACAGAGCGACAGTTGAACTTAATTTGTGACTGTCATTTATTATTTTGGAGTAACCAATGATTCAAACAGAATCGATGCTGGATGTAGCAGACAACAGCGGTGCGCGGCGTGTCATGTGCATTAAGGTGCTGGGTGGCTCACATCGCCGGTATGCGCGCGTAGGAGACATTATTAAAGTGACTGTTAAGGAAGCTATCCCACGTGGGCGGGTGAAAAAAGGCCAGGTACTCAATGCCGTGGTGGTTCGTACCCGAAAAGGCGTCCGACGTAATGATGGTTCCATAATTCGTTTTGACGGCAATGCTGCGGTCTTGCTGAATCCGCAACATGCACCGATAGGTACGCGTATTTTTGGCCCGGTTACGCGCGAACTGCGCAGCGAAAAGTTTATGAAGATTATTTCCCTGGCACCGGAAGTACTGTAACCGACGGCTTATTAGGAGACCGGTGATGAGTAAAATTAAACGAAATGACGAAGTAATCGTTATTGCAGGCCGTGACAAGGGCAAAAGTGGCAAGGTCACTCGCACCTTGAGTAACGATCGACTGATTGTTTCAGGCATTAATATGGTTAAACGCCACACCAAGGCTAACCCGCAACGCGGATCGGCCGGTGGCATTGTTGAGAAAGAAGCGCCGATACACGTTTCCAATGTTGCGATTTTTAATACCACAACAAACAAGGCTGACCGTATTGGTTTTAATATTTTGGAGGATGGCTCCAAAGTACGAATTTACAAGTCCACTCAAGAAGTGATTGACGCCTAGTATTGACCGGATATTGAAATGTCTAGATTAAACGAGCTCTACAAAAAAGAAGTAGTTGGCGAACTGCAAAATCAGTTTGGCTATAACAGCAGCATGGAAGTGCCCAGGGTCTCAAAAGTGACCTTGAACATGGGTGTGGGCGAAGCCATTGGCGATAAAAAGCTTATCGAGAATGCGCTGGCCGATATGCAGTTGATCAGTGGCCAGAAGCCGGTCATTACCACTGCGCGTAAATCGGTTGCCAATTTCAAGGTCCGTGAAGGCTACCCGATTGGCTGTAAGGTGACGCTGCGAAACGAGCGTATGTGGGAATTCATGGATCGTTTGATTGATATCGCCATTCCAAGGGTACGCGACTTCCGCGGCTTGAATGGTAAATCGTTTGACGGTCGCGGTAATTACAGTATGGGAGTGCGTGAGCAAATCATTTTCCCTGAAATTGATTACGACAAGGTAGACAAGATTCGTGGTCTGGATATAACTATCACAACCACGGCTAAAACCAATGAGGAAGGCCGTGCTTTGTTAAAAGCACTGAATTTCCCGTTCAAGGCATAGGCTCGGATAATTATGGCAAAGAAATCTATGATACAGCGCGAGAAAAAGCGCGAACGTACGGTTGCTAAATTCGCTGCGAAGCGAGCTGAACTCAAGGCGATTATCAACAATGTTGAACTCGACGACGAGCAGCGTTGGGACGCCCAGATCAAGCTGCAAAAGTTGCCGCGTAACGCCAGTCCGTGCAGGTTGCGTAATCGTTGCCAGATTACCGGTCGTCCGCACGGTGTTTACCGCAAGTTCCGCCTGGGTCGAAACAAACTTCGTGAGGCAGCAATGCGTGGCGAAGTTGCCGGCCTCAAGAAATCCAGTTGGTAAGTAAAGAAAAGAACTTTAGGAGCGCGATTTAAAATGAGCATGCAAGATACTATGGCGGATATGATTACCCGTATTCGTAACGCGCAAATGGCGGCCAAGCCTACTGTGACGATGCCTTCTTCAAAGATGAAAGCATCGGTTGCCGAAGTGTTGCAATCGGAAGGTTATATCAGTGGTTTTGTTATCGATAAGGAAGCCAAGCCTTCTTTGACGATCAACCTCAAGTACTTTGAAGGCAAACCCGTGATTGAACAAATAAAGCGTGCCAGTCGACCCAGCCTGCGTTTGTATAAAGGCAAGGATGAATTTCCAAAGGTCAGAGGTGGTTTGGGTGTATCAATCGTGTCTACCTCTAAAGGTGTGATGACCGACAAGGCGGCAGCGGCTGCCGGTGTTGGTGGCGAAATAATTTGTACGGTTTTCTAGGATAAAGATATGTCTAGGGTAGCGAGTAATCCGATTGAACTGCCTTCAGGTGTTGAAGTCAGCCTGACGGCTCAAAAAGTGAGCGTGAAAAGCAGCAAGGGCTCTTTAACGCTGGATATCCATTCCGGGGTTGAGGTCAAACAGGATGACAACAAGTTGTTGTTTTCCGCGCGCGATGGTGCAAAAACATCTCGTGCCATGTCTGGAACGACACGTGCCCTGGTCAATAACATGGTCAAGGGTGTTTCCAAAGGCTTCGAAAAGAAACTCGAACTCCGGGGTGTCGGTTATCGTGCATCTGTCAGCGGCAAGGTTTTGAACCTGACGCTGGGCTATTCGCACCAGATCAATTATACCTTGCCAGAGGGTACGACGGCGGAGACACCTTCGCAAACAGAAGTCGTTATCAAAGGCATTGATAAACAGCAAGTAGGTCAAGTGGCGGCTGAGGTTCGCGCATTCAGGCCACCCGAGCCTTATAAAGGTAAAGGTGTCCGTTATTCGAATGAGCGGGTACACCGTAAAGAAGCCAAGAAGAAATAGGTAGCATTATGAGCGATAAAAAAGTATCACGGTTGCGTCGTAGCCGACGAGCACGCTTCAAGATACGCGAATTGGGCGTCAACCGTTTGTGTGTTAATCGGACACCACGCCACATATACGCACAGGTGATAGCGGCATCGGGTGGCAAAGTTCTGGTCAGTGCTTCCACTGTCGAGAAAGATCTGCGTACTGGTCCGACCGGCAATATTGAGGCGGCCAAAAAAATTGGCGCAATGATCGCCGAGCGGGCAAAGAAAGCAGGTGTTACATCCGTTGCATTCGACCGTTCAGGTTATAAATATCATGGTCGTGTAAAAGCATTGGCCGATGCAGCCCGCGAAGGCGGCCTGGAATTCTAAGGGTTAAAAAACATGGCAAATAACGATCAAACCAGCACCGATTTACAGGAAAAACTGGTACAGGTTAACCGCGTAGCAAAAGTTGTAAAAGGCGGCCGTATATTTGGTTTTACAGCCTTGACGGTAGTCGGTGACGGCAATGGTCGCGTCGGTTTCGGTCGCGGTAAAGCGCGTGAAGTTCCTGTGGCAATTCAGAAAGCAATGGAATCCGCCCGCCGTAACATGATTACTGTGACTCTCGATGGCAGTACCTTGCAGTACCCGGTCAAGTCCCGTCACGGCTCCTCAAAAGTCTATATGCAACCGGCTTCAGAGGGTACTGGTATTATCGCCGGTGGCGCCATGCGGGCAGTTCTGGAATTGGCCGGTGTGCAGAATGTTCTGGCCAAGTGCTACGGCTCTACCAACCCGGTTAACGTGGTTCGTGCTACCTTCAATGGTCTTCGCGATATGCACGCACCCGAAGATATTGCCGCTAAACGCGGAAAAACTGTTGATGAAGTATTGGGATAAATTGTCATGGCCAAAAAGCGAATTAAAGTAACCTTGCTCAAAAGCACCATAGGCCGCTTGCCCAAGCACCAGGCGACAGTGAAAGGCCTGGGTTTACGCCGCATTGGCCACGTTGTCGAACTTGAAGATACACCTGAAGTTCGCGGCATGGTTAACAAAGTTAATTACATGGTAAGCGTAGTAGGAGAATAAACATGAGACTAAATACACTTAGTCCGGCGCCCGGTTCAAAGCCTGCTGCAAAACGTGTTGGTCGTGGCATTGGTTCTGGCCTTGGCAAGACCTGCGGTCGTGGCCATAAAGGACAGAAATCACGCTCCGGTGGTACCGTCAAACCGGGATTCGAAGGCGGACAAATGCCTTTGCAGCGCCGCCTTCCCAAGTTTGGTTTTACTTCACGCAAGGCCAGGTATGTTGCTCAGGTGCGTTTGAACGAACTGGTCAAGCTGGAGACGGACGTAGTCGATCTGGCCGCATTAAAGGCAGCCAACATTATTGGCGATCACATCAAGGTTGCCAAGGTCTTTCAGTCGGGTGAAATTACCCGGGCCGTTAATCTGAAAGGCATTAAAGTGACGAAAGGTGCGCGCGCAGCAATTGAATCTGCGGGCGGAAAAATCGAGGAATAAATGGCGAAGAAAGGTAGCCCCCCGGGCGCAAAATCAGGCATGGCCGAGCTATGGTCACGCCTTAAATTTGTTCTTATAGCGATTATCGTGTATCGCATAGGCGCGCATATCCCTGTGCCGGGCATTAATCCGGACCGGTTGGCGCAACTGTTCGAACAAAACCAGGGGACAATTTTAAGCCTGTTCAACATGTTCTCCGGTGGTGCACTAGAGCGAATGAGTATATTCGCCCTGGGTATCATGCCTTACATTTCTGCGTCGATTATCATGCAGTTGATGACGGCGGTTACACCCCATCTGGAGCAACTTAAAAAAGAAGGCGAAGCCGGCCGCCGCAAGCTTAGCCAATATACGCGCTACGGTACGGTTTTGCTGGCAACTATCCAGTCTTTCGGTATGGCGATTGGTCTTGCTAACCAGGGTATTGCTTTTAGCAATACCATGAGCTTTTATTTTGTAGCGATTATTACTCTTGTCTCCGGTGCCGTTTTCCTGATGTGGCTGGGAGAGCAGATTACCGAACGCGGCATTGGCAATGGTATCTCGCTATTGATCTTTGCCAGTATCGTATCGGGAATACCATCGGCCATCGGCCAGTCTTTCGAATCGGCACGCCAGGGCGATATCAATATACTTTTGCTGCTGGTGGTAGGCATCGTAGCCATTGCCACGGTTGCAATTATTGTCTTTGTCGAACGGGGCCAGCGCCGTATTACCATTAATTATGCTAAACGCCAGCAGGGAAAGAAAGTCTACGCGGCCCAGCAAAGTCATTTACCGCTGAAGGTTAATATGGCCGGTGTTATACCGCCCATTTTTGCCTCCAGTATCCTGCTGTTCCCAGCGTCTTTGGGGCAATGGTTTGGCCAAGGCGAAAATATGGTCTGGTTACAGGAAATATCCCTGTTGCTGGCACCGGGGCAGCCGCTCTATGTGATTACTTTTGCGGCGTTTATTATATTTTTCTGCTACTTCTACACGGCGTTAATGTTTAACCCGAGGGATGTAGCCGATAACCTGAAGCGTTCGGGTGCCTTTATTCCCGGTATCCGGCCGGGTGAACAATCGGCAAAATATATTGACGGGGTTATGACACGCCTGACCCTGTTTGGCGGTATCTACATCACGCTGGTTTCATTGTTGCCCCTGATGCTGATTAGTACCGCGAATATCCCATTTTATTTTGGCGGAACTTCTGTATTGATTGTGGTCGTGGTGGTCATGGACTTTATGTCCCAGGTTCAATCGCACCTGATGTCACACCAGTACGAATCGCTAATGAAAAAGTCTAACCTGAAAGGTTATGGTAGCGGCGGTTTAACCCGCTAGCGGATTTGGAGACAGTAATGAAAGTACGTGCATCTGTAAAAAAAATGTGTCGCAACTGTAAGGTAATTAAACGCCACGGCGTAGTACGTGTCATTTGCAGCGCCGAGCCCCGGCACAAGCAACGCCAGGGTTAATTTGTTGTGCTGTGCGAATGGCTGCCGACTGATTCATTTCGCTTGATTTATATAAAATCTAGCGGTATCCTTTGGCGCCCTTTGCGGACCACTACTTTTAGAGTATGAATTTTGGGTGGTTGAGGTGATATTGACCACAGTAAAAAGTAATTTTTGGAGTTGACTGAATGGCCCGTATAGCAGGGGTTAACATACCCGATAACAAACACGCAGTAATAGCACTGACCTACATCTACGGCGTGGGTTCTACAACTGCCCGCAATATCTGTTCTTCTGTTGGAATCGATCCTTCGGTAAGAATTGCAGAGTTATCCGAGGGTGAACTGGACGTTTTACGTAACGAAGTGACTAAAATCACGATCGAAGGTGATCTGCGCCGTGAAGTCTCGATGAATATCAAGCGACTGATGGATCTCGGTTGCTACAGAGGTTTGCGCCATCGCCGTAATTTACCGTTACGTGGTCAGCGAACCAAAACAAATGCGCGCACGCGCAAAGGTCCACGTAAACCAATTCGTAAATAATTGTATCCAGGTTTAAGAGCAGGATTTTAGAGTATGGCAAAGCCGGCACGTAAAACGAAAAAAGTAAGAAATACAGTAATTGATGGTATTGCGCATATCCATGCGTCATTTAACAACACCATTATTACTATTACCGACCGCCAGGGTAATGCCTTGAGCTGGGCGACATCGGGTGGCTCCGGCTTCCGTGGTTCCCGGAAAAGCACGCCATTTGCTGCGCAGGTTGCCGCTGAAAGAGCCGGAAATGCCGCCCAGGAATATGGCCTGAAAAATCTTGAAGTCTGCGTTAAAGGTCCTGGACCGGGGCGTGAGTCTGCGGTTCGTGCGCTTAATGCGCTGGGTTATAAAATAAACAGTATTACGGATGTGACGCCAATTCCACACAATGGATGTCGTCCACCCAAGAAACGTCGTGTTTAAACAGGAGACGGTATAATGGCTCGTTATGTAGGTCCAACTTGTAAGCTGTCTCGTCGTGAAGGAACCGACTTGTTTCTGAAGAGCGGCGTGCGTCCACTCGACTCAAAATGTAAAGCTGACACCATTCCGGGTGTCCATGGTGCCAGGCGAAGTCGTCTGTCTGACTATGGCTTACAGCTCAGGGAAAAACAAAAGGTACGCCGCATTTATGGTGTGCTTGAAAAACAGTTCCGCAACTATTACAAAAAGGCCGCCCGGCAAAAAGGCGCTACCGGTGAGAACCTGCTGCAATTGCTCGAACAGCGACTGGATAACGTGGTTTACCGCATGGGTTTTGGCGCTACGCGTGCCGAATCGCGCCAGCTGGTTGCCCATAAAAGTATTCTGGTCAATGGTGAGACGGTCAATATCGCTTCGTACCAGGTGCAACCCGGTGACAAGGTTTCCGTGCGCGAGAAAGCAAAAAACCAGCTGCGAATAAAATCAGCGCTGGAATTATCCAGTCAGCGTGGCACCCCCGAGTGGATCGAAGTCGACGCCAAGAAGATGGAAGGCGAATTTAAAGCAATACCAGATCGCAGTGAACTGCCAGCTGAAATCAATGAGAACCTCATTGTCGAGCTGTATTCCAAGTAAACGTTAAACGATAGGCTTAAGCATGCAACGTCCAGTTACAGAATTTTTAACACCAAAACATATTAATGTTGAGGAAATTACGGCCAATCATGCCAAGGTGGTTCTCGAGCCATTTGAGCGAGGTTTTGGTCACACTCTGGGTAATTCCCTGCGCCGCATCCTGTTGTCATCCATGCCGGGTGCTGCCATCACCGAAATTTCGATAGATGGCGTACAACATGAATACAGCACAATCGAAGGTGTCCAGGAAGACGTTATCGACATAATGCTTAACCTGAAAGGTGTCGCCGTTTCAATGCTTGGCAGGGAAGAAGCAACGCTGACGTTGAACAAAAAGGGTGCAGGACCCGTGCTTGCGTCCGATATTGAACTCGATCACGATATTGAAATTGCAAACCCTGAGCACGTTATCGCTAACCTGAATGCAAAGGGTGAGCTGAACATGACGCTTAAGGTTGCCAAGGGTCGCGGTTACGAAGCGGCCGATACACGTTTCCTGGAAACTGAAACCAAGCCTATCGGCTCACTGCAACTCGACGCTACCTTCAGCCCGATTCGTAGTGTTGCGTATGTGGTTGAAAGTGCGCGTGTTGAACAGCGCACGGATCTAGATAAGCTGATTCTTGATATCGAGTCCAACGGTACCATTGACCCTGAAGAATGTATCCGCCGGGCCGCTACTATCCTGCAACAACAGTTGATTGCTTTTGTTGATCTTGAAGCGGACAAAGAGCCCGAGGATGAAGAGCTTGAAGAAGAAATCGATCCGATCCTGTTACGTCCTGTTGATGACCTGGAGCTGACCGTTCGTTCGGCAAACTGCCTGAAAGCAGAAAACCTGTATTATATAGGTGATCTGATTCAGCGTACCGAAGTTGATTTGTTAAAAACGCCAAATTTGGGTAAAAAGTCACTGACAGAAATCAAGGATGTATTGGCATCCAAAGGTTTGTCATTAGGCATGCGTCTGGAAAACTGGCCGCCATCAAGCCTGAAAAATGACGACCGTGTTCTGGCGCGTCGCGACTGATATTGATATAGAATTTAGGGAATACCAACATGCGTCATCGTAAAAGTGGTCGTCATTTCAACCGCACAAGTACTCACCGGCAAGCCATGTTCCGCAACATGACAGCGTCGCTGGTCGAGCATGAAATTATTAAAACTACCTTGCCGAAAGCAAAGGAACTTCGTCGTGTTGCTGAACCGTTGATTACCCTGGCTAAAAACGACTCGGTTGCCAACCGTCGCCTGGCGTTTGATCGCTTGCGTAACAAAGTCACGGTCGGCAAGTTGTTCTCTGAAATCGGTCCGCGTTACACGGAACGGCCGGGTGGCTATACACGTATTATGAAGTGTGGTTTTCGTGCCGGTGATAATGCCCCAATGGCCTACATCGAGCTGGTTGACCGACCTTTGCCTGACCTTGATGAAGAGGATTTCGAAGACTAGTCTTGATTCATTGTTTATAATCAAAAGCCGGAGTTTCTCCGGCTTTTTTTGCTTTAAAAACCCCCGATCCAGTTATTAACTGGTTACCGCCTCGCTTGCGGGTGCCGACTTCTTCCTATTCTGTTGCAGGACGGGTCGCAGGAATTTGCCGGTGTGCGACTGTTCAATTTTAATAATATCTTCGGGAGTCCCTGTAGCCACGATATAACCGCCTTCATCGCCGCCTTCAGGACCCAGGTCGATGACCCAGTCTGCGGTTTTGACCACGTCGAGATTGTGCTCGATCACCACGATGGTGTTGCCATGGTCCCTAAGCCTGTGCAGGACATGCAAAAGCTGCTCAATATCGTAAAAATGAAGGCCGGTAGTGGGTTCGTCGAGTATGTACAGGGTTCTGCCGGTATCGCGTTTGGAAAGCTCCCTGGCGAGCTTGACGCGCTGGGCTTCACCGCCAGACAATGTGGTCGCGCTCTGCCCCAGGCGAATATAACATAAACCAACGTCGATCAGAGTTTTCAGCTTGCGTGCGAGCATAGGCAC
>CAMYIF010000038.1 GCA_947258415.1 uncultured Pseudomonadales bacterium
GACGATGTCAGTTTGCTCGCGGTACCCGGCCGGGGGTCGGTACAAGTGGTGAGTGCAGGCATGAACTACTGTGCTAACCGCTCTTTGAGCGATTGCTTTTTCATCGGCGATATGGCGCCGGATGACGACGATGTACCCGATGCACAGAGTTTTGTCGGGCTTCTCTCCCCAAAGAATTCCTATGGCGCGGTATACATGCCCTGGTTGTTGGGCCCTGATCCTACCGGGATTTCCAGCGCGGATATCCCAATACCGCCCTCCGGATACGTCGCGGGCATGTACGCTAAAACCGATGCCAATCGAGGCGTGTGGAAGGCGCCTGCCGGCATCGAAGCGGCTTTGGCCGGGGCCTCGGGCCT
This sequence comes from uncultured Pseudomonadales bacterium, assembly GCA_947258415.1. Taxonomy (GTDB): domain Bacteria; phylum Pseudomonadota; class Gammaproteobacteria; order Pseudomonadales; family IMCC2047; genus CAMYIF01. The sequence continues at coordinate 360 of CAMYIF010000038.1, forward strand.
GGTCGCCAATCTTACCGATGCACAGCATGGTGACCTGAATCAGGACCCGTACAACGTCAATGTCATTCGCCAGTTCAAGAGTGCGGGCCGCGTTATCTGGGGCGCAAGAACCATTAGCAGCGATGCCGAGTACCGTTATGTGCCGGTGCGGCGTATGGCGATCATGTTACGCGTGAGCCTTTACCGCGGCACGCAGTGGGTAGTGTTCGAACCCAACGACGAACCGCTATGGGCGCAGATACGCCTCAACGTTGGCGCCTTTATGCACAATCTGTTCCGTCAGGGTGCATTCCAGGGCGCAAGTCCGAAAGAGGCATACCTGGTCAAATGTGACGCCGAAACCACGACCCAAAACGATATCAATCTTGGCGTCGTCAATATCATTGTCGGCTTTGCGCCGCTAAAACCGGCGGAATTCGTCATGATCAAGATTCAGCAGCTGGCCGGTCAGGTCGAGACATAAGGAGAAAGACATGGCGCAATTCAGCGTAAATGCGGAGCGATTCGATCCCTATAAAAACTTCAAGTTTCGTGTCAAATGGGACGGTCGCTATGTCGCCGGAGTCAGCAAAGTAGGTGCGCTCAAACGCACCACCGATGTGGTGGACCACCGCGAAGGCGGTGATCCCAGCATGGTGCGAAAGTCACCGGCTCAAACCAAATACGAGGCAATAACCCTGGAACGGGGTGTCACCCATGATCCGGAATTCGAAAAATGGGCCAACAAGGTCTGGAATTTCGGCTCGGGCCTTGGCAATGAAGTCTCGCTGGCGGATTTTCGCAAGAACATCACGATCGAGTTTTACAACGAGGCCGGGCAATTGGCGATGTCCTACAACGTGTTTCGTTGCTGGGTTTCCGAGTACCAGGCCCTGCCGGAACTCGATGCCAGCGGCAATGCCGTGGCCATACAGACACTCAAACTGGAAAACGAGGGATGGGAAAGGGACTATGAAGTCACCGAGCCAACCGAACCGGAATTCACCGAGCCTGCAGGATAACCAGCCATGAAAGCACCCACAGCCGAGGAATTACTGAACGCCTGGGAGCTGGGATTAAATCAACCCTTACTGCAACGCGCACTTTTCCTGCTGATCGCTGCATTCCCTGAGACGAACCCAGAGGCCCTGATGAAATTAACCATCGGGCAACGTGACCTTCGTTTGCTGCGGCTTCGGGAATTGCTGTTCGGCTCTCAATTGTTGAATACGGCTGTTTGCCCGGAATGCGAGCAACGCATCGAGTGGGAAAACAATATTTCAGATTATATCGTACAGCCTGAGCAGGACAGCCCGGGAAAAAACAAGATGGTTCTCGAGACGCAGGACTATTCGGTTCATTTCCGCCTGCCAAACAGCCTTGATCTTGTATCAGTAACCCGAAATGAATCGGCTGATCAGGCAGACCAGCATTTACTATCACGCTGCCTGCTCAAAGTAGAATATTGCGGAACAAGCTGTGATCACAGCCAGCTGCCCGATTCTGTCATGCAGACATTAAACCGGCAAATCGAGCGACTGGATCCACAGGCAGACATTCGTGTCGGGCTGGATTGTCCCGCGTGCGGGCACTCCTGGGTTGTGTTATTTGATATTGCCAGTTTTCTTTGCTCGGAGGTCAATAGCTGGGCCGAGCAAATGCTGGAAACGGTACATAGCCTGGCAGCAGGTTATGGTTGGAGTGAAACAGAGATACTCAAGCTCAGCCCGGTACGTCGACAACTCTACATTGGGATGCTTAAGTCATGAGCCGCTTCCTGCACAACCTGATCATTCGGCACCAGCCAGCCGATGCTGGCGAGAATGCCGGTCATTTTGTACAACCGCGCCCCAAATCCCGGTTTGAGAACGACACGGGTGCCGGATCATCCATGAGCATGAGTGATTCGGTTGATAGCATAATGACATCGGCTGACAGCAAGACCCTGACTGCTGGAGATAATAATTCTCGTCCTGATCGTGCTGCAAGCGGGAAAAGCGATCCGGCTACAGGGCTGTATCCGAATGACCTTGCCGAATCGATCGGTATTCCCCCGCCTTTCGCTCGGCAAGACAAGGATCATCAGGACAACACCAAGCCTGCCAGGACAGCTCTGAATGCCGAGCATTCCATCAACCATCATACGTCGATAGCCCATGCTACGGACCCGGGTTTACAAACTGCCAGGCAAGATTTGAACAGGGTTCATGACCAGTCCGGCGACAACCCGCCATTCACCGAAAACCCACCGGGCAGAAGGAGTAGCGATGCCACGACCGGGGATAATAGTGATCTTGCCGGCCGTTATGTTGAAAAGCTGGTAATGACAGGGCAAACCCCGGGTACTGATCATGCAGACAGCCTGGAAAACAACAGCCCGGGGAACCGGCCCGGGCAACCGGAAACCGGCCAATCCGGTATATTGCAATCACCCCCCTGGCTGAATGATATGTGGTCCGATTTTGCCAACCGTTACCGGGAAATAAAAACCCGCTCTGATTCCAGGCCCGAGGTTAACGTCAGCATCGGCAGCGTTGTCATAAAGGCCATTCAAACGGAACCGGAAAAACCTGTAAATACGACAAAAGATCAAGATAGACCGGGTGGCATTATGAGCCTTGATGACTACCTGAAGCAACGCGATGCGAGGTGGTCATGAGCAGTCCGGCCGCCCTGGCAACCGTCACCGCGACATTACAGCATTTGTTGTCCGGTGTGGCCGCATCTGTGACCACTCAACCGCCCGGCACTGCACGAAGCGGAAACGGTGAGCAGCTCAATATTTTTCTGTACAGCACGCATTACAATACCGCCTTCAGTAATTCGCCCATACCGGGAAAAACGCGTAATGGCGAACACGCCTACCCGCCTTTGCCGTTGGTGCTCAATTATATGATTACCGCCTACGGAGCCAATGATGATGATATTTCAGGGCAACAACTTATGGGTCAGGCCATGAGTACCCTGCACGATCATCCGCTGCTGGGTGCGCCGGATATCTCGGGGATAACACCCGACTCGAACCTGCAACAGCAGATCGAGCGTATCCGTATTACACCGCAAGTTTTGACGCTCGATGATATGTCAAAGTTGTGGTCCAGTTTTCAATCGGCCGAATACCGGCTTTCAACGGGTTACGAAGTCTCGGTGGTGCTGATCGAGAGCCATCGCGCCAGTCGTACGCCCTTGCCGGTGTTAAAAAGGGGGGCGGATAACCAGGGCCCTGATGTGTTCGCTGGGCCATCCCCTTCCCTCTCGGGTTTTCGTTTTGCCAATCAGAAACCTTCTGCCGAACTAGGCGATACTTTAATCTTGCTTGGTTCTCAGTTAAGCAGCGACGACGCGCTGGTGCGTTTTCAGCACCCGCTACTGGATTCGCCCATCGACCTGCAACCCTCGATCAACCGGGACAGCAATGAAATAGCCGTTCAGCTTCCTTCGCTGGCAGACGATGCAACCCTTGGATCCATATGGCCGACCGGATTTTATAGCCTGTCCCTGGTTATTGATCCTCCCGGTGCGCCGGTCAGGCGCAGCAACAGCCTGGCTATGCCCCTTTCGCCGTCTATTGAATCGATCAACCCGGTATCTGCCCCGGCTGGAGATGTTGTCATAACCCTGGAGTGCCTGCCCCAGGTTGGCGATGAGCAACGGGTAGAACTTATTTTCGACGAGCGCATGGTTGCACCCGATTCTATAACCACACCCGCCAATCCGGCGGCCCGGACGACGCTGGTGTTCACCGTAGAAAACGCAACCGCCAGGGTTACGCCCTACGTATTGCGACTAAGAGTCGATGGTGTCGACAGTATTCCGGTCGATTTTTCAGGTGCAACCCCGCAATTTGCCAGCAACCAGCAGGTGACCATCACGTGAACGATCATACCAGCTGGACCGAAATCAATGACAACTACCTGGCTGCGACCACGGCCTGGATACTGTTACGATTGGAACAATTGTCCGAAACTGCAAAAGATAAAAACAAACCGGTGGCTATCGACAGGAAAATCCATCAGGCGCGCAGGGCAATGTCACACCTGGAGAACTACGATCCGCCTCCCGCACTGGTATTGCTCGGCAATGCACTCGGCTTATCGAATTTTGAGCGCCAGGTAATCGCGCTTTGTGCTGCCATGGAACTGGATGCTCGAACGGCCGGCCTTTGCGCCAGGGCGCAGCATGATGCCAGCAAAACCTACCCTACCTTCTCGCTTGCCCTCGAATTATTCGATGCCTCCCAATGGAATGCTTTATCGCCCTATGCACCACTGCGTCACTTGCGATTGCTGGAAATTAACCAACCCGGCGCGCAACCATTGACTGGCGCTGCCTTGTCTGCAGATGAACGAATCGTTAACTACCTTAAAGGACTCAATTACCTTGATGACCGGATAACACCTTTGCTCGATCCCACAGGTGCTCAACCTTCAGGGCAAACCCTGCCTGCTTCCCAGCAAAGAATAGTCGATGCCATCGTTGAGCAGTTACAACATCCGGAGGACGGGCAAAAACCCCCTGTCATTGGCCTGTCGGGACGTGCTTGTAGCAGCAAATATCTGATCGCGCGTTGCGTTGCGTTGTTATCGGACCTGAACCTGCATACCATGAGTATAAAAAACCTGCCCGGCCATAGTGGAGAATTTGAAAGCTTTATACGACTCTGGCAACGTGAATCTAGACTCTTGCCTCTGGCCTTGTATATCGATACAGACGCCGGTACGGACACGGAAAAAATCCGGCTAAAACGTTTTCTGGAAAGAAGCAGCGGAGTCATCTTTGTCGAGCTTGATAACGACGCCATCGATATCAACCGCGAACTGTTTCCCGTCGAGGTCAGTAAACCGACACCCGAAGAACAGGATCACCTGTGGAAAGCGGTATTACAAAATCAGGCTAACGTTAATTCCCAGCGGCTGGCCGAGCAATTCTCTTTCAGCCAGGACGAAATTGTTCACCTGGCCAAAGCGACCCTCGCCGGTTCGTCCAGAAACAAAACGGATTTAAAGCACGATCTGTGGCAGGCATGTCGCATCAAAGCCCGAACCGGAATGGAACAACTGGCAAGCAGGGTCAATGCCAAAGCCACCTGGGAGCAGCTGGTTTTACCACCGGAACAAACATCCTTACTGGCACAAATTACCGACCAGGTCGCCCAGCGCAACCGGGTCTATGAGCTGTGGGGTTTCCGTAACCAAATGAACCGCGGATTAGGCATTAGCGCACTGTTTACCGGGGAAACCGGGACCGGTAAAACCATGGCTGCAGAGGTGATAGCCAATACGCTCGAACTCGATCTTTACCGCATCGACCTGTCTTCTGTGGTCAGTAAATATATCGGTGAAACCGAAAAGAACCTGCGCAAACTGTTTGACGCGGCCGAAGACAGCGGCGCCATCCTGTTTTTCGACGAAGCAGATGCGTTATTCGGTAAACGTAGCGAAGTTAAAGACAGTCACGACCGGTACGCGAATATCGAGATTAATTATTTACTGCAGCGAATGGAATCCTACAAGGGACTGGCGATCCTGGCTTCCAATATGAAATCGGCACTGGACAAGGCCTTCGTGCGTCGTTTGCGATTTATCGTCGACTTCCCGTTTCCCGGCATCGAGGAAAGAGTCAAAATCTGGCAGAAGATATTTCCTCCCGAAACACCTGTCGAAAATAACCTTGATTTCGAGCGGCTGGCCAGGCTGAACCTGACCGGTGGAAACATTCACAGCGTTGCATTAAATGCTGCCTTCCTGGCCGCCAGGCAAGGTATTCCCGTAAGCATGCCCCTGATAATGGATGCAGCACGCACCGAATTCAGGAAACTTGAACGACCGGCCAAGGAATCAGATTTTAGCTGGCATGAAGATATCGAGGCCGCGATATGAATATCAACCTGCAAATCAGGCAATTGGTGCTCGACGGCGTTTCACTAAAACCTCACCAGCGCGATGAGTTGAAGCTGGCGGTTGAAGCAGAGTTAAACCGCCTGCTGGCTTCGAACGGTCCAGGTTCAGGCCTGCAATCAGCCAGCGATCGTAGCCTTGCCCCTGGAGGTGTGATTAATGTCGATAAATCCGCCAACCCGGCCCATCTCGGACAACAAATTGGCAAGGCAGTGTACAGGAGTTTTCAAAAATGAATGTTGAATACATGACCCGGGTTAAAAAACCACTACGGACAAATTCTGTATTGAGCAGGGGTACATTGCAACGCAAGTGTGCCTGTGGCAAGCATACGCCCGGTGGACAGGAATGTAAGGCATGCGCGAGTAAAAAGAACAGCTTGCAGCGCAAACTTACTATTGGCGCAAGTAATGATCTCCTTGAGCTGGAAGCTGACAAGATTGCCAACCAGGTTATGTCTATGCCCCTGGATTCCGAAGTTGGCCACGCCCGACCGCAGATCCAGCGTTACACCGGGCGAGTGGAAGCCGACGGCGAATCGGTGCCCGCAAGCGTTGAACGCGTGCTTTCAGGTTCCGGCAGGCCGCTGGAAAATGACTTGCAACAGGATATGCAGTCGCGCTTCGGTCACGATTTCTCGAAGGTACGCGTGCACTCCGGCTACACCGCCGAATCATCAGCACGGGATGTAAACGCCAGTGCCTATACCGTTGGGCACAATATTGTCTTTGGTGCCGGTATGTACGCACCAGGCACCAGCAGGGGTAGAAGATTGCTGGCGCACGAGTTAACCCATGTCGTGCAGCAAACCAGCGGGATTACGGGCCGGGGTGAGTACAGTCCCGGCCGGATTTCAGAACCTGTTATCCAGCGCAAGACACCAGCCAGGCCAACAAGCGAAAATGTCTGGGGCCTGAATGTCACGCGCAGCATGTGTGGTTGTCAGCAGGAGATACGCGACGGGATCGCGTGGGCGAATACCGCAGCCGCAACTTATGCAAGTTGTGATGTTCCCGCCAATGCAACGGGTACCGATGTCGAGGCATGTTTTGATCTTGCTCACCCCACGGCCGTGGTTGCCGGGACAACAAGCTCAAGCGGAACAGTCACTCTGCCACCGCCGTCTGCAGACCCCTGTGAACGAATTGAAAACAAGGCGATTTTTGTACACGAGGAGATGCATCGGCGACATACCAATGATATTGCCCGTGGGCAAGGCAGGGCTTTTTTCAGGGAGTGGCGGCGACTCGCAGGCGATCCCGACAGGCTTAATACGCTGCGTGCGTCATTTCCAACCGAGGTCGCCGCCTTTGAAACGCAGTGGAATGATGGCCATGACTGGGCGCAGGATGAAGTGAATTCCTATACCTGGCAACGCCGATTCCTGCAAAATGCACTCTCTGCGTTGAACCGGATATGTTGATGCACAGGTTTTTTAACAATCAAACTGGAGTATTAAAAGGTGACATGTTTTGACTTTTATTCTGGTAGCGACAACCTGGATTGCGTTTTTGAGCGAACACCACAGGTCATTAGTATGAAAAATGAAATAGAAACCGGACAGGTAAGATTAAAAGCAACGGTAACAGCAATAAGACCGGCTCGCGGTCCGCACCCGCACCTTATGTGGTTGATAACTTTCCAGGTCAATGCTGTCATCGCCGGTGATTATTCCGAACCAACGTTTTCGCTGCATATTCACAGCCCGGACAAATCAGGAATAGTCGTCGGCGGACAATATGTTGTTGAACTTTCAAAAATCAACGCAGATGAATATGCGCTTAAGGCAATTGAGCCATGCAAGCAAGAAGGTGCAAGCTAGGAGCCCTGGTAGATAAACACACCACTGGATGATGGCTATCGGGCTAGTGCATATGGACCTGGTCTAACCCAGTCGAAGCGCAGTAAAAAATAAGGACATGTTATGAGCAAACCAAAAAAAACCTACACTTACCGTTGCGGCCAGAAGGTCGAGCTGGAAAAGAGCCCCGATCAAATGGTCATCAGGACACTCCCGGAAAACCTGGAGGATGCTGCCATCGAATCAGCCGAAAAAGTTTCATCGGCATCGACGCGGGTAACGACTACCGGTGCGGACCTGGACACCCTGATGGATCGCAGCCGTAAAATTGCACCGACGCACCATGCCTATTTTACCTCCGATAGTGGCACGGAGTTCCTGATCACCGACCGTATATTTGTAACCTTCAGGGAAGCGCTCCCGGATGAACAGGTCGACGAGTTCGCCGGTCGATACGGGTTAATAAAAAAAGCCACCTACAGCAACAAGGATTACCTGTTCCAGTTGACCAACCATACCGGCATGAACCCGGTCAAGCTGGTGGTCAAGCTGACAGAGGAAGAGCCTCTGGTGGAAATGGTCGAGCACGATTTGAACCAGCGAATGAGCGCGTTTCAATTCTCGGTTCCCGGCGATCCGGAATATTCGAAACAGTGGCATTTACACACGGACTTCAACCACCCGGATTACGATACCAGGTCCTGTACCCTGTGCGAGGACTCTTGGCGCGAACTGGATAATTTCGGGAATTCCGAGGTAGTCATCGCGGTCACCGACGATGGCTGCAAACTCGATCACCATGACTTTGATTCCCCCGGAAAATTTGCCGGCTGGGGATATTTCCGTGGCGAACGGCTGATTAAGGCTGCGGATATCGATGCGGACCCCGGCCAGATGTACAAGACCGGCTCGAATCATGGTACTTCCTGCTGTGGCGTGATTGGCGGAGAAATTGATGCGGTGCTGACGGTGGGTGCTGCGGCCGATTGCCAACTGTTGCCGATCCAGTGGGAATCCTCCGGACCCTCATTATTTATCAGTGATTCAAAATTATTGACCGCGCTGAATTACCTGGCCGATAAAGCCGACGTGATGTCCAATTCCTGGGGTGGCGGCCCGACCAGCATGTGGGCACTGCCCGTCATCAATCGCCTGACAGAGTTGGCGGTAACGGGTGGACGACGCGGCAAGGGTATCCTGTTTCTATGGGCAGCAGGGAACGAAAACCGCCCGATAAACCATACCGCCAACCAGCAGGTTCCCTACGACCATGGTGTCGAGGTCCAGGGAGGGTCACTGGTTTGGGTCGGCGTCAATACAACACGTTTTTTTCGTAACAACCTGGTGGGAATACCGGGCGTAATGCATATCGCTGCCCTGGCGAGCACGGCAAGACGCAGCCATTATTCCAATTATGGTTCGGGAATCGATTTGTGCGCCCCGTCAAGTAATAGTCACGCGTATTACCGCATGACCGTCAGGGGCCTTGGGATTACCACCACAACCGGTGATTTCAGCGGTGTTACCGGCAGTTTTGGCGGCACCTCGAGTGCGACACCCCTGGTTGCCGGTGTTGCCGCGCTGACTATTTCCGCAAATCCTGAACTGAGCGCGCTGGAAGTCGCATCAATCCTCAAGCAAACCTCCTCCAAAGACCTGGATTTCAGCGGCTATCCGCGCACACCGCCGGCCAGTTTCGATGCCGATACCAGCTGGGATGTCTCTCCCGTGGCACCTTTCAACAGCGGGCAGTTCGTTGATAATGGCGATGCCGATGGTTCCTGGAGCCCCTGGTTTGGTCATGGTCGGGTCGATGCCGAAGCCGCGGTCGCAGAAGCATTGAGCAGGAGCCAACCGGCAGGAAACATGACTTTCCAGGGCAGTTCTTCACCCAACAGGAGCATTCCTGACAACAATGTGAATGGTATCAAGGACAAAATCAGCTGCAACGATACGTTTAATCTCGACACCATCAAGGTTGGCATCGATATCAGCCATACCTATATCGGCGATCTGCGAGTTACCCTGATATCGCCGTCCGGGTCACAGGTATTATTGCATGATCGTAACGGTGGCAGCGCCAATGACCTTAGGTTAACGATTGACCGGCAATCGGTACTCGGCCTGCTCGCCCTGTCCGGTGAGACGGTCACGGGCGACTGGGTGCTGCGGGTGCAGGACCTGGCGGCGTTTGACCGCGGCCGTTTAAAAAGCTGGTCGCTTGAGATTACTGGCAAGGCCGATAACTCGGTGTTCGTTGAGGAAAGCCCGGGTACGATCATTCCGGACAACGAGCCAGCCGGTATAGAGCGAACCCTTGCCGTATCGGCAACGGGTGAACTCGACCGCATTGAAGTCGATCTTGATATTACGCATACCTATGTCGGCGATCTGGTGGTCGCACTGGTCTCCCCTGACGACACGCGTGTATTTCTTCGTAACCGCTCGGGTGGCTCGGAAGACAACATTATTAAAACGTTCACGCTGGCAAACACCAGTAATTTAGAGGTATTACGCGGCGAATCGATCAACGGGGATTGGCGGCTGGAGGTATCAGACCTGGCCGGCCTCGACAGGGGCAAGCTGAATCGCTGGTCGTTAAAAATAACTCCCCGGTAACAGGAATAAATAAACCATGGCAACATTCCCGAATTCACCAAGAATCGTTAAAGGCGGCATCGTGCTGGTTGATGCCAAAAGCGGACGGACCCTGACCGTCATTACCCTGCAATATAATTCGGATAATTTGAGCCGGACTTATGAACCCCGCAATTTCGGTGAAGGCGGTCAGGGTGAAGCCCTGCGCTTCACGGGCCCGGCTGAAGAAACGTTAAAAATTGAAGTCGAAATCGACGCCGCCGATCAACTGGAGTTTCCCGACCAGAACAGGGACGTTGTCGAGAACGGTGTGCAACCACAGCTGGCGATACTGGAATCGCTGATCAACCCCGGCAGTGAACAACTCAACAATAATAACAGGCTTGCCTCCGCAGGCACCCTGGAAATAGCACCGATGGAATCGCCGATGGCGTTATTTGTGTGGAGTAAAAACCGTGTTGTTCCGGTCAGCGTTACCTCTTTCAGTATTACCGAGGAGGCGTTTGATACGCAGCTAAACCCGATTCGTGCCAAGGTTAATCTTTCAATGAAGGTACTTAATATAAACGACCTTGGTTTTAATCATAAAGGCGGCAGCCTGTTCATGAGTTATTTGCAGAACAAGGAGCGGCTTGCTGCCAGGGCAGGCAGTGCATCATTGAATGGCATAGGTATCAGTTCATTGCCTTTTTAGGCAACATGCAGGGATAACGGAATGAGTGATCCAGTCAAGGCATTTTTACAGAACAGCGGACTGCAACAACCGGCCTTTGCAGTCAATAGCCGCTACGCTGGCCTGGAAACCGGCGAATGGACCCGGGCTGATGGCCTGCCGGTTCGCTACGTCAAGCGGCGTTTTATTCCCCAACCGGAAAACTTTACCACGCTCCAGGAACATCGTGTCGAAGAAAATGACCGGCTTGATAATATCGCCGCAAAATACTTCTTCGACCCTGAACTTTACTGGCGCCTGTGCGACGCCAACGGTGCGATGAACCCTTCTGATTTGACCGAAGAAAACGGTCGTCCGTTGCGCATCACCCTGCCGGAAGGCATTCCGGAACCGGCGGAGGAATTATGATCCAGGGTAATATTCAATTGACACTGCTGATGGGACCGGTGGTCCCGGTTCCCGCACCGCGACTGGTGGTCGAAGCACTGCAAAGCGTCACGGTCACCAACTCTGCCGGGGCAACCAGCGGTTTTCAACTGGAATTTGCGTTTAACAGTTCGTCCGAGCTGAATACCATTTTCCTGGTGACCCCGGCCCTGAGTAGCAGTGTTGCCACACCGCCGTTGCGGGTCCTCCTTATTGTCACCATTAATGGTATGCCAGCACCACTTTTTGACGGAATAATGACCAATGTGCAGGTGCAACCCGGGCAAGACGGCAAACCGGGCACCGTCAACGTAACCGGTGATGACCTGACCCGGGTTATGGATTCCCAGGCATTTGACGGAATTCCCTTCCCGGCTATGCCAATAGCCGCCAGGGTTGCATTAATCTGCGCCAAGTATGCTGCTTTCGGCATCATTCCCCTGCCGATTCCGGAGATTTTTCTCGACATACCGATTCCGGTCGACAAAATACCGGCGCAACAAGGCACGGATCTGGCCTACATCAATCAACTGGCGACAGAAGTTGGTCACGTTTTTTATATAGAACCGGGGCCTGCACCCGGCACTAACATTGCCTACTTTGGCCCGGAAATAAAAGTTGGCGTCCCGCAACCGGCCCTCAGTGTCGACATGGGACCACATACCAATGTGGAATCGCTCAATTTCAGTTTTGATCCCACCAACGGAGTCTTGCCCATTGTGCTGATCCAGAATCAACAGACCCGTGTTCCCATTCCGTTGCCAATCCCGGACCTGAACCCGTTGCAGCCACCGCTGGCGGCCATTCCAACCAGCCTCAGCAATATCAAGGTATTGAAAGACACCGCCAAAATGACGCCGCCCAAGGCACTATCGAAAGGCCTGGCTGAAGCGGCCAAATCACAGGACTCCGTGACGGCCTCCGGCAGTCTTGATGTATTACGTTACGGGCGTTTGCTGAAAGCACGGCAACTGGTCGGGGTAAGGGGTGCCGGTCTGGCCTACGATGGCTTGTATTTTGTAAAGAGTGTTACCAATACGTTGAAAGCCGGTGAGTTCAAGCAACGTTTCGAACTGACCCGGAACGGCCTGGTTTCCTTAACCCCGAGGGTGCCGGCATGACGACCAGGTTTTACGGCAAGTACCGCGGCATGGTGTTAAACAATGTGGACCCGTTGCAAACAGGGCGACTGCAGGTTCAGGTTCCCGATGTCAGCGGATTGGTACCGGCGACCTGGGCTATGCCCTGCGTACCCATTGCCGGGATTCAAAATGGGATGTTCGCCCTGCCCGTTATCGGTTCCGGGGTATGGGTGGAGTTTGAACAGGGTGATCCCGAGTATCCGATCTGGGTGGGCTGTTTTTGGGGGAGCGCGGCTGAAATTCCTGCCATGGCGCTGTTGACGCCCCCGGTGACCCCGGCGATAACCTTGCAGACACCGCTACAAAACGGCATCACTATTTCGGATATGCCGGGACCGACGGGCGGGATCATGATTAAAACAACAACGGGCGCTTCGCTGATTGTTAACGACACCGGGATTTATATCCAGAATGGCAAGGGTGCCATGCTGAATATGGTCGGTCCCAGTGTTGATATTAACAGCGGCGCGTTAACGGTGGTGTAAATGCCGGGTCCCCTGTTACATGTCGGCGCTACGGTTATGTGCACCCACGGGGGCCAGGCCCAGCCTACCGTGCCAAACCCGCGCGTGCTGGTCAGCGGTCAGCCCACGGTGTCAATGAGTGCGCCTTACGTAGTTGCCGGTTGCCCGTTTACCACCGGCGGAAATCCGCTGCCCTGCGTGACCGGCCAATGGACGGTGTCAGCCACCCGGGTATTTTCCGGCGGCCAGCCACTGGTATTAATGGACAGCCAGTCTGTATGTACACCTAACGGGACACCCATGTTGCCCACGGTGGCCCAGGTGCGCGTACTGGCAACCTGACAGGATTAGCTTGCTTGCAAATGGAAAAGTTAAAAAAGTGAAACCGGTAATCAATCTGTAAAAAGACGTAATTGAATAGTGGCGTGGAGTGAATAGATGGACTTGTCTTTCCCTTATCAAATCGATGGTCGTGGCCGCAGCCGTGAAGCGCGCCGTGACGAAGAAAACGATGAGTATATAAAGGGACTAATCGAGCAACTGCTTTTCACAGCACCGGGCGAGCGCGTGATGCGCCCGGATTTTGGCAGCGGCATGCAGCAGCTTTTATTTGCCGGTAATAGCCCGGAACTGGCTACGACGACGCAAATGCTGGTCCAGGGTGCCTTGCAGCAATGGCTGGGCAGCCTGATTATTGTCGAATCAGTCACTATAGAAGCCGTCGATGCTGCCCTGCACGTAGCAGTGATTTATATTGTTCGCCGCAGCCAGTCCCGGCAACAGGCAACCTTCAGGCAAGGAATGTAATAATGATTTATCACTGCTGCCAGGAAAATCGCCGCAATGCTGTTGCTGCACACCCGACACTTAACGGGATTGATTACCTCGAAGTGCTGGATCAGGACGCCCCGACGGGCAGCCCTCGTCAACGCACACTGATGCTGCATTTGCTGAAACCTGTGCCTGGCGGATGGAACAGGGAAAACGTCAGTATTACCGGCGGTGAGCGCGTTCGCGATCCCTGGATAGAATGGGTGGCAGCGGCCGACAACCTGCCCGCTACAGTTTTAAACGCCGCTGAAATAACCCTTTTATCTTCGCTTCCCGACGCCGCCAATGTACTTGTTATCCGTACCAATACTGATGGGGATTATTCTGACTACTGCCTGTCCCTGCACGAGGGCTCGGCGACCCCGCCCGTTGCACCTGCAGGATTTGACCCGCAACTGGTGGAAATTACTTTTTCCTTCAAGGTGGAATGCCCCAGCGATTTTGATTGCCAGGTCATTAATAGCTGTACCAAAGAGCCTGCCAGTGAACCCGATATAAATTACCTGGCAAGGGATTACGCCAGCTTCCGGCAACTGGTCCTTGACCGTATGAGTTATTTGCTACCCGACTGGAAAAGTCGTAACGCAGCTGACCTCGGGGTAACACTCGTGGAACTTGTCGCCTATGTGGGCGACACACTCAGCTACTGGCAGGACGCGGTCGCCACGGAAGCTTACCTGAACACGGCACGCAAACGTATTTCATTACGCCGTCACGCCATGCTGGTCGATTATCGGATAAGTGAGGGTCGCAACGCCCGTAGCTGGCTACACCTTGAAGTGACCGGCGGTCCCTTTGAATTAGCGACTGCCAACCTGCAATTCCTGACCCGCGTTGAAACCCTGCGAGACCCCGTTGACAATCGTATAGAGCCGGGTTCGAAACAGTACCTGGAAGCCAGGTCACAACACGCGCAGGTATTTGAACTATTGCGGGCCACCCGGTTGTTCGAGCAGCATAACCAGATACCATTTTATACCTGGGGTGATCAAAACTGTTGCCTGCCGAGGGGTGCTACCC
>CAMYIF010000039.1 GCA_947258415.1 uncultured Pseudomonadales bacterium
TGCTAAAAAACCCAATGTCCGGGTACTTGCCTGCGGCCAGTGGGCACCCGTTCGTTCCCCCAGCCTGGACTACAAGCGTGTTAATGGCGGCTTGCTGATACAGGATACCGACATCGGTATGGTCAACGAGAAAGACCTGAAAATGGTCACCGACCGCGCACCCACAGAACAGGAAATTTCCGACCTGCTGTTTGCCTGGGAAGTGGCTAAATTTGTCAAATCAAATGCCATTGTATACGCCCGAAATGGTCGCACCATAGGTATTGGCGCCGGGCAGATGAGCCGGGTCTACAGCGCAAAAATTGCCGGCATAAAGGCCGCCGATGAAGGGCTCGAAGTTTCCGGTTCGGTTATGTCCTCCGACGCCTTCTTCCCGTTCAGGGATGGTATCGATGCCGCGGCGGCGGCGGGTATAACAGCAGTAATCCAGCCAGGCGGCTCCATGCGCGACCAGGAAGTCATAGCGGCCGCCAACGAACACGGGATGGCCATGGTCTTTACAGGGATGAGACACTTCAGGCATTAATGGCATGCTGTTTCCGCAAACAGCGGTACAGACTGAAATATCAACTATGATGAGCAGATAGAATGAATATACTGGTAATAGGTAGTGGCGGTCGGGAACATGCCCTGGCGTGGAAAGCCGCGCAATCGAATCAGGTTGAGACCGTTTATGTGGCGCCCGGAAATGCCGGCACGGCTTTGGAAAATAAAGTCGAGAACGTAGCCATTGACAGTATGGATTTTGCTGCGCTCACCGACTTTGCCAAAAATAACAGGGTGGGCCTGACGATTGTCGGTCCGGAAGCGCCCCTGGTAGCTGGGGTTGTCGATTACTTCCAGGCCCGGGGACTGCGCTGTTTTGGCCCGTCCAAAGGCGCTTCTCAACTCGAAGGTTCGAAAGCATTTACCAAGGATTTCCTCGCCCGCCACAATATTCCCACGGCGGCCTACAGAAATTTTACCGAAATTGAGCCCGCGATTGCCTATATCAAGTCACAGGGTACTCCGATCGTGATCAAGGCCGATGGCCTGGCAGCCGGCAAGGGTGTGATTCTGGCCCAGGACGAACATGAAGCTATTACCGCTGTTAAGGATATGCTTGCCGGTAATGCCTTTGGCGAAGCAGGACACCGGGTCGTCATTGAAGAATTCCTGATCGGTGAAGAGGCCAGCTTTATCGTTATGGTCGACGGCAAAAACATTCTGCCGCTGGCAACATCCCAGGACCACAAGGCCCGCGACAACGGCGACCTGGGTCCTAACACCGGAGGCATGGGTGCCTACTCCCCGGCCCCGGTAGTAACACCACAAATACACGCTGCGGCCATGCAAAAGGTAATTCAGCCAACAGTCGAGGGTATGGCTGCCGAAGGCAATGACTACACCGGCTTTCTTTATGCGGGCCTAATGATCTCAGCCGATGGAAGTATCAAAGTACTCGAATATAATTGCCGTTTTGGTGATCCCGAAACCCAACCTATCATGTTGCGCCTGAAATCCGACCTGGTCGAACTCTGCCAGGCGGCCATTGACGGCAAACTGGATACAGTTGACGCCCAGTACGATGACCGTGCCGCCGTCGGTGTTGTACTCGCCTCGGGCGGGTACCCGGAAGCCTATAACAAGGGTGATATTATTTCCGGGCTGCCCAACCAGGAAGCAGAAGGCGAGAAAGTGTTTCATGCCGGCACTGCCCGTAAAGATGGGCATGTGGTTACCAGCGGCGGGCGAGTTTTATGTGTAACCGCCCTGGGATCGACGGTATCAAAAGCACAGGAACGCGCTTACAACCTCGCTAAAAAAATAACCTGGGATAATGTTTATTACCGTACCGATATTGGCTACCGGGCCATAGCCAGGGAAAAAGATCAGATCGCTGTTAACTAAACCGTAAACCTTTTCATAATAACCAGGCGCTCGAAATTACAAGGCTATTCTATTGCCGCCCACTTCACGTTGCGCCCACCCAGGATATGCAGGTGCAAATGAAACACCGATTGCCCACCCCCGGCACCGTTATTTATAACCACCCTGAAAGCATCGGCATAACCGGCATCCTTGGCAATCTTCGTACCTACTGATAACAGGTGACCCAATAGCGGCTTGTCCTGCTCAGTCGTATCAGCCAGCATGGCAATTGTTTTTTTTGGCACAACCAGGACGTGGAGGGGTGCCTTCGGGTAAAGGTCTTTAAACGCCAGGCACTGATCATCCTGGTAAACAATATCGGCTTCAATTTCACCCTTGATAATTTTTGAAAATAGCGTTTCAGGCATATTCGAATCTCCAGTAATCCTGTATTTGAGACAAACTATTCACAGCCCCCTGTTTTGTCAACAGGAAAATTGGTCAATAAAAAAACCAGTACGAGACAACAATTGCGGTGATAATTCCGGCAAAATCGGCCAGCAGACCACAGGTGATGGCATGCCTTACCTTCCTGATACCGACACTGCCAAAATACACGGCCAACACGTAAAACGTGGTTTCCGTACTGCCCTGGATAGTTGCAGATACCAGCGCTGGAAATGAATCAACGCCATAACTGTTCATGGTCTCCAGCATCATGGCACGCGCACCACTACCGCTTAGGGGTTTCATAAACGCGGTTGGCATGGCGGCAACAAAATCTGAATTCCAACCCAGGGCTTCCACGATTGCTTTGAGTGCAAACAATAAACCGTCAAGCGCGCCGCTACTGCGCAGCACGCCAATGGCTACCAGCATGGCGACCAGGTAGGGAATAATGTGAATGGCCACCTGGAACCCTTGCTTGGCGCCCTCGATAAAAGCATCGTACACGTCTACTTTTTGCCAGTAGCCAATACCTAAAAACAGCATGATGACGACAACCAGTGTCGCATTACCCAGTTGCGTCGAAGTATTAGCCAGCTGTGTCGAAGGCAGACCGGCGAGAAAAACCATAAAGGCAGAGAGCAAAACAATGAAAGCGGCAAAATAAGCGAGTACCACCTTGTCCAGGATTTTCAGCCGCTGAAACCAGGCAACGGATATCAGGCCGACCGTTGTCGATACGGTGGTCGCCAGCAGTATCGGGATAAATACCGACGCCGGCTCAGCCGCACCTTGTTGGCTACGGTACAAAAAAATCGTCACCGGCAGCAAAGTGACCGAGGAAGTGTTTAATACCAGGAACAATATCTGGGCATTACTGGCAACGTCTTTTTGAAGATTGAGCAACTGCAGATCCTTCATGGCCTTAAGGCCCATGGGTGTAGCAGCATTGTCCATTCCCAGCATATTGGCGCCCATATTCATTGTGACCGAGCCAAGCGCGGGATGCCCGTTTGGTACTTCGGGCATTAACCGCTGAAACAGGGGCGCAAGCAGCCTTGCCAATACACTCATAATTCCGGCACGTTCTGCAATTTTGAATAGTCCCAGCCAGAGACAAAGAACACCGATCAGGCCAAGGGCAATTTCAACGCCCAGTTTGGACATGTCAAACGCGGCACCAATAAAAGCCGAAAAGGCATCCGCCTGCCCCTGTACCAGCCATTGAAAAAGGCTGGAAACGAAAGCGACCAGGAAAAAGAAAAACCAGATGTGCGTTAACACACCCGCGCCTTGTGGAAATTGGTTAGCATAAAGCCCGGCTCTCGTCCCCGATAAATTAACGGGTAAACATACACGGGTTATTGTTGCTTAACAATTGCAGAGTTCTTTAACAGTTGAAAATAAAATTGAACGGCGCGTTTAAAGTCCTGTACAGCTATACGTTCGTTTGTTCCGTGTAACCGTGCAAGATCATCCGGACCGATAGTGATTGGTGTAAATCGAAACACCTGTTCGGAAAGCGCCGCGTAATGGCGGGAATCGGTTGCCGCGAATAGCAGCGAGGGCACGGGCAGCACGCCCGGAAAAATCTGGCTGGTCGCCAGGGTCAGTTGCCGGTAACCAAAAGAATCCAGAGTTGACATGCGGGACGGCTCGCTCAACGGGCCCTGCCGGCGAACAGTCACCCCGTCATCGTCAATTATCGCCCCAACCTGCTGAATAACCTGCCCGGAGTTCTGCCCGGGCAACACCCTGAAATTCACAATGGCCCGTGCCGATTGGGGTAAAAGGTTTTCCTTAACCCCCGCGGACAACATCGTGGGGGCAAGGCTGGTGCGAATATAGGCATTGGTAAAGGGTTGCCGCTCCAGCGCGCGCAATACCAGTGGTTTGAATAACCACAGGTTGGCCAGGATCATCCGGTTTGCAAACGGCAACGAGGGGCCGATGGCTGATAACATGCCGCTCACCGGCTCGCTTAATTGTTTGGGCAACCCTTGTTCCTGCAAGCGATGCAAGGCGCTGGACAAGCGACCAATAGCGGTTATTCGCGGCGGAACAGATGAATGACCGCCCTCGGATTCTACCGTTAGCGACAGGGTCAGGTAACCTTTCTCGGCGATTCCTATCATCGCTACGGGCTCTTTAATTCCCGGAATAAACCCCTTTGCCAGTGTGGTGCCCTCATCCAGGATAAACTCGAACCGCTGCCCTCGTTGCCTCAACAGCTCGGCTATTGCTTTCGCACCCTGCTGGCCCCCGGTTTCCTCGTCATGACCGAATGCCAGCATTATGGTCCGCTCGGGACTGAAGCCGGATTCAATAAGCATCTCCAGTGCTTCCATCATGGCCAGCAGGTTACCCTTGTTATCCCAGGAACCCCGGCCCCATATGTAACCACCGGCTACCCGGCCGGAAAATGGCGGGTATTGCCAGTCTCCCTCGGTTCCAGGCTCGACAGGCACGACATCCTGGTGGGCCAATAACAACACGGGTAGCTTGTCTTTATTACTTCCCTTCCAGGTGTAGAGCAACGAGTTTTCGTTTATCGTTTCCTTTTTTATCCGGGCGTGCATCGCCGGGTAGGTTGTTGCCAGGAAAGTATGAAATTCACTGAATTGACTGCGCTGTGCTGCGTCCGACACCTGCGGGGATAATGTCGCTATTTGAACGGCCTCGCCCAGGTGATCGACAGACTCGTCGCCGATGACCGGTAGTTCGACAGGTAAACTCGATAACGGGGAATGGGTAAACATCAGGGTACGGGATACCAGAATCAGGCTGAGAGCAAGCAAGGCACCGATCAATAGGAAAACGACCTTACGCCACATTTTTATCCCCTGAAGTCAATGGCGATTGAATAAAAGCGTTGTCATTAGAGCCTAAATTGCCACGGCAGACAACAGTTGATGACCATTGGTTGGCCAGTTCAACTGCATCAAAGGCCGAACCAGGAATATTTGTTCCGAAATGCCGAATCCCGGTACCCGAGCAGAAGATCTCCATAGCTATCCCTGTGCTCCGGCTTGTTGACATCAACCTGGTTAACGTACAATAAGGGTGAAAGTCATTGTAAAATTATCTTCCGGTTCAGAGTTATTCGCATCATGTCTTCACAACGCCCGTATACACTCCTGGATAATATCCTCATTCAGGCCGACCAGGCATTAAAAACGGTCGCCGGAAAAACTTCGCATTCGACTCGCCCCTCACCATCCGGTGAAATAGCTGATGCCGAGATAAAAAGGGACCAGGCAAAACATGTAGCCGGATTAATGCGCATCAACCATACCGGGGAGGTCTGTGCCCAGGCACTTTATCAGGGACAGGCATTAACGGCCCGGTTACCTGATGTACGCGAAGAAATGCAACAGGCTGCCGACGAGGAAGTGGATCATCTGGCCTGGTGCCAGTTACGCATCAATGAACTGAACAGCCATACCAGTATTTTAAATCCCCTGTTTTATGCAGCCTCATTTGGTGTCGGGGCGCTGGCTGGTCTGGCAGGAGATAAATGGAGCCTGGGATTTGTCGCCGAAACCGAGCGCCAGGTTTGCAAACACCTGGACAGCCACCTGCAACAATTGCCGCCTGAAGATCAAAAGTCCAGGGTCATCCTTGAGAAAATGAAAGAAGATGAAGAAATACATGCGGTTAACGCAACCCGTGCCGGTGGCTGTGAACTGCCTTTCCCGATGAAAAAAGCAATGACCCTGATGTCCAAAGTAATGACCAAAACTACCTATCATCTCTAAAGGTGACCCTGGGGTTACTTTTAATGGTCCGGCATAGCTAGCATCTGCGATCAGCAAGCCAGTAGCCTTTTATCAGGGTGCTAGCCTTTCGATCTGCCAGTCATTGCTATCGCCGATTCGATTATAGATAAACCGGTCGTGAAGACGGTTTACCCCACCTTGCCAGAACTCGATCTGGTGTGGTCGTACCCGGTAGCCACCCCAGAATGATGGCAAGGGAATATCACCTTTGGAAAATTTGGTCTTCATATTGGCAAACTCCGATTCCAGCAACTGCCGTGAAGATACGGGCTGGCTTTGATGAGAAGCCCAGGCGCTTAGCTGGCTTTCCCTGGGTCGGGTAAGGAAGTATTTGAGAACTTCCTTTAAGGGCAATTGCGAGGCAACACCGCATATTTTTACCTGTCTTCCCAACATCAGCCAGGCAAAATGAATACTTACCTTGGCGTTCCCTGCTATTTCCCTGGCCTTTCGGCTTCCCAGGTTAGTGAAAAATACCAGCCCGCGATCATCGCAACGCTTTAGCAAAACCATTCGCTGGGAAGGCTGGCCATCCGGCGATACCGTGGCAACCGTCATCGCCGTCGGATCGGTGGCGTCGACATCCACAGCGTGCTTCAACCATACATTAAGCTGCTCAATCGGATTGTTGTTTAAATCCTTCCGGTGTAATCCGCCATGCAGGTAGTCCCGCCTGATTTGCTCGATATCCATAGGCATATTAATCGCTTCTATGCATTTGCCAGATCGACAACGTTAAAGTCATGGGTAATTTCAACCCCGCCCTTTTCCAGCATGATTGAAGCAGAACAAAATTTTTCAGCAGACAGACCAACAGCCCTGGAAACGGCGGCATCTTTCAGGTTATAACCGCTCACTTCGAAGTGAATGTGTATTTTCGTGAACACGGCCGGGACCGCATCTGCGCGCTCCGCATCAATGCTGGCCACACAATCGGTCACTTGCTGGCGAGACTTGGTTAAAATATTCATCACGTCAAACGATGTACAGCCACCCAGGCCCAGGAGCAGCAGCTCCATTGGGCGGATACCCGTATTCCTGCCACCATGAGATTCCGGGCCTTCCATTGTCACTGTATGCCCGGTACTGGATTCGCCAAGGAAACGAACACCGTCTACCCATTTAACTGAAACTTGCATAATATAATCTCAAAACCTCAAAATGTGATTTTTGCCGGTATTATACGGAGCATCACTGTACAGCAACACCGATTTTTAAAATGAATCCTCTTCAATCAGTTGACATATGGTTAACCCGCCAGGGATGGGGAAAGATAGAGCAGTCCCAGCCTGTTTATGGCGGCAGCATATGTAATTGCTACCACGCCGTTACGGAATCCAAAAAAGAAATTTTCATTAAAGCCCATGGCCATCCCCCGGCAAATTTTTTTAAGGCAGAAGCGGCAGGGTTGGGAGCAATCGCCGAAACCAAAACGATTACAACCCCGCACATCTACCACCGGGCGCAGGATTTCCTCGTCATGGAATACATCAAGCCCGGGGAGAAAACAAACCACTACTGGGAAAATTTTGGCAGGAGCCTTGCAGCGATGCATTTGCAGCAAGTCCCGAGTTTCGGGTTTATTATGGATAATTTCTGCGGACTGACGGCACAACCCAACCCCATCTGTGATGATGGGTACAGATTTTTTTCAGAACACCGTATCCTTTATCAAGCCAAACTTGCTTTGGACAACCTGCGCTTACCCGCATATATTGCCGCGGATATCGAACGGCTTTGTGAAAAGCTTCCTGAATTAATCCCCTATCAGCCCGCCAGCTTGCTACACGGTGACCTTTGGTATGGTAACACCTACTGCAAAGTTGACGGAGATCCGGTACTTATAGACCCTGCCTGTAGCTGGGGATGGGCAGAAGGAGAAATTGCAATGACTCATTTATTCGGCAGTTTTCCGGAATGTTTTTACCAGGCCTATTGTGAACAAAACCCGCTATTGCCTGATTTCAATCAACGCATCCCGATCTATAACCTTTATCATATACTTAATCATTTGAATTTATTTGGAAAAAGCTACCTGGGACAGGTTACAAAAATATTAAAATGTTACATTTAAACACACTATTTTATTTTTTTAGCTCTTGTTTATATAATTCAATGACTTACGATATATCATGCGACCAAAAAATTGTTATAAAATTAAGTTGACAACGCTTAGCCTAGCGATTATGCTTTGCACAATATTTAAGTAGTGTTACTATTATTCACATATAGAGCACGACATTTCTCCTCCCACACATACCCCTATGTGTGATTTTTTCGGAAGGTGCCCCCCACCTTCCGTTTTTTTTGTCTTTTTTTTGTCTATATCCTCCCTTAAAACAGGAAGGATCCGGTTACTTTCGACCGGCTGAAGAATAATGTTTATTGTTTGCTGCAAATGGCCGATAACCTGACAATACAAAAAATCCCGAATATTCGTCTAAAAAGGGCTGCCAATGACCAAGTTGCATACTTTCGTGAACAATAATGCTCAACTTATACCGCATATAAAAGAGATCGTATCGTATTTCCCGATCGGCGAAAGCATCGATTATTACCCGGAATTTAAATCAAACATGACCATGCGTACGATTATCCTGGGATACGAGATTAACGGGCATATCATGCACGCCCAAAACCAACTCGAGATCATTATCGGTACCAGAGGCAAATGCTTCATTACCTTGCACTCGGATGATAAGGAATACGAGTTCTCGCAAGTAGACAGCTTTTGTATCCTGCTTCCCGGCAAAGCCGGCGAAGAGTACAAGTTAAATTTCCCAAGCAAGGCATCACTGGGTAGCCGCGGTCAATTCAGAAACGGTAATGCCATTACCCTGGTTAATCGTCACCACGTTCGCGGCATGGTGATGCTTGAAACACACGTGCGAGAATCGGTACTACCTAAAACCGGGTATTACCGAAACCACCAGATGGTTCTGCTCGATGCTCAATCATCTTCGCTGGAATATAAAGAACAACGAACGCATCACCGGTTGTCAACACATTTGCCAGTGAAACTCCAGTTAAGCCAGGATTCAGAATCCTATGATTGTGTGCTTGCCAATTATTCAGAAGCCCATCTGCAAATAAAATACAACCGGGATGAGGCCCTGGAAAAACTGCTTAAAGCTGGTGTCACGGTCATTCTTACCCTGAAACTGGATCACCTGTATAAAACCTATGTCATTGGTGCCTCAATTTTGCGCAACCATAAAGATAGTACTGTTCTGACAATGCGTGAAATATTGGATGAAGGTCGTTCAAGAAATTTCAGCCTGATGGATGCGCTGAATATAAAGGCCTGTTTACTGCAACATCCTGGTACTCAATAACGGGACGTCAATAAAACTAAAGCATTTTATCCTCGCAAAAGGGCTTTGCAAGTATCTCAATTGGATAATTCTATTCGCTTTGAGATTGTTAGTTGCGTACAATATCAATCAATAATTAGAATAGAATATGGACTAGTGAATGACAAAACAACAAAACTCATATAACAGAGAAGAACTGCTGGATTGTGGGCATGGCAAACTGTTTGGCCCGGGAAATGCCCAACTTCCCATACCTAATATGCTCATGCTTGATCGCATAACCTCCATAACTGAAGATGGCGGTTTACATGGGAAAGGTGAAATTATTGCCGAACTGGATATAACCCCGGATTTATGGTTTTTTGAATGCCACTTTCCGGGTGACCCGGTGATGCCGGGATGCCTCGGTCTAGATGCCATGTGGCAACTCGTAGGTTTTTATCTGGGTTGGCGAGGCAACCCGGGGAAAGGTAGAGCCCTGGGCTGTGGCGAAGTCAAATTCACTGGCCAAATATTGCCAACGGCAAAAAAAATAACATATCATATTCATTTGAAGCGTGTCATCACACGCAAGCTTGTCCTGGGCATGGCTGACGGTCGTCTGGCTGTTGATGGCAGGGAAATTTACACTGCCAATGACCTGAGGGTTGGCTTATTTACTTCGACGGATAGTTTTTAAGGACCATCTATGAGGCGCGTAGTTGTAACTGGAATCGGTATAGTTTCATGTCTCGGGAATGACAAAGACACAGTACTTGAATCACTAAAGCAAGGCCGGTCAGGTATTCGTTTTAAAGAAGAGTATAAAGAGCTGGGGCTACGCAGCCACGTAGCTGGCAGTATTGATATTGACACAGAGTCAATGATCGATCGCCGACATCGTCGTTTTATGAGTGATGCAGCAGCCTTTGCATACATCGCCATGGGCCAGAGCATAGAGGACGCAGGTCTTACCGAAGATCAGGTTTCCAACGTCCGTACCGGTTTGATTGCCGGCTCCGGCGGTTCTTCCACATCGGCAATTGTTACCGCAGCTGAAACACTAACGAGCCGGGGTGTAAAGCGTGTTGGACCATACTGTGTCACCAAAAGCATGGGCAGCACAGTATCTGCTTGCCTGGCAACACCCTTCCAGATAAAAGGCGTTAACTACTCCATTACCTCGGCCTGCTCAACCAGCGCGCATTGTATTGGCAATGCCATGGAGCTGATCCAGCTTGGCAAACAGGACATCATCTTTGCCGGTGGTGGCGAGGAAGAACACTGGACATTAAGCCTGCAGTTTGACGCAATGGGTGCCTTGTCAACCAGGTATAATGACACTCCGGAGCAAGCTTCACGCGCCTATGACGTGGATCGCGACGGGTTCGTGATTGCGGGCGGCGGAGCAATGCTTGTTCTTGAAGAAAGGGAACACGCACTCAAACGCGGGGCAAAAATTTATGCCGAAGTCGTTGGCTACGGAGCAACATCGGATGGCTACGATATGGTGGCACCATCCGGAGAAGGCGCGGTCCGTTGTATGCAGCAGGCGATGGCTACAGCCAAGGGACCAATCGATTACATTAACGCGCACGGAACCAGCACGCCTGTTGGTGACATCAAGGAACTGAACGCGGTTAAACAGGTATTTGGTAGTAGCATCCCCAAACTGACTTCGACCAAATCATTATCCGGCCATTCACTGGGCGCAGCAGGTGGACACGAGGCGATCTATTCCCTGTTGATGATGGAGAACCGGTTTATTGCCGCCTCTGCCAACGTTAACAACATTGACCCGGAAGCAGGTGGCGTTCCCATTATCACTAAACGTGAAGACAATGTTGACCTGAACTTAATGATGTCGAACAGCTTTGGATTTGGCGGCACCAACGCTTCACTGGTATTCCAGAAACACCAGGATTAATCCACAAAACCACCAATTACCAAAGCTAGTCTTTCATAACTTCCCGTTGTGAAACGATCCACGCAGTTGAGATCTGGTGCAGCTCGTCCGTTGTTCGACCTTCCGCTTCGATAGCCGCGCCAATTTTCAATCTCAATACTCCAGGATTTTTCAATATACCTTTAGGAGGCCAACGCTCTCCCGCATTATGAGCGACAGGTACAATCGGTACACCTGCAGTCGCCGCGAGGAAAGCCCCGGTCTTTGAAAACTTGCTTTCCGCGTTAGGATGAACACGCGTACCTTCAGGGAAAATAAGCACGCTGACACCCTCGCCTATTCGCTCTTTACCCTGGGAAACAATTTGTTTCAGGGCATTGGTTTTCAGCGAACGATCGATTGCAATCGGCTTGATAAGCTGCAACGCCCAACCAAAAAAAGGAATTTTCAACAGTTCTTTCTTTAATACAGTACAAAGTGGTGCAACCACCGTCTGTAAATAAAAGGTTTCCCACTGGCTCTGGTGGTTGCAGACAATAACAAACGGCCGCCCTTTCGGGAGATTATCCAGACCTTCTATTTCGTACCGAACGCCACAGGCAACCCGGAACCACCAGATTACAAAATGATTGAGCAGTACAACATAGCGAAAACGCTGCGGGTAGGGTAGAAAAAGGGAAACGACCAATGATGTGCAGGAATGCACGATAGTCGCGATGCTAAATACCAGGAAAAAAACGACGGAACGAAATTTTGTCACCATGAGTATTTGTTATAGCCCGAATTAGTTAAGTAAACAGGGTATTGTTATGACACAGTAGCATCATTATTTTTATATTGTCTTATCAGTTTAAACCCGCCGACCGTTTCGCGAAACTAAACGTACAACATTTAACTATCATTAAACTTGATGACCGATGGACTCTGTAAATAACAAGATGTTCAGAAAGTCGACAGGTTTGCCCCAATTGCTGTTATTTTCTGTTTACTATAACCCGCATAAAAAGAAAAATCGCCCATATGTTTAACTCTACAGCAATTAACGGATTTAACACCGAAAGGTAAATTGTAGTATCGTTTGAAGAATCAAGACAGAAAATCGACAAGTCAGATCGAACAATTAGTAACGACCAACATTGCGCTGGCTTAATCCTGACAACACAACCTGACCACCCGCTTAACTTCCGGTAACCAGTCGCGCTGGCGTATGCCAAAAGTTTCCAGGATTCGAGTGCAATTCAATACTGCATTTAGCGGTCGACTGGCACTATATCCATAATTCTCTGATTCAACGGGTGTCAATTCTGACAAAGTGACAGGTTTGTAATGGCCCGCTTCCTCGATAATGCTTTGGGCAAATCCGTACCAGCTCGTTGGTGTACTACTCGAGTAGTGATATGTCCCCCAGGGTTGGATATCGCAATCCAGCTGCCTAATGACAGCAATAATGACCCGGGCGATATCGCTGGCAGATGTGGGTGCAAATAGCTGATCTTCCGGAAACTTCTCCTTGCGTTTGATTACACTGTCTGCCAGCAGGTCCTTGAGAAAATTGTCTCCCCATTCACTGAATACCGGATTGACCCGCAAAATAATATATTTATCATGAACCGATTTTAATGCATGCTCGCCCTGAACCTTGCTTCGACCATAAATGTTAAGGGGATTGCATGCATCATCTTCTACATATGGAGCCGCTTTGGCACCATCAAAGACATAAGACGAGGAAAGGTGGATTAATGGCAAGCCGAGGCGCGAACATGATTTTGCCAAATAAAACACGCCCTCGCGATTGACTGTATAACATTGAGCCGTTTCAGATTCTGCCGCTTCAATGTCCGAGAACGCGGCAGCATTTATGACATAATCCGGTTTCGCTCTTCGTAATACATTATGTACTTTGGAAGCCCGGGTAACGTCAAGCTTCTTTTGAGGTAATCCCTTACACTCAATTCCTTCGGTAGCGGCAAGAGAACAAACAGCCTCACCAACCTGCCCCTCGCAGCCCGTTACCAGTAACTTCATGACTTGCTACGCTAAAAAGGGATGTCATCATCGAAATCATCAAAACCGGCAGGCTCGCTCGCCATTCCTTTCTTGACATTGGCAGGTCCCGACTGGGTAGCCGATTTTGGTTTGGTTGCAGGCGCCGATGACTGGCCCGGGCTATAACCGGAATCTGCTCCACGGCTGTCCAGCATTTGCATTTCCGAAGCCACGATCTCGGTCGTGTATCGCTTGACACCATCTTTTTCCCATTGACGGGTTCGCAATGCCCCCTCGATATAAACCTTGGAGCCTTTACGCAAATATTCCCCGGCTATTTCTGCCAGGCGGTTAAAGAAAACGATTCGGTGCCACTCCGTTCGCTCCTGTTGCTGGCCACTTTGCTTGTCTTTCCAGCTTTCACTGGTTGCCAGGGTAATATTGGTTACGGCTCCACCGGAAGGCATATAGCGCGTTTCTGGGTCTGAACCACAATTTCCAATCAGAATTACTTTGTTAACGCCGCGCGCCATATTCAACTCCTGTTAATACTCTATACAATTTTATCGCCAGCAAGGCTGCACGTTAATTGCAATTTAAAAATTGATAAGTGATTAAAGCAAGATAGTAGCAGATAAAACAGCCCGATAGTATCCAACAAATAATTCGATCTACGGCTATTTTTTTGGCGCGTCCTCAGCCCCGAAAATGCCCGGTTCGGAGGGGATATTTTTCGATGCACTGTTAAGTCTATGATTATAAATCTGCTAAAAAACAATACAGGACAGGCAATTCGATTAGAGTTCAAAGCCTCGTGGCTTTATAATGGACGGCTTTCCCGGACAAATGTGAAATATGGACAAGATTCAGTTACGTGGAGTCAGAACCCACAATTTGAAAAATATAAATCTGGATATACCGCGCGATCAATTGGTGGTCATTACCGGATTATCGGGCTCGGGCAAGTCCTCGTTAGCCTTTGATACCATTTATGCCGAGGGCCAGCGCCGTTACGTGGAGTCACTATCCACCTACGCCCGCCAATTTCTATCGATGATGGAGAAGCCCGATATGGACCATATCGAAGGCCTCTCACCGGCCATATCCATCGAGCAAAAGGCAACCTCTCACAATCCCCGTTCAACCGTGGGTACGATAACCGAAATTTATGATTACCTGCGCCTGCTTTTTGCCCGTGCCGGTCAGCCGCGCTGTCCGGAACATAACAATAAACTCGAAGCCCAGGCGGTCAGCCAAATGGTCGACCAGGTACTGAATTTACCCAAAGACGCCAAACTGATGCTGCTTGCTCCCATCGTCAAGGAAAGAAAAGGCGAACATGCCCACCTTATTTACGAGCTGACCAGCCAGGGTTTTATCCGCGCACGCATCGACGGTATTGTCACCGAACTCGACCAGGCGCCCGAACTGGACAAGAATAAAAAACACACCATAGAAGTTGTCATTGACAGGTTCAAGGTACGAGAAGGGATCGATATTCGATTGGCAGAATCATTTGAAACTTGCCTCAACCTGAGCAACGGATTGGCCAAAATCGTGCCCATGGACGCCGGTGACAAAACACTCCCGGAAGAACTGCTGTTTTCCTCGCTATTCGCCTGCCCGGTTTGCGGCCATAGCATCTCCGAGCTTGAACCCCGCCTGTTTTCGTTTAACAACCCTGCAGGGGCCTGTGCATCGTGCGATGGCCTGGGGGTTCAGCAGATATTTGATATCGACCGGGTAGTAAGCCAGCCGAACCTGAAACTGGCAGAAGGAGCTATTCGTGGCTG
>CAMYIF010000040.1 GCA_947258415.1 uncultured Pseudomonadales bacterium
TAAATGTTAAACGCCAGGAAAATTGAATTGCTATCAGGAGATAAATTTGAATAACGATTCCCCTTATCTTCGCCTGGAAGGCAAGGTAGCCGTGGTAACCGGTGCCGCCGGAATTATCGGACGGGTCCTGGTTCGTCAATTAGCCGAACATGGTGCTTCTGTTGCCATGGTTGATGTCGACAAGGGGGGACTGGATAAACTCAAGGCTTCATTACCCGGAAAGGCAAATGTCATTACCTGTCATTGTGATTTATCCGAAGAAAAAGCAATTGTTAAAACGGTTGAAGATATTACCGGGCATTTTGGCCAAATCGACATTTTATTCAACAATGCCGCGACCAAGACAAATGACCTGATTCGGTTCTTTGATCCGGCAGAAAAATATTCCATGGAAACCTGGCGTGAAGTCATGTCGGTCAACCTGGATGGCCTGTATGTAATGGCAAGGAATTGCGCAGAAGTGATGAAAAACAACGGCGGAGGGTCAATCGTTCAAACGGCTTCTATCTATGGGGCCCTGGCACCGGATATGCGTATTTACGATGGTTCCTATTATCTTGGCTGCCAGATTAATACGCCTCCAGTCTATTCGGCTTCCAAGGGAGGGGTGATTTCACTGACAAAATACCTGGCGTCTATCTGGGCACGTGACGGCATTCGGGTTAACACTATCTCTCCGGGCGGGATTTCCAGTGGTCAAAATGAGGTCTTTGAAAAACAATACAGTGCGCGTATTCCCATGGGCCGGATGGCCCTGGCCGAGGAAATAGTCGATGCCGCACTGTTTTTGGCATCCCCGGCGGCCAGCTATATCACTGGCCAGAATTTAATGGTCGATGGCGGGCTCTCGGCATGGTAATCGGGCATGACTATGGTTGAGCAAGGTAAAACATCGCCCGTTTTTATCATAGCCGAAGCGGGTGTCAATCATAATGGTTCGGAGCAGATGGCCCTGCGACTGGTGGAAACGGCTGCGCAAGCGGGCGCGGATGCCGTCAAGTTCCAGACCTTCAAGGCTGAAAACCTGGTTACCAAAAGCGCCGCTGCCGCGGACTATCAAAGGCAGCAAACCGGGAATACCGATCAATTCACTATGCTTAAAAACCTGGAGTTGTCGGAAAATCTGCACCTTAAAATAATTGCACACTGTCGGGACTGCGGCATTGAATTTATGTCCACTCCGTTTGATCTGGAAGCCGCCGAATTCCTGGTGTCAATGGGTATGGCCAGGATTAAGGTACCCTCGGGAGAATTGACAAACTTACCCTTTATCGAAGCCTTGTCGACATTCAATAAACCGATGATCCTGTCCACAGGCATGGCCAACCTGGAAGAAGTAAGCGAAGCAGTAGAAGTTATTCAAAAGGTCAGGAAAGAGCATAACTTTTTCGAGCCCCTTCCAGAGAAGCTCACCCTGCTGCATTGCACCTCCAATTACCCGGCCCGCAATGAAGACGTCAACCTGAAGGCCATGCAGACCATGGCCATGGAGATGGAATTGCCGGTTGGTTATTCGGACCACACCGAAGGCACTCTGGTGTCTGCGGCTGCGGTCGCCATTGGCGCAAGTGTAATAGAAAAACATTTTACCCTGGACCGCTGTCTTCCCGGTCCAGATCACCAGGCATCCCTGGAGCCGGAAGAACTGAAATTGATGATTCGGCAAATACGCCAGGTTGAAGCCTGCCTGGGTAATGGGGAGAAAACGCCAACCGAAAACGAACTTCCAATACGGGACCTGGTTCGGCGCAGCGTCACACTGACTACCGACAAGGCGGCCGGGCTGGCAATCATGGAAAAGGACCTGGCGTTGTTACGGCCCGGTTCGGGCATCGCGCCTAAACATATTGACGAGGTAGTTGGGCGTCGTCTCAAGACTGCCCTCTCGGCTGGCACCGCACTAACCTGGCAGGACCTGATCTGATGCGCAGAGTCTGTTACGTCACCGGCACGCGGGCGGACTTCGGGTTGATGCAAAGCACGTTATTGGCGATCCATCGACACCCGGAGTTAAGCCTGAGTCTGCTGGTAACGGGTATGCACCTGTTGCCCGCATACGGGGAGACCTGGCGAGAAGTCGAGGAAACGGGGTTGACTATAGGCGCCAGGGTTCCGGTGGATTTAACCGGGAATTCAGGTGCTGAAATGGCCGTTGCCCTGGGTGAGCAGATAATTGGCTTTACCCGGGCACTTAAGGAACTGCAGCCGCAAATTTTATTGCTGCTGGGTGATCGGGGTGAAATGCTGGCCGGCGCCATCGCCGCATTACATCTCAATATCCACATAGTACATATTCATGGCGGGGAGCGTTCCGGTACCGTTGACGAGCCGGTCCGGCACGCGATATCCAAGATGGCTCATTATCATTTAACGGCGACTGAAAACTCTCGCGAGCGATTGATTCGAATGGGCGAGCACCCGGAAAATATTTTCGTTACCGGTGCGCCTGGACTGGACAGCATTTACCAGACGAAAATATTGGAGCCTTCCATATTGTTTCCTAAATATGACCTGGATACCGGGCAGCCGCTGTTATTGATTTTATTTCATCCCGTGCTACAACAGGCCAGCGAATCCAGGAATCAGATGCAGGCCCTGCTGGATGCGGCAATAGAAAGCGCTATGCAGGTCCTGGTAATTATGCCGAATGCCGATGCCGGCAGGGCTGCCATTGCCAGGCAGGCCGAGGATTATAGCTCGCGACAACTGATCAAAAGCGTAGTTCATGTCCCCAGAATTGACTTTCTTTCCCTGATAGCGAACGCGCAGGTTATGGCCGGAAATTCAAGCAGTGGCATTATTGAGGCGGCTTCGCTGGGAACGCCGGTGATTAATATCGGTGACCGCCAGAAATGCCGGGAGCGTAATGCCAACGTGGTCGATGCAGCGCCAGTAAAAAGCCGGATCACCACTGCTATTGCCCGGGCAAAAGAAATGAAAGGACAAGCCTTTAGCAACATATACGGTGACGGCAAAGCGGGCCAGCGTATTGTCGAGTGTTTAACAAGCTTGTCCCTGTCCACCAAAGACCTGGAAAAGTTAAATGCCTACTGAATTACTGATTATTGGTGCCGGTGGTCACGCCAAGGTGGTTATAGATGCGGTCGTTAAAGGACAACCGGATTGCCGCATCATCATGACAGACCAGGATCCGGCGAGAGCAGGTGAAAAATTATGGGGCAAATATTTGATAAACCCGCTGGATAACTGGCCGGAATTACCCGAATACTTTCATGTGGCGCTGGGGGATAACCGGTCCAGGCAGCGGCTTGCCGAAATGGCACTGGAAGAGGGCAAGCAAGCATTCACAGTGGTGCATTCTGATTCGAGCGTATCCCCGGCATCTTTTGCCGATCGCGGTTGTTTTATCGCCGCAAGAGCAGTGATCGGGCCGGATGCATTAATCAACGAGGGCTGTATTATCAATCACGGTGCGGTTGTAGATCATGATTGCAGGGTTGGCGCCTTTACTCATATCGCGCCAAATACCACCCTGGGCGGCGGGGTCATTATCGGAACTGGTTGCATGATTGGCGCCGGAGCCATTATTCTTCCCGGTGTGAAAATTGGTGATGACGTGGTGATTGGCGCCGGGGCAGTGGTTACAAAAGATGTCCCCGATAAATTTACTATTGCGGGTGTGCCCGGCAGGTGTGTGAGTAAATGAACAGAGTTGAACTGATAAAGGTTACCAGGAAGCATACGTTGAAACAGGCACTCGAATTGCTGGACCAAAGTAGCATGTCGATCCTGCTTTACGTAGATGAGAACGGCGCATTGCAGCGCACGATTACGGACGGCGATATTCGCAGACTGTTATTATCCGGAAGAGAGCTTGATGAGACGCTCGAACATTTAAAAGCGAGTGACTCGGTGGTCGGCAGGCAAGGGGCGTCTGACGAGGAAATACTGGCCCTGATGGACCGACACACGGTTAACCAGGTCCCTGTTGTCGATAACAACAATAAGCCCGTTGATATATATTTACGGCATGAACTTGCCCCGCGTATCCAGCTTTCAATTCCGCATATGGGCGATCATGAGCGCCAGTATGTCGAGGAGGCGTTCCAGACCAACTGGATTGCGCCCCTGGGCCCGAATGTAGACGCTTTTGAAAAAGAGTTGGCGGCTTATGTGGGTGCCCGCCACGCGGCTGCACTAAACTCCGGAACGGCGGCAATTCACCTGGCATTGAAATTACTCGATACTGGGCCGGGTGATATCGTGCTTTGCTCAAGTTTTACTTTCGTTGCCAGCGCCAATCCCATTCTGTACCAGGGTGCCACACCCGTATTTATCGATTCCGAACCCAATACCTGGAATATGTCACCGGATGCACTGGAAAAGGCATTGCAGGAATATTGCAAGGGGTCCCGTAAACCGAAGGCGATCATGGTAGTGCACTTGTACGGCCAGAGCGCCGATATGGACAGCATCATGGCGCTCAGTGAAGCCTATGGTGTGCCGGTTATCGAAGACGCGGCCGAATCCATGGGCGCCATGTACAAGGGGCGGCACACGGGGACATTCGGCAAGCTGGGTGTGTTTTCTTTTAATGGTAATAAAATCATTACCACTTCCGGTGGCGGCATGCTGATTTCCGAAGATGGCGAGCTGATCGAGCGGGCGCGATTCCTGTCAACGCAGGCCCGGGACCCGTCGCCACATTATGAGCATTCCGAAATCGGATACAACTACCGCATGAGTAATGTGCTTGCTGGCATTGGCCGCGGGCAGTTAAAGGTACTGGATGACAGGGTAGAATCGCGCAGGGCTATTTTCGATCGTTATTGCCAGCAATTGTCCGGTTACGATTGTATCGACTGGATGCCCCAGCCAGAGGGTGATTATTCCAACCGCTGGTTGACGGCATTAAGTTTGAACCCGGCGAAAACGAAAATAACCCCCACGCAGATGATCAAGGCCCTGGCCGAGGCCAATATCGAGGCACGTCACCTGTGGAAACCGATGCATCGGCAGCCCCTGTTTAAAGGCAGTGAATATTTCAGCCACGGGCAGAAGAGTTATTGCGATTACCTGTTTGATACCGGCCTGTGCCTGCCATCTGCATCCAATATGACAATCGATCAACAGCGGTCTGTGATCGATAATATCCGGCATATTCTAAACAAGAAGCGCAATAAACCCGAAATTAATCGCCAGACTTTGATTGATGTATAGTTAGGGGTAGCAAATCAATAACTAACAATATCCAGCCGAATGTTCAGGCATTGAAGCTTAAAAGGTTAAAGGCGCTCGCAAACATCTTCCTTGGGTAAAATGCATTTCACATCGTATAAAACCGAATTCTGCTTGCCCAATGCCTTTATACCGCTGGCACCCAGTGCCTTGAATTGCCGATGTCCGACACACAGGATAATGGCGTCGTAGTGATCTTGCTGCGGATCGTTAATCAGGTTGATTCCGTAGGCCTTTTTCGCTTCGTCAGCTTTTACCCAGGGATCGTAAACACTGACATTGGCGTGATAGGAATCAAATTCCCTGATAACGTCGATAATTCGAGTATTACGCAGATCGGGACAGTTTTCCTTAAAGGCCAGGCCTAGCACCAGGATTTCTGCACCAACGACGTGTATTTTTCGTTTGGTCAGCAACTTGACCACCCGTTCTGCGACGTAGGGACCCATTGAATCATTAATTCGACGCCCGGCGAGGATGATTTCCGGATGATAACCGATCGCCTGTGCCTTGTGAGTCAGGTAATAGGGATCAACGCTGATACAGTGACCACCGACGAGTCCGGGGCGGAACGGCAGGAAATTCCACTTGGTACCCGCCGCTTCGAGTACTTCAAGCGTGTCGATACGCAGCCGGTTGAAAATTAATGACAGTTCGTTGACCAGGGCAATGTTGAGGTCTCTTTGCGTGTTTTCGATCACTTTTGCCGCTTCGGCTACCTTGATACTGCTGGCTTTGTGGGTGCCCGCAGTAATGATGCTGGCGTATAACAGGTCAACAAAAGTGGCTGCTTCAGGTGTCGAACCCGATGTTACTTTCATAATACTGGTAACACGGTGTTCCTTGTCGCCAGGATTGATCCGCTCCGGGCTGTAGCCGGCAAAGAAATCCCTGTTGAATTTCAGTCCCGAGACTCTTTCCACGATGGGGATACAAATCTCTTCGGTAGCACCCGGGTAAACGGTCGATTCATAGACAACAACATCACCCTTTTTAATTACCGAGCCTACCAGTTTGCTGGCAGACTTCAGGGGCTTCAGGTCTGGTTGCTGGTGCGCGTCGATCGGCGTGGGTACCGTCACGATATAAACATTACATTGCTCGAGATCGCCGGCATTATTGCTGAAGGTCAATTTGGTAGCGGATTCTAATTCGTTCGAATCAACTTCAAGTGTATTATCAATACCATTATTCAATTCATTGATTCTTTTTAAATTAATGTCAAATCCTGTGGTTTTATAATGCTTGCCAAACTCAACGGCGAGGGGTAAGCCGACGTAACCTAGACCGATAACGGCAATTCTGGAATCCTTTAAATCTTGCATTTATTAGTCCTGAAAAAAAAAGCTGATTGATAGAATTATAGTAGTCGTAGATTACATTTAAACAAACCGGAAAAGTAAAGCTTTATCAAAAAGTAATTGAGGTTCTTTCTGGCCTGATCGTGTGTCTGTGCTACTATTATTTGGCACCATCTTCGGGGTTTTTTATGGGCAGACAATGCATGTCAACAACAATGTTTCAATGACAGAGTTGATTGGTTTTGTGTCTTTTCATCAAGAGCAGAAAACAAATTAATATTGTCTGAAAGGTTGCTTATCTAAGTGGGTACGGTTCGTTTATTTAAACATCATATTCATACCGCGTTTATCTGGTTGGCCAGCATTGAGTTCCTGCTGTATATGTGCTCGGTATTCCTGGGTGTTTACTTCAGGGCACTGGTTGATCCCACAGGTGTTGAAGCACATATAGAAGTGCTTTGGCCACGAGTTTTTACCTTTTCGGTGGTCATGACCATATGCATGGCGGCGATGGGCTTGTACCAGCCGCACATGAGAGAAGGCTCCAGTGGTGAATTGATCAGGGTCGTCGGGGCATTTGTCGCGATGAGTCTAGCCATGTCGGCTATTTTCTACCTGTTTCCCGACCTGCTGCTTTGGCGTGGAGCGCTTGCGTTAACAGCACTGTCTGCCTTCGGCTTTACATTACTTACCCGTTCAGCGTTTTCTCGCCTGGTCGACCAGGAACGTTTGAAACGTAGAGTCTTTGTTTTCGGCTCAGGGCGCCGGGCCAACATGGTTTTAAATCGACTGCGCCGAAACTCTGACCGACGCGGCTTTATTTTCGTGGGTTTCGCTCACGTTGAAGGGGAAGATGATGTCGTTGATCCAACCATGGTCGTTAATCTCGACAGATCTATTTCCCAATATGCTTACGATAACCAGATTGACGAAATACTGGTAGCCGTTGATGATCGACGCAGGAGCCTGCCGATTGATGATTTATTGTCCTGCAAGCTCAATGGTATTGAAGTTGTTGATACGGTCAGTTTCTTCGAGCGGGAAATCGGTAAAATAATGCTTGAATTTGTTACCCCCGGGTGGATGGTTTTTTCTGACGGATTCAGGTTCGGCATAATTCGCCTGGTAACCAAACGCCTGTTTGATATATGTGCAAGCGTGGTTCTGCTTATGGGAACCTGGCCGATGATGCTGGGCGCGGTCATTGCAATTTACCTTGAAGACGGCCTTGGCGCACCGATCATATATCGACAGAAACGCATGGGTTTGAATGGCAAAGAGTTTGATGTGTTCAAGTTTCGCAGTATGAGTGTCGATGCAGAAAAGGAAGGCAAGGCCGTATGGGCCAAAAAAAATGATTCCAGGGTAACAAAGGTAGGTAATTTCATACGTCAGTATCGTATCGACGAGCTGCCTCAGATTATCAATGTCCTGAATGGTGACATGGGCTTTGTCGGGCCACGCCCGGAAAGACCCCAGTTCGTGAAAAGGCTGTGTACAATCATTCCCTATTATGACGCACGTCACCAGGTAAAACCAGGTATCGCCGGTTGGGCGCAGCTTTGTTATCCATACGGCGCCAGCGATAATGACGCTGCGCAAAAGTTACAGTTTGACCTGTATTATGTAAAGAATCATAGCCTGTTTCTGGATTTTCTTATCCTGATTCAGACTGTTGAAGTCGTTTTATTCGGTAAAGGTGCGCGTTAGTGGTTATGGTCAGTTTAAGGAAGCGGTTTTTAAAGAAAGATAGCGAGTTTCTTCAAGGGAAGGAAAAGAACAAAGGCTGGATTGGCGTCGACCTTGATGGCACATTGGCTCGCTACGATGGCTGGTATGGTCCTGCCCATATAGGCGAACCCATCGAATCAATGGTAAAGCGGGTCAACGTCTGGATAAAGGAAGGTGTTGAGGTAAGAATCTTCACCGCACGAGCGTCCGTGCCGGAATATATTCCTTTTGTCGAAAAATGGCTCAAGGAACAGGGATTTCCGCCGTTAAAAGTTACCAATGTTAAAGATTTTAGAATGATCGAGCTATGGGATGATCGTTGCGTGCAGGTTGAAACAAATACTGGTGAACCCAAACAACATATTTGTTTAACAAAAAGCGTTTGAAATGTTAAATAATTACCCGTTATAAGTGTCAGAATATATTACAAATTAAAAGAAGGAAATGAACACTGGTCTGTAACTTATTGTTTACTTGGAATAATTAAATATTGGTATAAAAATTGCGATGTATAGTTCAGGGCAATTATTATATTAGTTTTTATAATCCCTATAATAAGAAAGGAATAAAAAAATGAACACCGTGCTTTTGGTTCTTGGAGTTTTAGGTGTAGGTGCCATACTCTTAGCCGCTTACGTTTTTACGGTGGCTGCAAGAAACTACGTTTCCGAATCCGGCCATAGTTCGAGGGATAAAACAGACAAGGAAGCCAATCAGCGACTCTACATCATCAGATCCAACAATGACAGGCGCAATGAAGAACGTAAGATTGAATTTCCCCTGACATTGCAGAGTGGACAAATAATCAAGCAAGATAGACGCAGTTCCCTGGATCGCAGAGTGGCCAATGGTTGAAGGAAAAATTCTTTAACCCTGCCAGGCGATCTTCCAGACCCCCGGCCGATGTCCAGCACGGGTGCCACAATTTTCTCCATAAATAAATTTATATTCAACGAACACTTCCCTGATTGCTCGGATATAATGCATTTTTAACCGCTCGTATATATAGATAAGGTTTATTATGCCTCTAGCATTGGTAACAGGTGGCGCAGGGTTCATTGGGTCTCATGTCGTCGAAAGGCTAGTTGGCCTGAATTACTATATCCGGGTCCTTGACGATTTGAGCACAGGAAATTTAAATAATCTTTGCCTTGAAAATGAAAACCTGGAGTTTTTTCAGGGCTCTATAGAAGATAAAACCCTGTTGACCCAAACCTCTAAGGATTGTGACCTGGTAATACACCTTGCGGCCATGGTCTCGGTTCCGGGATCGGTCGAAGATCCCGAGCGTTCAACCCGTATAAATGGCGCCGGATTTATGAATGTGTTGAATGTCCTGCGCGAACAGAATTTCAAGGGCCGGTTTGTTTACGCCTCAAGCTCGGCGGTTTACGGTGTCACCGATACAGAGCAGCCAATAAGGGAGGCCCAGGCTCCCGGACATTTGCTTTCCCCGTACGCTGTCGATAAATATACAAACGAGTTATACGCCTCCCTGTATTCGGAACTATATGGGATAAATGCGCAAGGTTTCAGGTTTTTCAATGTCTACGGACCACGGCAAGATCCTTCATCGAGTTATTCCGGAGTTATTTCTATCTTTATGGACAGGGCGATCAAGCATGAAGCTATTGGTATCTATGGCGATGGCCAGCAAACGCGTGACTTTGTCTATGTGGAAGACGTTGCCAGGATTCTTTGTTCAAAATTAAAGCATCCGTCTCAACCGGTTTACAATATAGGAACGGGTACTGGTATCAAAATTACGGAATTGGCGGAAGCGGTAAAGACTGTTTGCAGTGCTGATATCCCGGTGAACTTTTTACCCGCCAGGGTTGGCGATATTCACTATTCTTGCGCCAACGTGGAATTGCTTGTCCAGGCCATGGGCGAGGCACCAAAAATTCGTCTGCTTGATGGCCTGAAAAAATTAAAGGACTGGTCGGATTCCAGTGATAATAAACTGTAATTTTCAGAAATAAATTTCGTAACAGGTTGGCAGGCACATCAACACTCCCCAACCCTGCTTGAAGGACTCACGCCAAATTTTATCCTAGCGCAATTTACCCGAGGATAATGTATTCAGGAAATTATTAAGGGTCTGGGTATTCGCTAAAAGCACGAACTGTATGAAGTCCTCAATCCCGGCATCGGCATCATCTCTGCTATTAAATGGGCCAATATCAGCGCCCTCCCTGGTTGAGAAATACCAGCGATTTTGCATGAGAAAAAGCCTGGATGAACGAGGAGGTGGCTGACCGATCTCTCCATCCCTGTTTGCTTTCATTTTTCCTCCTGCCAAATATAATCCCGGTCATAAAATATTCTGATCACCAGGATTATGACAATTGGCATGTGCGAGTTAACCGGTTTATACCTTGAATAATAATTAAAGCATACTTTGGCCACAATCAAAAAATATCAAAAAATTTAACAAAGCATTCAAAATGTCGGGTAAAAGTATAATAATTACAGGCACTTTTACCTTGAATCTTGTCTCAATAACAGTTGCATCATGGCTTATACAAAAGTTGGTAAAGGTGCTGGTGTTAATCGGTTCTATTGTGCAGTTCGCCAGAAATTGAATTTCTTCTGGATACTCTGAATGGAATGAAAAGACAGTTGCGGAGTGAGTATGAAGAAAATAAAAAATGAAAACGCCTTATTCAAGGAAGCTCTCAGAGTGGGGTCCGTGTACTTGAAAAAACGTGGCGTTGCCGATTTTGAATCAAGGGATGATATTAACTTCAAGGCGAAGGCCATCTATACGCTGCTGGTGATGGATAAATTGATCCAGCCTGTACCCAAGGACCAGGAAGATAACCAGAATATCCGCCATAAGCTGGCTATCTGGATGGCCAGGCTTTTACCGCCTGATCACTCACTCCTTAAATAGGCACTAGTCAAGCCAGGCAAAAATCTGTCGTTTTGTTCAGCCTTGAGATAACCTGATTCGGCATTACCGCCAATAATAATTTGCATCGATTCAGTTTCTGTTCAGGCAGGGGGCATTATTCTCTAGTTATCTAATCAACAGAGGATAATGTCATGAATAAGAAAGTAGTGTTTATATTGCCTTTTCTGGCCGCGGGTTTAATTAGCCAGAATGCAAGTGCGGGTTCTGATAAATTAGTTCTGGCTTATCATTACGATAGTCGCGGGGATGGCCATCCATCTTACCGGCATGACTATGCTTATGATAAACACCGGAAACACCATGACAAACCTTATGCTGGAAGGCATATAAAGAAGCATCATCCGCATGCTTCAAGGCACCATTTCAAGCATAGCAAGAAACATTACGGGCATCATTACAAGCACGCAAGAAAACATCACCGGTTTGCGCATCATTACAAGCACGCAAAAAAACATCACCGGTTTGCGCATCATAAAAAACATTATCGCCGTCATTTTAATAATCACTGGAGACATTTCTCGCACGGTCCACGGCATAACAAGTACTACGGCTATAAACATCATTACCGGCATTAAGGTTTTTTGAGGGGTAAATCTGACCAATTCCCGGGTGCAACAGCTATAATGGAACCGGTGAATTGGTCGGATTTATTAAAATGAGTGTTCAACAGGTCATAGAAAAGAAACTAACAAGGGCTTTCTTACCCGAATATTTACAGGTTTTAAATGAAAGTCATCGTCACAGCGTGCCGGCAAACTCGGAAACCCACTTCAAGGTAACCCTGGTTTCCAATCAGTTTTTGAATCAACGCCCTGTCGCCAGACACCAGAGTGTTTTCCGCGTCCTCGCGGATGAACTGAAAGCGGGCGTACATGCCCTGGCACTGCACACATTCACAATAGATGAATGGGCCGAAAAGGGAAATGCCCCCGATTCTCCTCCCTGCAGGGGAGGGTCAAAATAAAGCAGGCGAGGCATGGAGAAAATTAACGGCCAGCCTGTATTTTTAACCATGATTGGTTTAGAATCCACGCCCCTCCATCGGGCTGTGTATTTTTTTAACCTGGATCATCATGTCTGAAACTGTTGTTGCCGCGCTTTATAAATTCGTTACCATAAATGAACTTGAACCGCTTCGTTCGAGTATTCTTTCGGAGTGCAAGCGACAAAATATCAAGGGAACGCTGCTGTTAGCCCACGAGGGTATCAACGGCACGATTGCCGGTTCGCGCCAGGGTATAGACAGCCTAATATCGTTTTTAACAAAGGATGTGCACTTCGACGGTCTTGAAATCAAGGAATCCTTTACCGAAGAAAATCCCTTTTATCGCATGAAGGTCAAGCTGAAAAGGGAAATAGTTACACTTGGTGTTGACGGAACCGACCCGAACTGCCAGGTCGGGGCTTACGTTGAACCGCAGGACTGGAATAAATTGATTGCCGACCCAGAGGTTTTGCTGATTGATACCCGTAATGATTACGAGGTTGCTATCGGTTCGTTCGAAGGTGCCGTCGATCCGCAAACGACCAACTTCAGGGAATTCCCCGAATACGTTCAAGCCCGGGTTGATAAAAATCGCCACAAAAAGGTAGCCATGTTTTGTACCGGCGGAATTCGTTGTGAAAAAGCCAGTGCATACATGCTTAATCAGGGGTTCGAACAGGTTTACCACCTGAAGGGCGGCATCCTCAAATACCTTGAAGAAATCCCCGAACAGGACAGTATGTGGCGCGGTGAGTGCTTTGTCTTCGACAATCGTGTCGCCGTCAATCACCAGCTGGAAGTGGGCAGTTATGATATGTGCCATGCCTGCCGGCACCCGATTTCGGAAGCAGAAAAATCCTCGGATAAATACGTGGAAGGTGTCTCCTGTGTGTATTGCTTTGACCAGAAAAGTGATGAAGATCGGCAGCGATATGCTCAGCGCCAGCATCAAATCAGGTTATCCCGCAATGAAAACCGTCCTCATATTGGCCTGAGCAAAGAGGATATCCTGCAAGCCAGGCTAGCAAAGTCCAGGGCAGCAGAGCTGGCTAATCAAAAGTCGGTTGAAGGCCAGAAGCGGAAGGCAAACCAGGGTTAGGCCTTTTCGGGCATTCATAAAATCCATTTTCATCATACGGTCACCTAATTGGAGGCTTAGCGTCATTATGCTAATCTAATTACCTAAGGCCTTGATTTCCGGCTACTACAGGGCATTTCCATAAGCCGGTTGGCGTCCGAGATGGTGAAACCTTCCAGGTGTGCTGCTATCGTTCAGTACCCCGTCGCAAACTGATCAATTGGATATTTAACTGTATTTTGTAGTTAGCTAATTGATTGATTGAAACACGAAGCAGGATTGTTTAAATTTTAGTCTTGCTAGTCAAAAAGTTATACTTGACTCGCCAATCAAAAAACGCGGAAAGGCGCTGT
Source organism: uncultured Pseudomonadales bacterium (assembly GCA_947258415.1). Classification (GTDB taxonomy): domain Bacteria; phylum Pseudomonadota; class Gammaproteobacteria; order Pseudomonadales; family IMCC2047; genus CAMYIF01. The sequence continues at coordinate 13,565 of CAMYIF010000040.1, forward strand.
TAACGCTAATCTTCGTGCATTTTTAGGACAATTGGAGACAGGTACAGGTCAATAGGGGGCAGGCAGAAACACCATAGCGGGAAAGAGGGAAGCACAGTAAAAACAATAAGAAACATATTTTGTTTGAAGTAAATTAAGGAGTTCAGGCGTGGTCAAGAATGTGAACCTTAAAAAGGCTTTCGGTCTACCGCAAAAGCAAGGGCTATACGATCCGTTACAGGAAAAAGACAGTTGCGGTGTAGGGTTCGTTGCAAATATCAAGGGTAAATCCAGCCACAAAATTATTCGTGATGCACTGCACGCACTCCGCCAGATGGAGCACCGGGGTGGTTGCGGATGTGAGGATAATACCGGCGACGGTGCTGGAATTTTAACAACTCTTCCCCATGAATTCCTGGCTAAAGTAACCCGGCGCGATCTGGGTGTTACATTACCCGAAAAAGGGCACTATGCCGCCGGTAATGTATTCTTGCCAACCGATGAAGCAGAACGTGAGTTATGCAAAAATACCGTTAACCAGGTCATTAGTGAAACCGGCCTGTCGTTACTGGGCTGGCGTGCATTACCGGTTGATCCGGAAGGCGCGAATATAGGCCATACGGCTGAAGTCTCCCGACCGCATATAGAACAATTGTTTGTCGGCACGTCAAACGGCGTATCAGGTGACGCACTGGAACGACAACTCTACCTGCTACGCAAGAAAACCACGCACCAATTACGCAACATGGACATGCTGAGACAGCGTGAAATGTTCTACTACTGCAGTCTGTCTACCAAGGTAATAATCTATAAAGGTATGCTGACGACCGGCCAACTGGACAAGTTCTTCCCTGACCTCGTGGACCCGGACTACAGCTCCCACCTGGCCATGGTTCACTCTCGATTCAGTACCAATACTTTCCCGTCCTGGGATCGCGCCCAGCCCATGCGTTTTATGAGTCATAACGGGGAAATCAATACCCGCCAGGGTAACTATAACTGGATGATGACCCGGCAGGGCGTGGCGCAAAGCAAGTTGTTCGGGGATAAGCTCGAGGAGTTGTACCCTGTTATCGAACCGGACATGTCGGATTCCGGCAGCTTCGATAACGTGCTGGAATTCATGTTGATGAACGGGCGATCGTTGCAGGGTGCAATGATGATGATGATCCCCGAGGCATGGCAGAACGATGATGAAATGGAGCAGTACAAGAAGGATTTCTATCAATATAACTCTGCATTAATGGAACCATGGGACGGGCCTGCCTCCATGGTATTTACCGACGGCCATTACCTGGGCGCCGTA
>CAMYIF010000041.1 GCA_947258415.1 uncultured Pseudomonadales bacterium
GCAGGTAACCAATCCCGCGGTTGATTCGATCCGTGAAGAAGTTGTCATGTCCCTGGCCTGTTATATCGGCCCCGAGGCTAATTTGCTCGATGTCACCCCGGAACACGCGCATCGCTTGTACCTGCCACACCCGGTTTTGGCCAATGAAGAACTGGCGGCCTTTGTACATATCGATAAAAAGCCATTAAAAGGTTCGAAGTGGCGCTCCAAAGTAATCGATATGACCTATCCCAAATCGGAAGGTAGCGCGGGTTATATGGTTGCAATCGACCGTATTTGTGAACAGGCAACAGCGGCCATTGCTGAAGGCAATGCCTTGATTATCCTGTCCGACCGTAATGTTAACCAGGATCGTATCGCCGTCAGCGCATTGCTGGCGACAGGCGCCGTACACCATCACTTGATCAGGCGTCACGAGCGAACCCGCATTGGTATTATCGTCGAAACGGGTGAAGCACGCGAGGTTCACCATCATTGTTTGCTAATCGGTTACGGTGCCGATGCTATTAATCCTTACCTTGCTTTCGAGGCGCTTTGGCAGGCGCGTCGTGATGGTTTTGTATCGGGTGATGCTGCAAAAAGCGATGACGCAGTCGTAGCAGCTTACCGCAAGGGTGTTTTCAAAGGCATGCTCAAGGTCATGGCCAAAATGGGCATTTCAACGCTGCAATCCTACAAGGGGGCGCAAATATTCGAAGCCGTTGGCCTGAATGACGAGGTCATAGATCGTTGTTTCGCCGGTTCGGTCAGTCGTGTTAGCGGCGTTGGCTTTGACGTCCTGGCCCAGGAAGCCATGCGGCGCCACAACCTGGGTTATCCAGAGCGCAGGTCTGCCCGTTCATCGTTGACAAATAGTGGCGAAATGCATTGGCGAGCCAGGGGTGAATCACATATGTGGGATCCCGTGTCGATCGCTACGATACAAAAGGCGACTCGTACCAACAGCCGTGATGATTACCGGCGCTACGCCGAGAAAATGAACACGGAAAATACCCGGCGCTGCACCTTGCGTGGTTTGATGACCTTTAAACAAGGTATTAATGAGCCCCTACCTCTCTCAGAAGTTGAACCAGCCAGCGAAATTGTTAAAAGATTTGCTACCGGGGCGATGAGTCTCGGGTCAATTTCACCTGAAAGCCACGAAATGCTGGCTATCGCCATGAACCGTATCGGTGGCAAATCCAATACCGGCGAAGGTGGTGAGGATTCGGCACGTTACCGGCCAATGGAAAACGGTGATTCCAGACGATCTGCCATCAAGCAGGTTGCCTCGGGTCGTTTCGGCGTAACCCCCTGGTATTTAACCAATGCGGACGAGTTGCAGATTAAAATATCCCAGGGCGCCAAACCCGGCGAAGGAGGAGAACTGCCCGGCGGTAAGGTTAATGAAATGATTGCCCGGATACGCCTTTCCACGCCCGGAGTCGGTCTGATCAGTCCGCCACCGCATCATGATATTTACTCGATTGAAGATATGGCCCAGCTCATCCATGACCTTAAAAACGCCAACCGGGAGGCGCGCATCAGCGTCAAACTGGTTGCCGAGGTCGGTGTCGGTACCATTGCCGCCGGGGTCACCAAGGCGAAAGCCGATCATATAGTCATTGCCGGTCACGATGGTGGTACCGGGGCCTCGCCGATCACTTCGATCAAGCACGCAGGATTACCCTGGGAGCTGGGGCTGGCGGAAACACACCAGACCCTGGTAATTAATGACCTGCGTTCCCGTGTCGTATTGCAAACCGACGGTCAATTGAAGACCGGTCGTGACGTGGTTATTGGTGCACTACTTGGCGCCGAAGAGTTCGGTTTCGCAACAGCGCCCCTGATCACCCTGGGTTGCATCATGATGCGCAAGTGCCACCTGAATACATGTCCCGTGGGCATAGCCACGCAGGATCCGGAATTAAGAGCCAAATTCAACGGCAAGCCTGAAAGTGTGGTTAATTTCATGTTTATGGTGGCCGAAGAAGCCCGTGAAATAATGGCGCAACTCGGTTTTCGTTCCATGGATGAAATCATTGGTCGTAGCGATCTTCTGGAAATGAACCCGGCTATCGATCACTGGAAGTCCAAAGGACTGGATTTCAGCCCTATTCTAACCCCCGCCAGCAAGCCGCACCCGGATGTTCAGGTAAGGTGTGTGATTGACCAGGACCATCAACTGGATCTGGCCCTCGATAACACCATTATCGAGCTTGCCAGGCCTGCCCTGGAGAGCGGTGAACGGGTAGCGATGCAATTGCCCGTTAACAATGTAAACCGGGTGGTTGGCACCATGCTTTCCAATGAAATTGCCAAAAAGTGGGGCGAAGACCTGCTCCCGGAAGATACTATCCATATCAAACTGGATGGCTCGGCCGGGCAAAGCCTGGGGGCGTTCCTGGCCAAGGGCGTGACTATTGAAGTTGAAGGAGACGCGAACGACTATGTCGGTAAGGGTCTGGGTGGTGGCCGGTTGATAATTTACCCGCCAAAAACCAGTACTTTCAAAGCCGAGGAAAATATCATCATCGGCAACGTGGTGCTGTACGGCGCAACCAGCGGTGAAGCCTATTTCCGCGGGGTCGCGGCCGAGCGTTTCTGCGTTCGCAACAGTGGCGCAACGGCAGTGGTCGAAGGCGTCGGTGATCATGGCTGCGAGTACATGACCGGTGGCCGGGCGGTTATCCTGGGCAAAACAGGCCGTAATTTTGCTGCCGGTATGAGTGGCGGTATTGCCTATGTTTTTGACGAAAACGAACAGTTTTCTTCTCGCTGCAACATGGAAATGGTCGAACTGGAAGCCGTTGAATCGGATATGGATACCGCCGAATTAAAAACCCTGATAGAAAATCATTCCCGTTATACGGGGTCAAGGGTTGCGCAGCGCATCCTCGACAACTGGGCCAGCTCCCTGGAAAAATTTGTCAAGGTCATGCCGGTCGATTACAAACGTGTTTTGGAGGAAAGAAGGCGTCAAAGCACTTCTAAAGAGATACCCGCTGAACCCGAAATGTCAGCAGTTTCTGCCAGTTAACAGTATTTTAAGCGTATTTGAATTATGGGAAAAGTAACAGGTTTTAAAGAAGTAGAGCGTGATCCGGAGCCTTATCGCGATCCGTTAATCAGGTTAGCCGATTATAACGAGCTGTATACCGAGCACGATGAAAAACACTTGATCGAACAAAGCTCCCGTTGTATGGATTGCGGAGTGCCTTTTTGTCAATCCGAAACCGGGTGCCCGGTCGACAACCTGATTCCCGAATGGAACGACCTTGTTTACCAGGGCCATTGGGAGGCAGCCATCAAGCGCCTTCACAAGACCAATAATTTCCCCGAGTTTACTGGCCGGGTTTGCCCTGCGCCCTGCGAGGGAGCCTGCGTGCTGGGTATTATTGATCCCCCGGTAACCATAAAGAACATAGAGAATGCCATAATTGACCGTGCTCATGAGGAAGGTTGGGTCCAGCCAGAACCACCATCCGTGCGCACCGGTAAACGTGTTGCTATCGTCGGTTCAGGTCCATCCGGGCTGGCGGCAGCCGCCCAGTTAAACCAGGCGGGCCATAGCGTTACTGTTTACGAACGAGCTGATCGAATCGGCGGGTTATTAATGTACGGCATTCCGAATATGAAACTGGATAAAAAAGTAGTCGAACGGCGTATCCAGTTGCTTCGTGATGAAGGTGTTCGCTTCGTTACAAAAGCAGATATAGGTGGAACCGGCGAAAATTCTATATTACTGCAAAACCTTGAAAACGATAACGATGCAGTGTTACTGGCCACCGGCGCGACAAAACCGCGTGATTTACCGGTAAAAAACCGCGAATTGAAAGGTATTCATTACGCCATGGAATTCCTGACGGCGCACACCAAAAGCTTCCTGGATTCGAACCTGGACGATGGCAATTTTATCTCGGCAAAAGACAAACACGTGATCGTCATCGGTGGTGGTGATACCGGAACCGATTGCATAGGCACTTCGATGCGGCATGGTTGCAAGTCGCTGGTGAATTTTGAGCTACTTGACAAGCCACCATTGCACAGGTCGGATAATAATCCCTGGCCTGAATGGCCGGTTATTTTACGCACCGATTACGGTCACGCCGAAGCCAAGGCCAGGTTTGGCGAAGATCCACGCACATTTTCGATCCTGACCAAGGAATTTATCGGCGACCAACAAGGTAACCTGAAAGGACTGGCTGGCAATGGGTTTCCTTGGACCGGAACATTACGTTGTCGAAAACCAGGGACTGGAATTTGACCCCCGCAGTAATTATAAGGCCGAACACGAAAAATACGCGACCAATGTACCCGGTTTGTTTGCCGCCGGTGATTGTCGGCGTGGCCAGTCACTGGTTGTCTGGGGTATTCACGAAGGCCGCGGTGCTGCACGGGAAATAGATCTCTACCTGATGGGCAGTACGGAACTAACCTAGAAAGTCATCAGTCTTATTCAATTCAGAGGGAAATCGTGCTTTTAGATGATTTCCCTTATCCGCCTTGATTATAAAATCAGGCATAGTCAAAATTGAAGTTATACTTAAAACAACTTAACGAAGGACGATTTCATCCTGGCGTATTCACTGTAATAGCCGGAAAGCACTATCATGACTGACAACAAGGAAGCCAAAGACAAATCTGTTGCCGTGCTCTCAAGCAGTAGCGATATACAGTCCTTTACCCGGAAAGCCAGGGAATTAGCCAAAACAACCAGTAATAAACACAAGGGTCGGTTAATTTTTGCCCTTGACGCGACGGCTAGCCGCCAACCAACCTGGGACATGGCCTGCCACCTGCAGGCTCAGATGTTTGAAGCTGCTGAATCTGTAGGGTCATTACAAATACAGCTTTGCTATTACCGGGGATATAATGAATGCAAGGCCAGCCGGTGGTTGCACAGCGCAAAGGGTTTGCACAAGGCAATGAGCGATGTCCGTTGTATCGGCGGCCAGACACAGATTGAACGCGTGTTACGCCACGCCCTTGCAGAGTATAAAAAATCAGGCGTCAAGGCGGTTGCCTTCGTCGGTGATTGCATAGAAGAAGATGTCGATGTGCTGGCACATTTGGCCGGGAAACTTGGGCTTTTTTCTGTCCCTGTGTTTGTCTTCCACGAAGGTATGAACCCGACAGCCGAATATGGGTTTAAACAAATAGCGCGCCTTTCAGGCGGAGCATATTGCCGATTCGATCTCAGTAGCGCCAGCAAACTGCGTGAGTTATTAATGGCAGTTGCGGTCTATACTGCAGGTGGTGCCAGGGCCTTGCTCAAATTAAGCAATTCGAATCCTGGACTGGAAAATCTTACGCAACAAATTGAAGCGAAAAAATAGGTTTTTACACGTGCTATCCAAATGCTCCATACCTCGCAGGGACGCCGAGTGAGACTACTTACCCTGATATTGACCGTTTTGGCAATTTACCTGCTATTGCGCTGGTTGTATCAAAAAAACCCACAAAAATTTACCCGTATTACCATTTATCTCTTCATCGTGTGGGTGGTCTGTTTTTTATTGGTCATGGCTGTAACCGGGCGGCTGCACTGGTTATTTGTGCTGCTGGCTGGCCTGTTATCGCTGGGACCCAAATACCTGCCTATCATTTTCCGTTTGTTCCCATTTCTGAAAACATTACGCTCCATGTTTATTGGACGGCGAGCGCAAACAAGGGCATCACCCGGGCAAGCTTCATCGGTGCAGAGTCGCTATTTCAGGATGATATTGAATCATGATACGGGTGAAATTTCGGGTACTGTGACATCCGGCCAATTCGCTAATCGATCATTGTCAGAGCTTGAAATTGATGATTTTAAATTACTGATGCGTGAAGTTCAGGCAGACAGGAATTCGTTTGAATTACTCAATACCTACCTCCAAAGCCGGTTTGGCCAGGATTATTTTGAAAACTTTGATTTTGAAACCTACCGGTCAAACGGCGATAAAGAGGCACCCGGTAGTGTTTCACCTGACGAAATGACTGCCGATCAGGCCAGGGAGATTTTGGGCCTGGATTCAACGGCAACGCGCGATGATATCATCAGCGCCCACCGGCGATTAATGCAAAAATTTCACCCTGACAGGGGTGGGAGTAACTATCTTGCGGCACAAATAAACCGGGCGAAACAAATTTTATTAAATGAATGAGATAGCAATAATTGCTTATTCTTGGTAATTTCAAAGGCATAGTATTTTTAATACAGTCAGATAAAGGCTCATGGGGGGAGTGCTTTTGATGAAGAAATTATTGGGGATAAGAATTGATGTATGGATTCTGATTACCGTTTTTCTTGTAGTCGGAGTGGCACTGAAATACAGAGATTATATTCATCCCTTGAATACAGGCACGCGTACCCTGGACTCAATCAAGCGTTCAGGCGAACTTGTTATTCTCACTCAAAACATGCCCACTACCTATTTCCTCGACCGTGACGGGAATGAAGCCGGACCTGAATATGAAATAGTCAAGGAATTTGCCGATCACCTGGGTGTCACCCCGCGTTTTATTATTAAACATAGCGTAGAAGAGCTGTTGATGGCTGTGGAGGCGGGTAAAGGTGACCTGGCATCGGGTGGCCTTACAGTAACCGAGGCAAGGAAAAAACGCTTTCTATACGGTCCACGCTACCAGGAAGTGAATCAACAGGTAGTTTGTCGCAGGGGCGGCCCCACCCCAAAAAATATTAAAGACCTGTACAAGGTGGAACTGGATGTTTCTGCCGGCACCAGTTATGCCGAACGCCTGGCCGAGTTAAAGACCCAACACACCGAACTCAAGTGGGCAGAACTCAAAGGAGTGGATTCGGAAGAAATCCTGATAGATATCTGGAAAGGGGAAAGGCAATGCACCGTCATGGATTCAACTATCGTAGCGGTCAACCAGCGTTATTTACCCGAATTAAAGGTGATGTTCAACCTGGGTGAAAAAGAAGACCTGGCCTGGGTGTTGCCCAAGGATGCCGCAGACCTTAGAAAAGTTGCACTAGACTGGTTCAGTTCATTTAAAAAAACAGAACGTTATGCCGGTATCAAGGAACGCTATTTCGGCCATGTTGAAGGTTTTGATTACGTCGATACCGCGGCTTTTATCCGGCGAATTGAAGAGCGTTATACAAAATACCGACCCCTGTTCCAAACGGCTGCGGAAACTTATGAACTGTCTGAACTATTGCTGGCCTCCCAGTCTTACCAGGAATCTCACTGGAACCCCAAGGCAAAGAGTCAAACCGGTGTCCGGGGTATGATGATGTTAACCCTGCCAACCGCAAAGGCTATGGAGGTTACCAACAGGCTTAACCCGGAACAAAGTATTATGGGTGGGGCCAAGTATCTGGCCAAGCTAAAGGATGGCTTCAGGGATACTATCGAAGAGCCGGATTTAACCTGGATTTCGCTGGCGGCATACAATGTCGGTTTAGGGCACGTCAAGGATGCCCAAAAACTGGCTGTGAAACAAAATAAAAATCCGAACAAATGGCACGATCTTAAAGAAGTATTGCCGCTGCTGAGTAAAAAAAGTTATTACAAGGATCTTTATTATGGTTATGCCAGGGGTAACGAACCGGTCCGGTACGTTACTCGTATTCGAGAATACGAGCAGATTTTATCACAACAACTTGAAATCGAATGATTTCCGGCATTAACTGGAACAGGTGACTCACGAAGCATCAATACGTTGCAGCCTGGCCAGTGTCAGGGTGTATGAAAAAGTGTATATCGTTCCGATAATGCTGCCTGGTAATATGGTCAACAGAATCTCAGGTGTACCCAGCAAAAAATTGATACCCCACGCGCTGAAATACAAAATCAGGCAGGTGAAAATAAAGGTGATCCTGAATTGGGCTTTGTGTTTTCTAAACCGATGAAAGAAGCTTTCCATGATCACTGCCAAAATAAGCGTCAGCAGGAAACTATAGGTCCCCTGGGTAAAGCCGGCCTTGATGCCGGCATGTGTGCCATGATCAAGGTTGACAAAATACGCCCAGCTGCCATATGCAAGGAAACCGGCGATGGCAGAAATAAAACCTCTCGCAAACTTCGAATGAAATAAGCCCTGAATCTTCATACCGGCAATATACCAGACCGACTGTCAAACCCTGTAACCCGGGTTGAAATGAAAGGGCCAGCCTGAAGGCTGGCATAATCGGGTTGAAAAACTGTTACTTGCTAAGTACGCCCGGCCAGTTTTTATCGGCGTCGATGATATACTGGTCCCGGTTTGCCAGCCACTTCTCGTTAATTTTACGGCTGTAGTTCAAATAGAGCTTATCGTTGACTATGGTAAATAAATCCGGTTCGATGCTGGCTGTTGTATCCTGTGCTACCGCGTAAGCACACCAGCCACCATATTGGGGCGCGTATTTTTCCGGATTGGCTTTAAAAAGATCCAGGTTTTCCTGCGAGCTGAAGTGCCAGTTTGCACCCTTCCAGGAATATTCATACTTGCTATTGCCTTTAACCGGTTTATTCTCGGTGAAATAAGCAACCGTATCGTAGCCTTTGATGGCCTTATTACTGAAAAAACCTGTATAAATTTCATCCACCGCTAAAGCGCTCGTCGTGGTTAACATAAACGTCACGAGTAAAATACTACGCATCCAGTGCATCAGATCTCCGTGCGACGATTTCATTGTCATTTTCCTCAAGATTCAATTTTTCAAGTGTTTGATTCAATGCCTCGCTGGTCACTTGCCAGCAATGCTCGGCGCAGTGCTTGCGTGATTCAAACTCTACTAATTTGACCGGTGGGTGAAATATTAGTTCTACATCGGCTGAATGCATGCCCAGCAAATTAAAGAAATGCGGGTTAAAAGGAGTCGTCCCGTACCAGGCGTAATATTCGCGCGTAGCCTGATCCATAGGCTCGCCCTGGTAACGTGTATAGGAAATGGTAATTGGTTGAATCAGCGCATGGCTTTCGTCCGATAGATGGGTGGCGCCAAATAAACTGCTTTTGAAAGGAACCACATGGGTGCCTGGCGTGCTTGTGCCTTCGGGAAATAAAATCAGATTGCCGCTGCCAGACATGTGGGCTTTCATGACATTGACCTGGGAGTGAGCGTGCTTGCCCTTGCGCTCAAAAAAAAGCGTATTCTGGATGCGGGCAAGGTTGCCGAGTACTGGCCAGCCAGCGACCTCGGATTTTGCGATAAAACAACCGGGGACGATGCCGCCAAGCACAAAGATATCGGCGTAGGAAATATGGTTACAGGTATAAAGGACAGGGCGGTCGGTGCAAAGTTCTCCTCGTACCCTGGGATTGAGGCCCAATATTTTACAGACGCCGCGATGAAAGAAGCGGGGAATTTTTTCAAGGTGCCTGTAATTAAATAGCCTGGCGGTATAAAACACGGCCGGATTGAAAATACACCAGAAAGTTAAAAGAATCAGGCGAGCCGTGGCCCTTGTTCTGGAGGGTCGATTCAATTGCACCACTTAATTCTTGGGTACCAGGGTGTGTTTATCGGTAAGCATGCTCTTTGCATCGACATAGATACATACAAAGACGGTATTAAACTGTTTGTCGATGATCGCGGTATCACTGATTTTTGCGCCAAGTTTAAGGTAACCGCGTAACAGGGTAGGGACGGCTTTTTTGGCATTATCCCATTGAGCGTTTTTCGGCTCATTGGGGAGGGTGGCTATGGCCACGGAATTGTCCACGATGGGTATTGGCCGCAGGCTGTCTGGTGCAAGATTATTCCGGTAAAGGTAAATCAATATATCTTTATGCCGGTTGATATCCAGGCCCGAAAAACTGGCGCAACCAAGCATCAGCTGGTACTTGTTGTCAATGATAAACTTCATTGCAAATTTCCAGATCAGCAGCAGGATTGTGCCACTACGGCCGCCCGGCTCGATACAGTAACGGCTCAATTCCAGGATACGGTCGTATTTTTTTCTTAATTTTGTTAAATCAAACGCCTTTTCGGTATAAAAACCCTGTTCCGGATTCAGGTTAAGGTTGCTGACTAAACGCAGGGTTCCGACCACGGCATTGTCGGCTTTTTGATCGATGACAATGATATGGTGTGCGCAGTCGTCCCATTCATCGACTTCGCGCTCGAGGCGAATCATGTCTTCGTGGGCAATACCCTTGTTTTCACGGTAAAACACCTGGTAGCGTAATGCTTGTGCGGCTTCTATTTCAGCGGACGAGTTGGCAAGCCTGACTTGATAATGTCCTGCCTGCATTGATAGCGAGGGGTGACTCAGGTCCGACTCGTTTGTTTGTGCATGCATTATGCAATTGTCCCTATAGAGCTTTGCAAGTTATATAATATAGCCATGTAAGTGAAACAGGAATCAAAAATGACGTCTAAAAAACCGGGCGTCCGTGACTACATTACACTTAAATGTTTCATGGTAAGCAACCTTAATTGTTGCATCTGATTGTTTTCGCACAGGGAACCGCCAGTATACGAAAAAGAAGTCTTGCCGGCAGCTACATCAATCTTGCAGAAACTGACTGTCTGTGCGTCTTGACGGTGCATGCAAACAGAATATGGACCTCGATCGGGCGAGTGGCTAGCGTGGAAACTTTCCAGGGTTTGCTCCGATGCTTCTCGGTCAACCATAAAACGTTCAAAATATTTTTTCCGTGCCGAAATTACCTCCCGGGTTTGATAGGAAGAAGAAGTTATTGGCATTTGCGGTTCGGGTATTTGTTCAAGTTGTATTCCGTTCCATGTCATTAGAACCGGTGTGCGGTCGGGCTCGAAAGCGATCATGTCAAAAGCCTTGAATACAGACAGGTTGATTGATCGGAGCGCGCCGGCTACGTCTTTCTGGTCGACCAATGAAGAAAGTTCACGGACCAGGATGCCACGACTCGTCAATCCTGAGGAGTCACCCCTGGTTTTGCATTCATATTTATTGAGCAAGGCGAGTGAAAGGCGATGCTGGTTGGTTGATATCCATGTGCCGCCGGCGTCAGAATCAATCGGGCAGATGACCTTGATACCATTAATGGTGTGTACGGACGGGAGTTGAGCCTGTTGGCGTGTGCCTAGTTCGTCCCGATTAAAAAATAGTTGATAACCATCCTGTTTTATTATCCAGGTCAGGGTGCACATTGTTTTTGACTTTGCTCTTTCTCTTCGTAGGCCAGTGTCGAAGGAGCCACACCAAAATCCGGGTCTACACGGTGGTTCTGCAATTTCAGGATCGCACCGATGATAGAGAAGTGATGGGTTGTATGACTGTGCAGGAAAATCAATTCGCGTTCCAGGGATGATTCAACAGGTGCCGTGGTGCCAGATTCGACGGAGGTACAGTTAGTCACCTGAATTGTTCGCTCGGCATGTTTTTGCTCATTGATGAGTATAAATTCCAGGGTTTTCAGTTGGTCGATTATGCGGTTTGATGCCTTGATGGCCGATTGGATATCCGTTTCAATTTGTGAAACCCGGCAACGAGAATCGTAATCGATATGACGTTCCTTGAGGCCATCAATAAAACAGTTGTAATGATCGAGAATATGCCTGAAATGTTTACCTGGCGATGCAGTGAAATAGGGATCGGCAAGGTGATTGTATTCAGAATCTGTTAAATTTTCGAGCAGTGAAATTCCCGTCTGGATTGCCTTGATATTATTGGCGATGGTTTTTTTTGTTGACAAGAGTGGTTCTCCTTCCAAAACTGCCAATATTAATTTTGTTTACAAAAAATGTGACATTATAAAATCGATATAATTCAGAAACTTCCTGTCCTTAATCGCTCAAACAGGGAGAAACTTTAAAGCATATCTAATAAATAGCACAGTTTTTGAAGTTTTTCTTGTTGTGGTTTTGATCCTGGTCAATCTCTGGACAGTGGCATTAAATAAATGGTTTTTAACTGAATTTTTTCGTTTAATTTGCCTTCTGGACAGCAATGTAATTCAACCCGTGTATTGCTTTGATTATCGCTAGCGCAAAAATATGTGTGTAGAATAGCCGGTTTCTAATTTCCGGTTAATGAAGAACGAATGAAGCTAAATACTATTTCCGAAATTCTTGAAGATATCCGTCAGGGGAAAATGGTTATCCTGATGGACGACGAAGATCGTGAAAACGAAGGCGACCTGATTATTGCAGCCGAAAAGGTAACCGCCCAGGATATCAATTTCATGGCTCGCTATGCCTGCGGCCTCATCTGTTTAACCTTGACCGAGGAACGTTGCAAGCAATTGCGCCTGCCTTTGATGGTTTACGATAACAAGACAGCGCAATCCACGAATTTTACCGTATCCATTGAAGCAGCAGAAGGCGTGACCACCGGGATATCGGCGGCTGACAGGGCGCATACGGTGCGGACGGCAGTCGCTAAAAAGGCCACGGCTGAAAGTATTGTGCAGCCCGGCCATATTTTCCCCCTGATGGCCAAAGCAGGCGGCGTATTAAGCCGTGCCGGCCACACCGAAGCCGGGTGTGACCTGACCCGCCTTGCCGGGTTTGAACCGGCCTCGGTTATTGTCGAGATAATGAATCCCGATGGTTCGATGGCGCGCAGACCGGACCTGGAAAGGTTTGCCGTTGAACATGACATCAAGATTGGCACCATTGCCGACCTTATCCATTACCGGGTCCTGCATGAGAAAACTGTTACGCGTGTCGATGAGCAGACACTCAACACCCGCTTTGGTGAATTCAGGATGGTCAGCTACCAAAGCGAACTGAAAGATGAATTGCACCTTGCCTTGATAAAGGGCGAAATTAACCCGGATGAACCTGTACTTGTGCGCGTCAGTCGAGCCGATACGTTTCGGGATTTACTGGGTACGGAAATTGAGGGTAAAAAAAGCTGGTCGTTGCCCGCTTCGTTAAAAAAGATTCAGCAGCAGGGTGCCGGTGTCGTTGTTATCCTGGCCAACGATGACTGGGCAAGCGAAACACTCTCCCAGGCGCAGACCTTGAAGAAGGGAGTCGTTGCGCCGGGCACTGCCTATACAACCGTGGGTACCGGCTCGCAGATTTTAAGAGACCTGGACGTAAGGAAAATGCGGTTAATGAGTCCACGGATAAAGTTTGCTATCTCTGGATTTGACCTGGAAGTCGTCGAATATATCGATCCCGACTAGTAGTTATCTGAATCACTCGACTCAACAGGTTACTTAATAACTTCCCTTCAACAAGTCATTTATATACATATATATCAATAAACTAGCTTGTATTTAATATAAACAACATTAACTATAGCATCTTATATTCAGATTAGATTTACAAAAGAGCGATAAGGATGGATAAAATACCTGGCCGCATGATTGTCATGCTGTTGATATTGGCCCTGGTTAGTGGCACAGGGGCCAGCAATCTTCACGCCGAGTCGCTGGACAAAATCCACCAGATTAATCAGGTACGAACAGACTCGGCAAAAGCATCGCAGGCCCGTGTCGATCAACTCGACGCACAACGCAACAAGCTGCTCGCGCAATACAGGGAAACCACGAGCATTATCGATGGCTTGCGAATTTATAACCAGCAGCTGGAAAAACAAATAAAGGCCCAGCAGGTCAAACTGCAGGAACTGGACGAGTCGGCCAGGCAGGCGACGGGGCTCAAACGCCAGGTCACGCCGGTCATGGTTAAAATGCTGGCTGCGCTGGAGCAATTCGTGTTGCTCGACATTCCGTTCCACCAAAAAGAGCGCAATGATCGACTGCGTTTTATAGGTGATGCACTGGTCAACCCAGATATCACCGATTCGGAAAAATTCAGGCAAGTCCTCGAAGGCTATCAAATTGAAAACGAGTATGGTCGCAAAATCGACACCTATACCGATGCCATAAGGATTGGCGACAGCGATGTAAACGTCAACATTTTGCGCGTTGGGCGAATCGCGTTAATTGCCCAGACCAAGGACGAAAGGATTACCCTGGCCTGGGATAATCAAAAACGCCAATGGGTAGAGTTGCCGTCCTCTTATCGTAATCCGGTTCGGCAGGGTATTCGCATAGCCCGTAAACAGGCCACCCGGGATATGATGTTCCTGCCCATCCCGGCCCCGGTCTCGATGCTTGACCCAACTGAAAAGGCGATCACTCCATGAGCCTGGTTATGCGCCTGATCAACTCCGGAAATGCCTGCCTTTCGTTTTTGGTTTTCCTGTCATGCTTTTTTATCGTACCTGCCAGTTTTGCCAGCGACGCGGTTACGCTGGGTGAATTGCTGGACCGAGTTAAGCAGGGTTCAGTGCTGGAAAAAAATGAGCAGGCTCAACGCGAACAGCGCTTCCTTGAAGAAAGCCAACAACAGGCGAAACTGTTAGAAGCGGCAATTAAAACGCGCACCGAGGTCGAGGCACGCAGCGCCGAGCTTGAAAAAATATACGATGCCAACGAAAAGCTGATAACCGATAAAACCCGGCATTTAAATGAGCGCCTGGGGGTTTTAAAGGAACTGTTCGGAACGGTACAGGCTGTTGCCGGTGATCTGAAAGCCAATATGGAAGTCTCTGTCATCAGCGCACAATACCCGGGTCGCACCGGGTTCCTTGACAACCTGATAGAAAAAATGGGCAGCGAAACACAACTGGCTTCGGTGAGCGAACTGGAACAACTCTGGTACCTGTTGCAGCAGGAAATGACCGAATCCGGGCGTACCGTCGAGTTTGCCACCAGCGTTGTACAACCCGACGGAACACGCCAGCAGAAGGATGTGGTGCGAGTCGGGTCGTTTAACCTGGTTTCCGAGGGCGAATACCTGCATTTTGATAATGCCACCGGAACCCTGCTGGTACTGCCGAGCCAGCCCGCCTCACGCTACACCTCGAGTGCCGGGCAATTGCAATCTGCAACCTCGGGATTTACCCGCTTTGGTGTCGATCCAACCGGCCCGGCCGGGGGCGCGTTACTAGAAGCACTTATCGACCTTCCGGATATACCCGAGAGAATATCCCAGGGCAGGGTAGTGGGTTACATCATTATTGCTTTAGGTATCGTTGCCCTGCTGGTTGCCCTGTGGCGTTTGATCGCACTCAGAAGCCTGGACGCAGGTATTGCTGAACAGCTAAAGAACCCGACTACTCCCCTGGCCAACAACCCGCTGGGACGAGTCCTGTCCGTTCACCGGAATTACCGGGGTGCCAACACGGAGACACTGGAATTGAAACTGCACGAGGCCGTTTTGCGCGAAATACCCCAACTGGAAAAATGGATTAACTTCATTAAGATTACCGCTATGGTTGCCCCGCTGCTGGGATTGCTGGGCACAGTGACCGGTATGATCCTGACATTCCAGGCATTGACCATATTCGGAAGCAGCGACCCGCAGGCAATGGCCGGTGGTATTTCCAGCGCGCTGGTTACCACCGTGCTCGGTCTTTGTGTGGCCATACCCATGCTGTTTTTGCATTCGCTGGTGCAGGGCAGCAGTAAACGTATTATCCATGTTCTCGAGCAGCAGGCCGCGGGTATTATCGCAGAACAGGCAGAACGCACGGGTTAACATGAGGCGCAAACATGCTGTGGTTTTATGACATATACGATGCGGTTACCAATTTTATGGAAACCGGCGGTGTTGTGTTATGGGTCATTGCAATCCTGCTGGTATTCATGTGGAGCCTGGTTTTCGAGCGGGCATGGTATTTTCTCGTTATCCATAATCGCCTTAAGAAGCATATTGTTCAAAACTGGAACGAACGATCCGATATCCGGTCCTGGCACGCGCACCGTATCCGTGAAGCACTGATATCAAGAGCGGGCCTGGGAATCGATCAAAACCTTGGCCTGATACGGACATTAATCCGGCTTTTCCCGCTGCTCGGGTTACTGGGCACGGTGACCGGCATGATCAAGGTTTTCGACGTTTTGTCCATAGCCGGCGGCGGTGATATCCGCTCTATTGCCGATGGTGTCTCCCTGGCGACAATTCCGACCATGGCCGGTATGGTGGCAGCACTCTCGGGCGTGTTTGCCTTTAGCTGGTTATCGCGCAAGGCGATCCGTGAAAAAGAATTAATTCATGATCTGTTGGTCATCGAACGTTAACCGGTATTGTTGGAACGACACGCATGCGCAGGATAAAAACCAGGACCGTTGAAGATGATCAAAGCATCGATTTAACGCCCATGCTCGACGTGGTTTTTATCATGCTGATTTTCTTTATTGTCACCGCATCATTTATTCGCGAGACAGGTGTCGAGGTTAAACGCCCTGAATCGACAACTGCCAGGAAAATAGAAAACGCCAATGTCCTCGTCGCGATCCGTGAAAACGGGGAAATCTGGATGGATAACCGGCGTATTGATATTCGCTCCGTGCGTTCCAATATCGAACGGATTCGTGCCGAAAATCCGGAAGGCGCTGTTGTCATCCAGGCCGACCAGCATGCCACCGCCGGCCTGATTGTCAGGGTTATGGATGCCGCACGCCGGGCCGGAGTATCTGATGTTTCACTGGCAACCAGCCAGTGAAGACCGGGGATCTCGCATGAATGCCACGTTGAAATACCCGCTGATTATAGCCATGGCTCTGGCATTGAGCTTTTCACTGATTTTCCTGATGCAACTGCTGATCAGTATCGATTCGGGCGCTTTAGGCGAACCCCGCGACAGGCAGATAACCGACATTCACATGCCGGATCACAAGCTGGAGCTGATCAGGCGCGCAGAAAAACCGGAACGACCGAAAACCCTTGCTGTTCCGCCGCCGCTTAAATTGCAACCCGAGTCTCCGGACATTCCCGAACAGGTGAAATTAGATGTTCCACCGGTAGCTGTTGATACCAGTATCGATCTTGATGACTTTGCCATGGGGGTAATCGACGGTGACTATTTGCCCATCATCCGGGTTGCGCCCGTATACCCTTTAAACGCGTTACGCTCGGGCATTGAAGGCTATGCCATCGTTGAGTTCACGGTAACCAGGACCGGGTCGGTAACAGACGTGCGGGTGGTAGACGCCCAGCCCAGGCATGTATTCAGCCGTGTCGCCAGGGAAGCGGCCACCCAGTTCAAATACAAGCCAATGATAGTCGATGGAGAACCCGTCGATGTGAAGGGCGTCAAGAACAAATTCACCTTCAGAATAAGCCGCTGAATCATGCTGCGTATTGATTTCACAATACCAACCCTGTTGCTCGTTTTTCTGGCAATAAGTCCAGGTCCCGTCTTTGCGAAAGGTAATGGCGCAGAGGCATCTCCATCCAATTCCCAATCGGTTGACCAGCCGTCAAAACCTTTGAAAATAAGTAATTCCTCGAAAATGCACTACCTTGGCCTGAATATTCATACGAGGTTGCAGGCAGTACAGCACGCGTTGGGCAAGGAAGGTGACGCTGTAAAAGCCCTGCAATTGATGCAGGCACTCGAGAAACAATACGACGGATTCAGGCCCTACGAACGCGCTGTTTTCTGGCACGTATACGCGACAATTTATAATTCCCGGCGTGATTATGCCAACGTGGAGCTGGCCTATACCAGGATGCTGCAACAGGAAGATCTGCCTGAAGCCCTGGCTTTGGAAGCGCTGTATCGCCTCGCGCAAATCCATTTTGTCCAGGAAGAATATCCACAGGCCATTGACCGGTTAAATGACTGGTTTGAATATATCGATAAACCGGGTCCCGCAGCCTACCTGCTGCTTGGCCAGAGTTATTACCAGGTCAAAGAATATCCCCAGGCGGCTTCTGCGATGGAAAGTGCCATTGCCATTGCCCGGCAACGCGGCGAACAGGTAAAGGAAAACTGGTACCTGTTATTGCGCGCAATCTATCACCAGCAGCAGGATCATGACAAAACACTCGGCGTACTGATCTCGCTGATAGCCGAGTATCCAAAGAAGGAATATTACGCCCATATAGCCGCGATCTATGCGCAGCTGGGCCGTGAGTTCGAGCATTATTCCATGCTGGTGGGAATGGCCGACGCACAACTACTGGACAGGGGCGAGGAGCAGCTAAATTACGCGCAACTGCTTATCCGGAATGACAGGCCATATCGGGCGGCCCGGTTATTGGAACAGGGCCTGGCGCAGGGCATTATCAACAAGGAATATAAAAACCTGAAGCTTCTGGCGACCAGCTGGATGCTGGCAAAAGAAACCGAAAAATCGATACCGGCGCTCGAGCAGGCCGCGCAATTATCAGATACAGGTGATGATTATGTTCTACTCGCACACGCCCATATTAATGCCGGGGCCTGGGATAAAGCGGAACGGGCTGTCACAAAAGCCCTGGACAGGGGAAACCTGGAACGACCCGATGCCGCACGGCTACTACTGGGCATGTCGCTTTTTAACTTGCAGAAATATGATCAGGCCCTGGTACAATTCGCCGCAGCCCGGCAGGATGACAGAAGCCGGGAAATTGCCAGCCAGTGGCAACAATACGTCAGGGCAGAGCGGTCAAGAAACACAACATTGGAAAACTTATAATCAATCAATCGATCAATCGCCGGTATAGACGCAACCGCTGGTGCAGGTTTCCCTGATGGCAACTTTTGATAAACCCGGTAATTCGGGTTTTAACCGTTGCCATATCCACCTGGCAATATTCTCGCTGGTCGGGTTTTCCAACC
>CAMYIF010000042.1 GCA_947258415.1 uncultured Pseudomonadales bacterium
ATTACTATAAAAGGCGACGCCGAACTGAGCCAGAAATTGCAGGCCATCGAGTCAGATCTTGATATTGACTGGGAAGCCAAAAAGGCCGAAAACGTCGGCGACATAGCCGCTCATGAAATTGGCAACCAGCTTCGCAGCCTTTACAAGTGGGGACAACGCACGCTGAACAGTTTGACAATGGATGTCGATGAGTACCTGCATGAAGAAGCTCGGTCATTGCCACCCCGGGCAGAGCTCGATTCCTTTTATCAGGCTGTTGAGCAACTTGCACTGGAAACCGACAGGCTAGAGGCACGAATCAACCGCATTGAACGTCAATCTACCAGGGTAAAACCTGGAAAGCCTGCAGCAAAAAAAAGTAAAAAAACAACCGGGAAAAAAAACACCGGTACAACTGATAAGGCGCATGGTGAATGACCCGCGTAAACCGTATTGTCAAAATTGTCTATATTTTAAGCAAGTACCGGCTGGACGACTTTCTACAAGCTGCACCCTTATCCGGCCCCCTGCGGTATGTCTTGATGCTTTCTCCCTGGCGTTTGCTACCCGAACCTGTATTGTCACGCGGAGAAAGGTTACGCCTGGCACTTGAAGAATTAGGCCCGATTTTTATCAAGTTCGGTCAAATGCTATCGACCCGAAGAGATTTATTGTCCGACGACATTGCCGACGAACTCCGGCATTTACAGGATCGGGTTCCCCCGTTTTCCGGCGAACAATCCACGCTTATTATCGAAAAAGCGCTTGGTCAGAACATCAATACCCTGTTCACAGAATTTGATGTCACCCCGCTTGCTTCTGCTTCGGTTGCGCAGGTACATAGTGCCAAATTGCACAGCGGGGAAGAAGTCGTCATCAAGGTAATTCGCCCGGGAATCAATGTCACTATCGGCCAGGACCTGCAATTATTGTTCACGCTCGCCCGGTTACTTGAAAAATACTGGGCGGACGGGCGCCGGTTGCGCCCTGTCGATCTGGTCTCGGACTATAAAAAAACCATCTTTAACGAGCTTGATTTACAGATCGAAGCGGGCAACACCTCGCAGCTAAGACGTAATTTCCAGGATTCCAGCCTGCTTTATATACCCCTGGTTTACTGGGATTACACTCGCAGGAACGTGCTGGTCATGGAGCGCATACACGGTATCCCCGTGGCCGATATCGCCGCGCTGAAAAAACAGAATACGGATATGAAAAAGCTGGCCGAACGGGGTGTTGAAATTTTCTTCACCCAGATTTTTCGCGACAGCTTCTTCCATGCGGACATGCACCCGGGCAATATTTTCGTGTCCAAAGTAAATCCTGCCGAACCCCAGTACATCGCTATTGATTGCGGGATCGTAGGCAGTTTGAGGCCGGAAGACAAAAACTACCTGGCACGGATATTATTGGCCTTTTTCAAGCGTAACTATCGGCATGTAGCGGCACTGCATATTGAATCAGGCTGGGTACCTGAAAACACGCCCATCGCAGAATTCGAAACCGCCATCAGGAGTGTCTGCGAGCCAATTTTTGAAAAACCGCTCAAGGATATTTCCTTTGGGCAGGTATTATTGCGTTTATTCCAGACTGCGCGCCAATTCAATATGGAAATCCAGCCCCAATTGGTATTACTGCAAAAAACCCTGTTGAACGTCGAGGGCCTGGGACGACAAATATGGAGGAATGGATGAAAGAACGGTCCGGGCCTCCAGGATTAATCAAGGCCGTGCGCGAACAGGCTCCAGACCTGCTGGAGCAATCTTCAGAGTTACCAGTGTTGATAATGGATGCTATCCAGCAGGTTAAACACATCAAGGATTTCAGCGAACAACAAAGAAGCACGCTCGACATGCTTGCCCGGGAACTGCGCAAGGAAAGAACAACTTCGAGACAGACCTGGCTCGGTCTGGCCGCGTTAATACTGGCAATCGTTATCGCTGCCGAAGGCGCCCAATGGTTTTTGGACTTGCCTGTATCCAGCTGGTTATTGGGAATTACCGGCATCTATTTGCTGGCACACAAGCGATAATCAACATTTCACCTGGTTTCATGCATTACTACTATACTAATGGCTAGTAGTCACTATTCTGCGGATAGAGTATCCTTGAATTTCACTGAAACTGATTGCCTGAATATGACTCAAGAGTGGCTTGAAAAAATTAAATGGTCAGAGGATGGCCTGGTACCGGCAATAGCACAGGATTATAAAACCGGCCGAGTGTTAATGATGGCATGGATGAATCGCGAGGCATTGCAGCAGACCATCAACCTTGAACGCGCCGTCTACTGGTCCCGGTCCAGGCAAAAACTGTGGCGCAAGGGTGAGGAATCAGGCCACGTGCAGAAACTGCGGGATATACGCATCGATTGTGACCGGGATGTAATCCTTATCCAGGTTGAGCAGGTCGGAGGTATCGCCTGCCATACAGGGCGCGAAAGCTGTTTCTTTTCTCGCTACCAGGATGGGCAATGGCTCGAGGTTGAACCAGTTTTAAAAGACCCCATTAACATTTATAAATGAAGATTTAACGAACGGCCATGTATGATTGACGTCCTCAGCGAACTAAGCAGTATTATCGAGCAACGCAAACAGGCAAGCGCTGATTCTTCCTACGTTGCCAGTCTCCACCAGAAGGGCCTGAACAAGATCCTGGAAAAGGTCGGCGAAGAAGCCACCGAAACGATCATTGCAGCGAAAGATGCTGCAATATCGGGCGATAAAGCCAAGCTTATTGCCGAGACAGCAGACCTCTGGTTTCATACCATGGTGATGCTTTCGCACCTGGATGAAACGCCTGATTCCGTATTAAGGGAATTGGCTGGACGATTTAACGTCTCGGGTCTGGAAGAAAAGGCATCGCGCCGACAATAACAGGTTTAATTTACCAAGAGGACATTTAAATGGGATTTGGCGGCATCAGCATATGGCAATTACTTATCATTCTCGCCATTGTAATTTTATTATTCGGCACAAAACGTTTACGTAACTTTGGCAGTGATTTGGGTAATGCCGTAAAAGGTTTTCGTAAATCCATGGATAATGAGGAAGATAAGGAAAAATCAAAACCAGGGATTGAGCAAGATTCCAGTGTTATTGACAGTACAGTGGAAAAAAAAGAACAGCAAGAAAGCCCGAAAACTAACGACAAATAGAGCCGGGTAAGCCATGTTTGACATCGGTTTTACCGAGCTCCTGGTCATAGGTGTGGTCGGGCTGCTCGTCATTGGCCCCGACCGGTTGCCCGAAACCATTCGAACCGCCGCGCTCTGGTTTGGCAGGCTAAAACGTGGCCTGTCCCGATTCCGCGAAGAATTTGAAGAGCAAATAGGCGCCGATGACATTCGTCGTGAATTGCGTAATGAATCGATCATGGCCGAATTGAAAAAAATCGAGGACGATGTCGGCGGCTTAAAAGATAGTATTAATCCCGACCCGGCAAAACCCGAAAAGACGAGCCAAACATCAACCGAACAGCCTCGGCAAGCCCCTGTGCCTGAAACCAGGCCTAACACCAAATCAAAAACAAAAGCCAACCCGGAATCCAAACCCGCCGATCATGAGTGAAGAACACACGCCGCCCGTTGATAATGGCAAGAACCAGAGCCTGATCCAGCACCTGATCGAGCTAAGATCACGCTTGTTGTACTCGGTGCTTTCCGTGCTGGTGATATTTCTTTGTTTATTTTATTTTGCCAACGACCTGTATGCCTTCGTTTCGGAGCCGTTGCGCAAATTACTTCCCGAAGGTACCACCATGATCGCCACCGAAGTGGCATCGCCTTTTTTAACGCCCTTCAAGCTGACTATCGTCCTGTCTTTTTTCATGGCAATGCCGTTTATCCTGCACCAGGTCTGGAGTTTTATATCTCCCGGCATGTATGCGCACGAAAAAAAGCTGGCGATACCCATTCTGTTTTCAAGCATTTTCCTGTTTTACCTGGGTGTCGCTTTTGCCTATTTCGTGGTTTTCCCGCTTGTTTTCGGGTTTTTCACCACCGTTGGCCCCGAAGGCGTGAGCATTATGACCGATATCAATAAATACCTGGATTTTGTGCTGAAACTTTTTTTCGCTTTCGGGGTGGCCTTCGAAATTCCGATCGCTACTTTTTTGCTGGTTATTTCCGGTGTGACAACGGCCGACAAACTGGTAACAAAACGCCCCTACATTATCGTCAGTTGCTTTGTCCTGGGGATGCTGCTGACACCGCCCGATGTCATCTCGCAAGTGTTGCTGGCCCTGCCAATGTGGCTTTTATTCGAGCTGGGGATTATCCTTGCGCGGATGGCGAAAAAACCAGCGTCTGCCGCCTGACCGATAATAAAAAAGGTTATACCTGGATTGTATGAAAGCATTAATTCAACGAGTCAGCCGGGCCAGTGTTCGCGTCGATGACCAAACCATCGGCGACATAGACCAGGGTTTATTGGTATTCCTTGCCGTGCAGCATGGGGATGACCAACGCCAGGCGGACCGCCTGCTAGAAAAAATCCTGAATTACCGGGTTTTTTCCGATCAACAGAAAAAAATGAACCTTAACGTGCAACAGGTAAATGGCGGGCTGCTGGTTGTCTCGCAGTTTACTTTGGCCGCCGATACCCGGAAGGGCCTGCGCCCCAGCTTTTCATCCGCCGCCCTTCCGGCTGTCGCGGAGCAACTTTACGACTATTTTGTCACCCGGGCCAGGCTATGCCACCAACCCGTTGCAAGCGGGTCATTTGCCGCCGATATGAAAGTCGAGCTGATCAATGATGGCCCGGTTACATTCTTGCTGGAAGTCCAGTAAACCGGCAATAGCCCTGCCCGGTCTCGATTGATCCATGGCGGCACCCGGCTAGTTAATTAACCCCTTGAACCTTGTTGCCATGTCGCTGGTTGCCCTTAACAGGGCATCGACGATGCCCGGTTCCAGCGCGGAATGACCGGCGTCGCGAACGATTTCGAGTTGAGATGCAGGCCAGGACAGGTGCAGGTCAACGGCGTTATCAAGTGGGCACACCATATCGTATCGTCCATGCACGATGATTCCCGGGATTTCCCTCAGTTTATACGTATCCCTTAATACCTGGTCATCCTTTAGGAAAATCCGGTTAATGAAATAGTGCGCCTCGATCCGGGCAAGCGACATGGCAACGTGCGGCTCGGCAAAATGTTCGACCACATCGTGGTTCGGCCTTAACGTCGCACAGCGCGCTTCCCAGGTTGCCCATGCCTTGGCCGCCGCCATCCTTAGCACGTCATCGTTACCCGTTAAGCGCTTGTAATAAGCAGTAATAAAATCTTCGCGTTCTTTTTCAGGAATCAGGCGTACATAGTCTTTCCAGTAATCAGGGAAAATATGATTGGCGCCGTCCTGGTAAAACCAGTGCAGGTCCTGCTGTCGGCAAAGAAATATACCCCTTAATATCAGGCTTAATACCCGACCTGCATGTTGCTGTGCGTAAACAAGGCTGAGCGTTGATCCCCATGAACCACCGAATAACATCCATCGATCGATGCCCAGGTGTTCCCGGATAGCCTCCATATCGTCGACCAGTAGTTGCGTGGTATTTTCGGTCAATTCGGCATGCGGTAGCGAACGTCCGGATCCACGCTGATCGAACAGGATAATTCGGTAATGGGTGGTATCAAAGAAACGCCTCATGGTTGCATTGCAACCTGCGCCAGGACCACCGTGAACTACCAGAACGGGAATACCCCCGGGGTTACCGCACTCCTCAACGTATAGATCATGGATTTTACCCACGGGTAACCGAAATGTATTGAAGGGCTTAACTTCCGGAAGAAGGGTTAGCATCAACTACAAGCCTTTTGCGTGAACGTTTGTGAAACGGGAATCAATCGTTTATTTTTTTAGCAACATTAAACGTATCATACCTTATCTATTTATTATTTTTCAGGTGCATGGCAGCGGCACTATCATGCGGAATTATGAAGGACACCCCGGTTGGCGACAATTAATTTATAGTCCTGACAAATTCAATATTATTGCTGTAAAATTCTTCACCCTGATACAGGGCTTGAAATGACAGAAAAGATTGGATCGCAAATCGCGCATATAATACTCCAGGGGTTCCTGGAATATTTTGCCGAGTTTCGCAAGATTACCTCGAATGCCAAACAGCGTTTTATTAATGCCGAATGGAGGGCCTGTCAACAGGCGTCAAAAGACCGGCTGAACATGTATCTGGACAGGGTTCTGGCCGTCCAGGCACAGGTGGAGCAGGACTGTGGTCCTCGTACCCGGGACAGGCAAGTCTGGGCACATGCCAAATCGGCTTACAGCGAGCTGATCGAAAATTTTTCAAATTATGAAATAGCCGAAACTTTCTTCAATTCCATCTACTGCAAGTTTTTTGATCACAAGCATATATCCAACGAGTACCTGTTTGTCTTGCCGACAGAAAACCGGCCGCAACGCTCGAAAGAGCTCGACCAGTCCATCTTCAACACCTACCATTCGGGCGGCAATATCAAGCAGGTATTGCACGACATCCTGGATGATTTTGACCTGGACCAGCCGTTTGAAAACAAGGAACGGGATATTGACAGGATGCGCACGCTTATATTAAAGGAGCTGCCGGCCAGCATCATTCGTAACCTGGATGCCCATACGGTTGTCCATAAATCTGTCTTTTACCGGGGCAAGACCGCCTACCTGATTGGCAAGGTCGTCTGCCAGGAAGTGACTATTCCTTTCGTGGTGCCCATTTTACTCAATGACAAACGGGAAATATTTGTCGATACCCTCATTTTTGACCCGAATCAACTCAGTATTATCTTCAGCTTTACCCGCGCCTATTTCAAAGTCGACGCCCCGGTGCCGTTTGAAATCGTCCGTTTCCTGCACGACCTGATGCCGCTAAAGACAGCATCCGAACTGTACAATTCGATCGGTTTCAATCGTCACGGCAAAACCAAGTTTTACCGGGAATTTATCGCCCACATGGAACATTCAGAAGACAAGTTCGTGACCGCCGAAGGCATCAAGGGCATGGTCATGAGCGTATTTACACTGCCTTCCTACGATATCGTTTTCAAGGTAATCAAGGACAAATTTACGCCACCGAAGGAAGTCACCCGGCAGGTGGTAAAGGAAAAGTACCTGCTGGTTTCCCGCCATGACAGGGCCGGTCGAATGGCGGACACCCAGGAATACGCAAATTTCCTGTTTCCAAAGGATCGCTTTTCCGATGAGTGTCTGAACGAGTTGCTGGAGGTTGCCCCGTCAACGGTAGAAATTCAGGGTGACAACGTGTTGATCAAGCACCTCTATACCGAGCGCCGGATGATTCCACTGAATATCTACCTGGAAACAGCGAACGAGCATGAAATCAAGGCGGCCATTTATGAGTATGGCAAGGCTATCAAGGAGCTGGCCGCGGCCAACATTTTCCCGGGGGATATGCTATTCAAAAATTTCGGGGTAACGCGCCACAAACGGGTTGTGTTCTATGATTACGACGAAATCATGCCGTTAACCGAGTGCAATTTTCGCGTTATCCCGCCGGCCGTTACACCCGAGCAGGAAATGGCCAGTGAACCCTGGTATTCGGTCGCCGTTAACGATGTATTTCCCGAAGAATTCAGGATCTTCCTGTTGGGCCGTCCAGAGATAAGAAAGGTGTTCGAGGAAAATCACTCGGAAATTTTTGAAGCCAGTTATTGGCAAGGACTTCAACAGGCCATCCTGAATGGGGAAGTGCTCGACGTGTTGCCCTACCCGGAAAGCATTCGTTTTAAACGCGACTAGGCATTCCGGCGATTCGAACCGAGGAAATCCACAAGGGCAAGCCGACCGGGTGGCACCTGGCCCTGCACCACTGGACCAATAAAACCCAATCAATTATGCGCTGGCACGCGCGGCGCGTTTCCTTTCATTTTCTGTTAACAGCTTTTTGCGCAGGCGCACGTGACTCGGCGTTACTTCTACCAGTTCGTCGTCTTCGATAAACTCCAGCGCCTGCTCAAGAGTGAACTTGATGGGCGGCGTAAGCAGGATATTTTCATCGCTTCCGGACGCACGTATATTGGTTAGCTGTTTTCCCTTGGTGGGATTGACGACCAGGTCGTTACCCCGGCTATGAATACCGATGACCTGGCCCTCGTAGACTTCGTAATTCGGGTCAATAAACAGCCGGCCGCGTTCCTGCAGGTTGAACAGCGAAAAACCCAGCGACTTGCCCTTGACCATGGAAACCAGCACTCCGTTGGTTCTTTTCGCCAGTTCGCCGGTTTTTACCGGTCCGTAATGATCGAATACGTGGGTCATGATGCCGGTGCCCGAAGTCATGGTCAGGAACTGCGACCGGAATCCGATCAAACCCCTCGCTGGCACGATATATTCCAGACGCACCCGACCCTTGCCGTCGGGAACGATATTGGCAAGTTCCGCCTTGCGGTTACCCAGTTCTTCCATGATCGAACCCTGGTGCTGATCTTCGCAATCAATCAGCAGTTGCTCGTAGGGCTCATGAAGCTCGCCGTCGATTTCTTTCTGGATTACCTCGGGGCGTGAAACACCCAGCTCGAAGCCCTCGCGACGCATGGTCTCGATAAGCACGGACAGGTGCAACTCACCGCGGCCGGAGACGATAAACTTGTCGCGTGTATCGCCATCGACAACGCGCAATGCAACGTTGTGGATCAATTCCCGCTCAAGGCGCTCCTTGATATTGCGTGAGGTAACAAATTTGCCGTCCTGACCTGCAAATGGCGAGTCATTCACCTGGAAAGTCATGGTTACCGTTGGTTCATCGACGTTCAGCGCCGGCAGGGCCTCGACATGTGAGACATCGCACAAGGTATCCGAAATATTCAGTTTGTCGATACCGGTAATACAGACGATATCACCGGCGTGTGCCTGGGGTACCTCGACCCGTTCAAGTCCCATATAACCCATGACCTGCAGCACCTTCGCGGAGCGCTCGGCCCCATCTGCGCTGACCACCCTGACCGGGGTATTGGTTTTCAATTTTCCCCGGGATATCCGGCCGATACCGATAACGCCAACGTAGCTGTTGTAATCCAGGGCGCTGATCTGCAATTGCAAGGGCCCATCCTGGTTAACCGATGGTGGCTTTACCTCATCAACAATCATTTTAAATAAAGGTGACATGTCATCAGCCATAGCATCGGCTTCATAACCGGCGACACCATTCAAAGCCGACGCATAAATAACCGGGAAGTCGAGCTGCTCATCGGTGGCACCCAGACGATCGAACAAATCGAAAACCTGGTCGACCACCCAGTCCGGCCTTGCACCCGGTCGATCAACCTTGTTCACCACCAGGATCGGGCTCAGTCCCTGGGCGAATGCTTTCTGCGTAACAAAACGGGTTTGCGGCATAGGCCCGTCCACTGCATCAACCAGTAGCAATACCGAATCAACCATGGACAGGACCCGTTCAACTTCACCACCAAAGTCAGCGTGCCCGGGGGTATCAACGATATTAATCCGGTAGCCATTCCACTCAATCGCCGTGTTCTTGGACAAAATGGTGATACCACGTTCACGCTCCTGGTCGTTGGAGTCCATGATGCGTTCGGCTTCCTGGTCCTTTCGGTCCAGCGTGCCCGATTGCTGTAGTAGCTTATCCACCAGGGTGGTCTTGCCATGGTCGACGTGCGCGATAATGGCAATATTTCTCAGTTTTTCGATCACAAATCAATCCTGCTAGCTCAAAGAAGGCGCGGATTATATACCTGTTAGTGTTCCGGTGGAATGCTTTGCAGGTGACGACGGCAATCAGAATCAGTATAATGCGCTGCTTTCTTACCAGCCTTAAACCAAAATTTCGCCACCATGTTAGAAAATACAAGCCCGCAACCTGCCGTAAAACAGCGCAAGGCCGTCGCCCTTATCTCCGGTGGCCTGGATTCAATGCTGGCGGCTAAAGTCGTTCAGGACCAAGGCATCCACGTAGAAGGGATTAATTTTTATACCGGCTTTTGCGTGGAAGGTCATACCCATGCCATTCGCCAGAAAGACAAGAATAAAAACAAACGCAATAGCGCTCTGTGGGTAGCAGAGCAACTCGGCATGAAGCTGCATATTATTGACATATCCGAAGAATATAAAGATGTGGTTATCAACCCCAAACACGGTTACGGGCAACACCTGAACCCGTGCCTGGACTGCAAGATCTTCATGGTTAACCAGGCAAAAGCCTGGGTTTGGATGGAAGAAAACCGGTTTGATTTTATTATTACCGGCGAAGTCGTCGGGCAAAGGCCAAAATCTCAACGCGCGGCAACCATGCCCATTATTGCCCGGGAATCCGGGATCGATGATCGCCTGTTACGGCCTTTATGCGCAAAACATTTATCTCCTTCATTACCCGAGCGCGAGGGCTGGATCGACCGTGAATCTCTGTTTGCCTTCCACGGTCGCAGCCGTAAACCCCAGATTGAGCTGGCGCGTAAGCTCGGGTTTGAAGAATTCTCGCAACCCGCCGGGGGCTGCTGCTTTTTAACCGATAAATATTATTCACGTAAACTGGCCGACTTATGGAAAGCCCGTGGCCAGCGCAAATACGAGCTTGACGATATTATGCTACTTAAGGTTGGCCGCCATATCCGTCCCAACGACCGGTTCAAGATCATGGTCAGCCGGGAAGAAGGCGAAAACAACTTTATGGAAGGTTACCGCAGGGAATTCACTACCATACGCATCCTGAGCCATAAAGGTCCATTGGCGCTTATCGATGGCAATCCCAATACGAAAGACCTGGAACTGGCAACGAGAATCGTTGCACGCTATAGCCAGGGCAAGGCTGAACCCGTCATTTCCGCTCAAATCGATCCGAAGGACGATGTGTCATATGTGATTGAAACCAGACCCTGTTTACCCGATGAAATACCCGGTAACTGGTACATCTGAAAGGATCATGGGTGAAAAAGTATATAGGTTGAATGCCCGCAGGTTACTTTGTCCGCTGCCGGTAATTCGAACCCAGGATAAAATCAGGCAGCTCGATCCCGGCGATATCCTGAATGTAATTTGTACCGACCCGGGCGTACTTCAGGATATTCCCGCCTGGTGCAGGATAAATGGTCATGCCGTTATTAGTGTGAAACAGGAAAATGGTGACATCTGCATCAGGGTAAAAGTGGGACATCCCTAGTGCACGAACATGGAACACAGATCATATAAGCGCACCAGGATGGTGCTTTTTGATTGAAATTGCGATACCCGTGATGATGAAAATCAGTGAGTTAGCTTATTCTCAACATGGCTCGTAAATTGCATAAACGGTTTGCGGAAATTTTACTTATTTTTTAACCCAACGCTATTACAGATAGCACGAACGAAAACGGAGAACCAACATGTCAGAGAAAACTCTGAATCTTATTAAAGAAAATGATGTCAGGTGGGTAGACTTGCGCTTTACAGATACCAAGGGTAAAGAGCAGCACGTATCCATCCCTGCAAGCGAAGTCAGCGAAGAGTTTTTTGAATCCGGAAAAATGTTTGACGGCTCTTCAATCGCTGGCTGGAAAGGTATTAACGAATCCGACATGATCCTGCAACCTGACCCGTCAACCGCTGTGCTGGATCCTTTTACCGAAGAAGTCACCCTGAATATTACCTGCGATATCATTGAGCCCGATACCATGCAGGGCTATGATCGTGACCCGCGTTCCGTGGCCAGGCGCGCCGAGGAATACCTGAAGTCTACGGGCATTGGTGATGCCGTGTACTTTGGTCCTGAACCCGAATTTTTCGTGTTCGACGACGTTCAGTGGCAGGCGGACATCAGTGGTGCCAGCTACAGGGTCAATTCCGAGGAGGCTTCCTGGTCTTCCGAAAAAGCATTTGAAGGTGGCAATATGGGTCACCGCCCGGGTATCAAGGGTGGTTACTTCCCGGTGCCGCCGGTCGATTCAATGCATGACCTGCGTGCAGCCATGTGCGGCGCCATGGAACAAATGGGCCTTGAGGTGGAAGTTCACCACCACGAAGTGGGTACCGCGGGTCAAAACGAGATTGGCGTAAAATTCAATACCCTGGTTCGCAAGGCGGACGAAGTACAGATATTGAAATATTGCGTACTCAACGTGGCCCATGCTTATGGCAAAACCGCCACTTTCATGCCAAAACCCCTGGTCGGTGATAACGGCAGCGGTATGCACGTCCACCAGTCGATTTCCAAGGGCGGTGAAAACCAGTTTGCCGGTGACGGCTATTCCGGCTTGTCCGAAACGGCCCTGTATTATATCGGCGGTATCATCAAGCATGCACGTGCGCTGAACGCGTTCACCAATGCTTCCACCAACTCGTACAAACGTCTCGTGCCCGGTTTCGAGGCCCCGGTAATGCTCGCCTATTCTGCGCGTAACCGTTCTGCCTCCATTCGCATCCCCTACGTTAACACCCCGAAAGCCCGTCGTATCGAAGTAAGGTTCCCTGATCCAACGGCCAACCCTTACCTGGCATTTTCGGCTATGCTAATGGCCGGCCTTGACGGTATCCAGAATAAAATCCACCCTGGTGATGCCATGGATAAGGACCTTTACGACTTGCCGGCCGAGGAAGCCAGGGAGATCCCAACCGTTTCTTCGACGTTCGAAATGGCACTTGATGCTCTCGAAGCAGACAATGCCTTCCTGAAAGCTGGCGGTGTTTTCAGCGACAATATGATCGAGGGTTTTATTGAACTCAAGCGTGAAGAGATCGAACGACTGAATATGACATCCCACCCGGTCGAGTTCGATATGTATTAAAGTTGTTAACAACTGAAATCCTGTCACGGGTTTTCATCGCCAAAGGTTTTGCTCTGACCTAACTGGCGAGTCAACTGTCAAAAGCCTTGTCATGTGATCCGAATACGGATGCGCAGACAAGGCTTTTTTTATACTTGCGCTGCTAGCCGGGAGTTACTAAGGTTATATCAGGTA
Source organism: uncultured Pseudomonadales bacterium (assembly GCA_947258415.1). Lineage (GTDB taxonomy): Bacteria > Pseudomonadota > Gammaproteobacteria > Pseudomonadales > IMCC2047 > CAMYIF01. Next base: position 12,882 of record CAMYIF010000042.1, read on the forward strand.
GCACCGGGTTGAATGGTCAATAGCTGGAGAGAGATCGATAATGAAACAGCATTTTGTTCACATCGCTTGTTTGTTGAGGGTATCCGGCTGGCTTTCGGCCGGTGAAATTTATAAAAAAGTCGACAAGGAAGGCAATATTACTTTCTCTGACCAGCCCCAGAAAGAAGCGGAGAAAATAGAGGTCGAGCCCGTTAACATCCTGGAACGCCAGCCGCTAACACCGGTGATCACTCCAGTCGAAGAAGTCGCTTTCGAATACTCTTCGATTGCTATTACCAGCCCGGAAAATGACGAAACACTTCGCAATACTGGTGATATTACCGTTAGCGGCACCTTGTCACCATCGCTCCGCGGTGATCACAGGATTGAGTTTCTGGATAACGGCGTAGCCCTGCAGCCTGCCAGCAAAAGCCTTGGCATATCACTGCAAAATCTTGACCGTGGTACCCATAGTTTTGTGATGCAGGTTATCGACGATGATGGCAAGGTGCTTATTTCGAGTCAACCCGTCAACCTTCATGTACACAGGAACTTTATTCCTCCCCCTCCACCGCCGCCTCCGCCGACCCCGTAATTCGCAAATCCTGGCTCAGCACAGCGCACCATCCTGGTGCACTAAGCTTGGTTCCTTCGCCTAAATGTCGTTATAATGGCACCCGTAAACCGTTGAACCCGGTCGTGAACGCCGTTATATCAGCGGATTTGGCATACCGGACATATTTCTTTGCAGTTGGTTTGGTAATTGCATTATTTTCTGCATCAGTGGTTAGAGCGTCCGTTAAATACTATGAATAATGACCAAACCTTGTACCAACACCTGATCGACAACCAGACTACCGCCATCGTTTTGCTCGATAATCACCTGCATATCTCTTATATGAATAACGCAGCAGAGACATTGCTGCAAACCAGTGCATCGCGCACTTTGAATCAACCGGCCAATGATTTATTCATCGATCTTGATACCGGCGTGGAAGAGCTTGAAAACACCTTGCAAAGTGACCAGCCCTATACCCGGCGTGAGGCTCAATTACTGATTTTCAATAATGGCGAGATTACCGTCGATTACACGGTCACCCCTTTTAACGATAATACAGAGCGTTACCTGATTATTGAAATTTTCCCGCGTGACCGATGGCTGAAAATCTCCCGCGAGGAAAATTTGAAATGGCAGCATGAAGCATCGCAAACACTGATCCGGGGTTTTGCCCACGAAATAAAAAACCCGCTTGGAGGCATTCGAGGAGCGGCGCAACTGTTATCGCGTGAACTACCGGACAAATCCCTCCAGGAATACACGGGTATCATCATCGAGGAAGCCGATCGCTTGCGAAACCTTGTCGATGAAATGCTGGGGCCTTATCGCCCGATTGAGCTCGTTCCGCTGAATATTCACCTGGTCCTGGAAAGAATATGCAGCCTGATCGAGTCGGAATGTGCCGGCAAAATAGAAGTCATCCGGGATTACGACCCCAGTATCCCCGAGCTGCAGGGTAATCAGGAGCGCCTGATTCAGGCATTTCTTAATATTGCCCGAAATGCCGTGCAATCTTTGCTAAGTATGACTGACAAGGAGCCCCGCAAGATTTCACTGGTCTCGAGAACAATCCGGCAGATTACCTTGGCCAATAAGCGCTATAAAATAGTTTGTCGCGTTGACATTATCGATAATGGCCCGGGCATAGCCAGGGAAATACAGGATACTGTTTTTTACCCGATGGTAAGTGGACGAGCGGAAGGAACCGGGCTTGGTCTGACCATCGCTCAGCACATTATCAACCAGCACGCCGGGTTGATTGAATTCGAAAGCCAGCCTGGCAAGACCTGTTTTACGATTTACCTTCCACTCGAACTCGATGCACAAACAGATGCCCCCACTACCACCGAATCAGGCGTTAAATCATGACTCAAAGTGATCAATTGTGGATCGTCGATGATGATCATTCCATCCGCTGGGTACTGGAGAAAGCCTTGTCGCACACCGATATTGAGACACGCAGTTTCGATAATGGCGCAACGTTGCTGTCCCAGCTGAAATTATCGCAACCCGATGCCATTATCAGCGACATACGTATGCCGGGAATTGACGGGCTGGACCTGTTGGCCCGTATTCACAGCGAGTACCCCAGGCTGCCGGTGATAATTATGACCGCGCATTCGGACCTTGATAGCGCTGTTGCCTCTTACCAGGGTGGTGCGTTTGAATACCTGCCCAAGCCCTTTGATGTCGACGAAGCCGTGACTATCGTCAAACGTGCCATCGTACACGCACGCGAAAACAAGTCCTTGATTCGCCAGGATAACCAGAAAAGCGAAAATGTGATTATCGGTGAAGCTCCGGCGATGCAGGAAGTCTTCAGGGCCATCGGGCGCCTGTCGCAATCGCATGTTACCGTGCTGATAAACGGCGCGTCCGGAACCGGCAAGGAACTGGTCGCGGCTGCCCTTCACCAGCACAGCCCTCGATCAAACCAGCCGTTTATTCCGCTGAATATGGCTGCCATTCCCAAAGACCTGATTGAATCAGAACTCTTTGGTCACGAAAAAGGCGCATTTACCGGCGCAACGACCCAGAGGAAAGGTCGATTCCAGCAGGCCGATGGTGGCACCCTGTTCCTGGATGAGATCGGCGATATGCCCCCGGATGCCCAAACGCGGTTATTAAGGGTACTGGCCGACGGCCAGTTCTACCGTGTGGGTGGGCACACACCGGTCAGCGTCAATGTACGTATTATCGCCGCCACCCATCAGGACCTGGAAGAGCTGGTTGCAGCGGGCCGATTCCGCGAAGACTTGTTCCACCGCCTGAATGTCATCCGGGTTCATTTGCCCAAATTAAGCGAGCGAAGGGAGGATATCCCCCAATTAATGCAACATTTCCTGCGCAAGTCCGCACGCGAGCTTGATGTCAGGCCCAAGATCCTGCAACCGGACGCAGAAAATTACCTGTGCCAGCTGGAATGGCCCGGCAATGTGCGCCAGCTCGAAAATACCTGTCACTGGTTAACGGTAATGGCCTCGGGCAGGGAAGTGCATATTTCGGACCTGCCGCCGGAATTGCAGGCAATGGAAAATAACCAGACTGACATCCTGTCCCGATCGCTACCGGAATTTGAGCGAACCCTGATCGAGGCCGCATTGAAACATACTGCCGGTCGCAAGCGCGACGCGGCCGTATTGCTTGGCTGGGGACGTAATACGCTGACCCGAAAAATGAAAGCGCTCAACCTTGAAAAACCAAAATCGCAAAGCACCGATTAAACGTTCACCGTCAATCACTGTCACAGTTAGAGAGCCATGATGAATCATTGCTGCTCCAAAAGTTTTTTAATCGGTAGATCTTATGCGAACCTGGATACCTGCGATCATCCTTATTACCCTTGCCTCGGGAATATCAAGCGCACAGCCTGTCCGGTTCTCCAGTGGCAATCAACAGGTTCAGGTGATCGAGCTGTTCACCTCTGAAGGTTGTAGCAGCTGTCCGCCCGCCGAGTATTGGCTGAACCAATTTACAACCAGTCCAAGACTATGGAAAGAGATTATTCCGGTGGCCTTTCATGTCGATTACTGGAACTACCTTGGTTGGCCGGACAAGTTTTCAAACAAGGAAAATACCCAGCGCCAATATGGCTATAAATATAGCGGCGATATTGGCTCCGTTTATACGCCGGGTTTTGTCGTCAATGGCAAAGAGTGGCGCCGTTGGTTCTCAAATCGTCGGCTGCCGATGCCCGAAGGTATGCCAGGCGAACTATCGGTGACCATAGATCAAAACCAACTATCCGCTCATTTCATGCCTGCAGATAGAAGCACGCCAAATACATTAGTACTTAACGTGGCGTTATTAGGCTTTAACGTCGAGAGGGTAATTAAAGGCGGAGAAAACAAGGGTAGAACCCTTGTAAATGACTTCATCGTACTCAATTATTCCAAGGTTAGTTCCACCACTAACAAGTGGACAACTATATTACCAAAGGTAAGAAACCCGAAAGCGACCGGCATTGCCGTGTGGGTCAGTAAAACAAATAATCAGGCACCGATTCAGGCAACCGGCGGTTGGCTGGCTGTCCGTGATTAATTGGCTGGCTAAAAAAGACGCGTTTGCCTAAAAGACTTCACGCCAGTAGATAATCCGGTCATTGCCCCTGAAACGGCCAAAGACAGCATCAAATTGTGGCGGGTTGGCATCGCCCGACCCTGCCCAGTCAAACTTTAGCCAAGGCAGGGGATTGGTAATCTCATCCAGGTCCAGGTTTATCTCGATTAACGAAGTATTCCCCGTCCCGGGCGCACTGAATTCAAACCCGGCATCGCCGGCAATAAAGCCGGGAACACCCAGCGTACCGTTGGTGGTACCGCTATCGACGGTTAACCCGGTGATTATTCCCGGTGCAGGATTGGAGCTGTTGTCGGGGCTGGTATCATCGTCGACGATTTGAAGATCAAAATTGGCCGCCTGTAAAGCGGTACACATATCATCGATATTGGTGATAAAACCGGCGCCATTATAATACTCGGCAAGAATGGGAACCGCGAGTACCTGGGTCTCCGGCCCAAATGCACTCACCCCGTGTAACCGGCCGAAACGCTGGGTACTGTTGGCGATTAACTTGTGCTCGTTGCCGGCGACCAACGGGTCGGTATCAAGGTCGAGTACACCGACAGCAAGGGTGACCGAATCGGCATCGACAGGCACTACGCCGATACCGGCGCTCAGGGGTCCGAGCGGCGTGATTCCCTTGAGCACTGCCAGGGTTGGCGTTAACGTACCTACTCCGTTGCCCCACGCGAAGGCCGTTCCGGATTTATCCGCGGGCGTAACATTCAATTGTGTGGCACCATCAACCGCGTCATAGTCGAGTGTGCCTTGCGCCGCATCAAGGCGCACAAAAGCCCCACGGTAATTGGTGGTCGTGGTATTCGTGGCACTTTCAGCGGTCAATGTATATTGCGCCAGAAAATTCTGCCCGAGGTAAGTAAAGTTCGTTCCGGGAACGGGTAAACAGGCCTCGGTCGCCAGGCCGGCGGATAACACCAGGTGATCGGGTATAAAGCGACCGACGTTGACGACATTACCAGTGACATTAACACCACTGCCCAGGTAATTATTATCTGTAAGACTCGCGTCAATATCGATAATCCCGACTTCGCTCCAGGCCAGATTGGTAATCCCGGTTCCGCCGGCAAAACTGTTGATTAGCGTGCCGGTTAACGTTCCGTTAGCGCCACCACCCGGTGCAACCAAGGTATGGCTCAGGGTAACCGTTTCGCCTTCCTGGCCAAAATTGGGCGCAGCAGGGTTATTGGTTAAATTTGCCCCGGCATCGGGAATACCGTCACCACCAACGACATTGTTATCATCCACGGCTTGCCAGAGCACACCTGTTACGTTGGCGGGAAAATTGGCCCCTGCCCGGGTAAACACACTGCCGCCTACCCCGGCTGCATAAGAGATGCCGCCACTTCCATTGGTTTGTCTGTCTTCCACGAGAGGCGAACCAACCAGGAAATCGACATCCAAAGCAAACGGACGTACGGTTGCATTATTTGAACTGCCAATAACTGTAACCGGCACGTTGGTCGGCGGGATGGTCGGGATAACAACGTTGTCTTCGCGCAGGTTAATCGCGTATTGACCGACATCGCTGGTGGTCAGGTTAAAACTGGCCACACCGGCGCTAAAATTCAGTGTCAGGTTATCGGCAGCGGGCACATTATTGGGTAAAGAAACTGCGCCAATCGCTGGAGCAGCACCGCCGGGATCCGATGGCGTTCGAGTCACCCAGCCTTTCAATGCCTGGTTACCGCCATAGGCCGTTACCACCGAACATTGCGGTGATCCACTGTTTAGCCGGGCAATCATGGTGGCCCGGTAAAGGTGATTACGCCCGGCAACGGGTATGTCTACCCCGGGCAGAGTATCAATGTCTTCGACAAGAAAAGCGTTCTCGTTAAATTGTATCGGGTTCGAGGTATTGGTCACGCTGCCGCCATCGGTAACTGTAATGGTCGTGGATGCCGCCAGGTTATGATCCAGACCCATAAGCACCGTTGCACCGTCCGTAGCCACGAAGCCATAGTCAACCATGCCGTTGTTATCCGTATCCGGGCTGGGTGTTAAAGCGCCATTCCCGGTGACAATCGACCAGTTGCCAACGGCAGACGACGTGCTGACACTTGCGGTACCCGTATAGTTGGTCACCAGCGCTGAACAGGCCGGGTTGGCACAGGCACGAATGGTGATTTGCTTGATCGAACACACACTGGCCCCTGCACCACCGGTATTTATATCGAAATGATCTAGGGATGATAAAGAGCATGATCTGGGCAAACCATTCCAGCCGTTCCCGGCCAGCTGGTTGTTATAGATAGCACTAACCTGAGCGGCTGAAATTGCCTGGCCAAACACCAGTGGTTCGTCAATCAGCCCTTCCCAATCCTGGTTACCGGCAAATCCGCCTCCCAGGCTGTCCTGCTCCTGGCCGATGATCAGGCCGCCATTGGCTATACTGATTGCCGATGCTGAACCGGTGGTGCAACCTTGAAGAACATCATCTATATAAAAGCAGTTTTGTGTACCAGAACGAACCCAAACAAAATGGTGCCAATAAATCGGTCGCACCATTCAAGGCTGCGGCGTCTAGTGAAAGGTAATCAGAGGTACCATTGGCACTCAAATCTGCTGCATTACAAATCAATCCCGGCACAGGCATTGCGCCAAACGCTACGCCATGGGAATTGTTCCCGCTACTGTCCAGCACTTCGTTTGGTGTACCTGACCAGGCTGATTCATCAAGCCGCCACTCGGCCACGGGTAAACCCGGACACGGGTGCGTAGCATTCATTGCTTGACCGATTTCGGTGGCGGATAAAGCGCCTCGATAAACCCTTACTTCGTCAATCAATCCATCAAAAAAGTACTGATTGGTTCCAACCCGTTTACTGATATTCAACGGGTCTGTTGTTTGATTTAGTGTGGTAATTGGAAAACTGCTAGTTCCTGCGGCAACACCGTTGATGTAAAGAACCATGCCATCACCAGAAAAAACTAGCGCTATATGGCTCCAATTTCCCGTTGCTGGCACTGGTGCCGTGACATTTATCCTACCCGACGCCGTTTCTGCTCTTCCGGTCAGCAATGCGCCAACTGAAAAAATACCCATTTGCGCACGACCACTGCCGCCACCGTGAACCGACTTGGCCATGATTTGCCTGGTTCCTGTCCAGTTATCCGGATTCACCCAAGCCATATAAGTTAATGCATTGCTGCCATTTAACTGGTTGCTATGAGGGATTTGAATATAATCATCGGTTCCATCAAAGTCACCGTAACTACAGGTACCCGGATTGCCAGAAATTGCAGGTGTGGCAATAGCGTTGACTAAACCGTTAAATGCCGTCCCGTTATGGCCGTTCCCGGTTGAATCGATCACCTCCCCTGCTGTGCCATTCCATACAAACTCCTCCATACGCCATTCTGCAACCAGTACCGGGCAAGCTCTCACAGTTCCGTCCCAGTCATTTCCGGCCAGCTGGTTGTTAAAGATACTGGTGATTTCCGATAGCGTGATCGCCCGGTTAAAGATCAGCGGCTCGTCAATCAGGCCTTCCCAATCCTGGTTAACGGCAAAGCCGCCTCCCAGGCTGTCCTGCTCCTGGCCGATGATCAGGCCGCCATTGGCTATATTGATTGCCGATGCTGAACCGGTGGTGCAACCTTGAAGAACATCATCTATATAAAAGCAGTTTTGTGTACCAGAACGAACCCAAACAAAATGGTGCCAATTTGTGCTGCGAACCGGTTGAACCTGAAAAAATAGTCGAGGTTCCGGTATTGGATGTTTTCCCCCATACCGAAATAGTAAAATCGGTCGCACCATTCAAGGCTGCGGCGTCTAGAGAAACATAGTCAGATGTCGAGTTGGCACTGAAATCAGCCGCGTTACAAACCTGACCAGTGGTTGTGGTTGCACTAAAAGCCGTGCCATTTAGCCCGGCAATTGAATCGATCACTTCACCCGGCGTTCCATTCCACTGGCTTTCGTCGAAACGCCACTGGACTGATGGTGTCCCGGAAGTGGAGGGCAAGTCCGCGTACCAAATTTCTGTCCTCATACAAAAATTACCGTTAGTTTCAACTTGCGAAAATACTGCCCGGGTCATTGCTATGCCGTCATAGGTAACATTACTAACAGCTGCATTTCCTGCGCATGCTGTTGAAACTTCAATGCTTAAACCCACAATTAGTTTTAAATTAGAGCCTGCTGGCAAGGCTTGTGTCCAATTAAGCGAGCTTGCATTCGCGCCAATTGCGCTCGCAGCACCATTTACCGTAACGCTGCCCGCAGTCGATGACGCCATGGCTATCACCGAATGAGCAGTTCGGTTTGATGTCGTGCTGTGAGTTTGCGTCATAGATGTCGCACCAGCAGTTGCTTGAGTACGCGTACTTGCTGCTCCGGTAGCAGTGTTAACTGATCGATCCCAGTGCTCCGTTTGCCCGGCTCCTGATGTGAAATTACCTCCGTTGCCGCTCCCTACTACACCTAGTATCAAGGCGTTGTTCGATAACGTCGTAATATTTGTGGTAATTGTCGATGTGCCAGTATTGATATTGGTGGCTGTTGCTTCCGGAACCCCGTTACTGACCCCGCTTAGCGTAATCGAACCTGCCGCAATTGCTCTTGCATTTCCAGGCAAGGTGACTGCAATGTTCGCCGCCATACCGACATTGGAATAAACAAGAATAAATAACAGCATTGACCGCAACAATTTACAGACCATTTTTTGCACCCACCTGGATTGTCCTGATGGCTTCGGCGGCGGTTCCGCCTGCGCAGGTACCAATGCTGTTAATGGTATACAGGCTCGCCGTGCCCGACATTGACGCGGCGGCAATACAGGTCACCGCAACGGTGCAGTCCCGCAGACCAGCCGCACTAGTCAACACCGGAGGGCCACCCAACGCGGCGCATTGGGTATCCGAATAAGCCCGGTCGGCGGGCACGCCTGTGTTAAAAAATAACCGACTCATGGCCCATGAGGCACCGCTTTCAGCGGCGTAAAAAGCACGATTACTCAATTCTTCCTGGGTGGATGCAATATTGCTGTAGCTCGATAACTGGACAATCGCAGCGGCCAGCAAAGCCATTATCACCAGTACGAAGACGGCGATGGGCAGACTAAACCCCTGTTGTTTATTTACCTTTTTATCAGGGAACATTTCTCACCTGCACCTGGTGGGATATCCGCACCGGGTCTCCATCCTTGATAAAATTCAGGGTTGCATGTACCACGGCATTGCTGACCAGCGAACTGGCCGTATACTGGAAACCGCTGGTAGCAGCATCGATATTTTCGGCGACCAATGTGGCTGTAGCAGTACCGGAAACATCTGTTTCCACGCTATTTTCAAAACCATAGGCGGTGTATCGAACCAGGCTACCGGTAACGATACAAAACCTTTCGGGTTCGCCAGTGATAAAAACCCGCTCAGTGGGTGATTCCCGCAGGAACTGGTGGCCACCGGGCAAGTTAATGCTGGTAACACCTGCCCCCGCTCCCGGCAGTTGACCCAGGGCAATAACACCCGGGTCGGCAATCGGCTGGTTGTATAACTCGCCAGCGGTAAAACCGGCTACGGCGACATAAAAAGGAGCGGGAACCGGCGCAGGCATATCGAACGATTCGGTACCAATGGTTGCGGAGCTGACCAGGATATTGCCCGTGTAATTGGTCGCGCGAATCACCGGAATATATTCCACGCATTGATTGCTCGCGTTGATCCGGATACTGTTGGGCAAGGCGTTGCGCAAGCGCCTGGTGATCTTTTCGACGGCAACACGACCCCCGGCGATTAATTTTCCGCGTTCTGCAGAAACAGCGTAGCCCTGTGTTGCCTGCACAATAAATTGTGATGTGCCGACCGCTATTATGCCCAACACAACGATGACAATAATCATCTCCAGCAAGGTAAACCCCCTGCTGGAGAAACTGTTTACCGGGTACCTGTCCACTAAAAATTCCCCCGGTAGGCACTCAGGACTACCGGCTCACCGGCTGAAGGCGTAACCGAAACCGTTATCAGCTTGGCGGCGACATTGGTTAAACCCAAATCGGTACCCGCGTATTGCACGGCAATCGCCATCGAATAGCCGCCATAATCAGCGGGTACGGGTGCGGCCGCATTGATATAGTCATCGACATCATCAAAATCGTCCGGGTTCACCCCTTCCTCTGAACCCAGAACGGCACTGCATGCCGGGGGCGCGCCAGCCTCACCCGAAGCGCAGGGCGGGAAACCGCCCACCGGGCTAAGCTCGTCGTAGCGTTTACCAAAAATCTTGTCCATTTGCGCCTGGGCCAGCTCCAGGGCACGCACCTGGTAAATGGGGTTTACGCTGCTGACAACCGAGGGATTGATAGCAGCAAATAAACCGGTGGTGGCAACACCGACAATGATAATAAACAGGATCAACTCGATTAACGAGAAGCCCCCGTACTTACCGGCAGGTTTTATGACTAGGGACACGGTGCACCCACCAATTGCGCATGCGCATAACCGGAGGTTTCAACACAGATTTGCACATCCGGCGTGCCGTTGCTGTTGATAATAATGGCAGAGACGGTGGCTATTTCACCCAGCCGGTTATAGGTCAGGGTCAGGGTTGCCGGCGTCAGGGTAATCCCCGCCGATAATGGCTGCGGGAAACTGGTCGAGGCAAACTGGAAATCGGTGGCCGTTGCGGTATTTCGGATCGTAACGCGAGGGGGAGTATTTAAAATGACAAATTCGGTTGGTTTGCCAGACAGTGCTTGCTGCTGAGCCAGGCTAAGAATCGATATCAGGTTTTCTCTTTCAATTTTCGCGGTAAAGGCCTCACTGTCGGCAAAGCGTGAAACCACAGAAACAGCCATGACACCGATAATAATAATGGTGAGAATCAGTTCCAGCAGGGTAAAACCTGCATTTTTATTCATCGCAACCTACATTGAAAAACCGATTAATAGTTAGCCGAATTTAACGCCGAAAATGCTTAGCTAATAACGCAAAATGCCCTCGATGATTGAGGGCATTTCCATCATAAAGACGAGTGTTAATCGGCGCCGGTAACTGTAAAACTCGCGGTAAAGGCATTAGAGTCAACGCCGATTATGCAGGCGCGGTTGACGCCAAATGCCAGCGCGGCAGCAGATCCGGAAATGGCATAATTTGCAGGCAGGTTATCCTGCAATAGGGCTTGTAGACCCGCCGTAGTACAACCGCCCGTGGTATCGACAACTATGGCGTTACCCACATCGACCGGTGTGGTGGTATCTACGCGACGCGCCAGGTAGGTGGCAAAGTTAATGTTGTTGCCGCCATTAAGCGCGCCGGCAAAGCCTTCAACTGCCGACTGGTTCGCGTCTCCCGTCAAATCGACGAATCTGGGCAAGGCAGTAGCCGCCAATATACCCAGGATCACAATCACAATCACCAGCTCGATCAATGTAAAACCCGACTCTGTTGTTCTCATTTTAATATCCATTTGGTTAATTTAAATAACACGAATTATTATGAAGTTATAGTCTAAATTCATGCATTTACAAGCACTTCATTCAATTTAAATCAGGCACGGTAGTTATCACCTGCCCGGTGCCAACATTGTACTCGATGCGGTGT
>CAMYIF010000043.1 GCA_947258415.1 uncultured Pseudomonadales bacterium
TATTGTATCAGTGTTTGTGGCTTTCCTCAGTTTTGTTGTGGTGCCCTGGAGTGACCTGAAATTCGATGATATCAAACAGGCTCAAAAAACAAGAACGGAATTCGATACCCTGACACCAGGGCGTTTCCAGTCGTTTGGTACGGGCGGGCGGATTACCTACACCGAGAAACTGAGCCCTGATCGCAAACGCCTGGAAAACGTGTTTATTTCCCAGCGCAGCATGCAGAATTCCGGCAATGATTCGGATGTAACCATTCTCGTTGCTGAATCAGGAACCCAGTACCTTGATGAAAATACGGGTAGCCGGTTTTTATTATTGGAAAACGGATATCGCTACAACGGGATTCCCGGGAAGACGGATTATAACGTTACGCGATACGATCAATACGGTGTAAAAATACCCAAGCCGGCAGAGGTACAGAGTCGCACCAAAAGTGAACTCAAGACAAGCAAGGCTTTATTCAATTCCGACAATCCGGAGGATATTGCCCAGCTGCAGTGGCGCGTATCGGTGCCTTTAATGGTTTTGATAGTGACACTGATTGCGGTGCCGTTGAGCCGGGTAAATCCCCGCCAGGGGCGGTATACACGATTGTTACCCTCTATTTTCATGTATTTGACTTACCTGGGTATTCTCACCACGTCACGAACCGCGGTCGAAGAGGGTAATCTTGCCCCGTATATCGGCTTGTGGTGGGTTCACCTGTTGTTTTTCAGTATCGGCCTGGCATTGCTAGGCAATCTGCACAAAAAGTTACCCTGGTATCAAAAATGACCCAGAGACGCCATAAATGAAGATCTTGAACAGGTACCTGGCAAAAGTAGTTGTCAGTTCTATTTTTATCGTGTTGTTCATTGTTGTCGGGCTGGACGCCATTTTTTCAATGATCGCCGAGTACAAGGACCTGGAGAATAATTATCAAAGTTTGCAGGCATTGCAATTCGTATTATTGTCAATGCCCAAGAATTTTTATGAATTCAGTTCGGCTTCTGTGTTGATTGGCAGCCTGGTAGGCCTGGGAATCCTTGCAAATAACAGCGAATTAACCGTTATGCGCGCGGCAGGACTGTCAATAGAGCAGATAGCCTGGTCGGTAATAAAGCCTTCGCTGGTGGTGGTATTTGCCAGTATCCTGGTAGGCGAGTTTGTCGTTCCCTATACCGAAAGTTACGCCGTAAACCAGAAAGCCGTCGCTCAAAAAGGCAATACCACGTCGCTGGTCAAGCATGGTTACTGGCACCGCGAAGGCAACGACTATATGCATTTCAACGCGATCTTGCCGGGCGGTGTCTTGTATGGAGTAACGCGTTACCAGTTTACCCCGCAACGCGAATTGATCAATTCGAGCTTTTCTTACAGGGCTAATTTCCAGGGAGATCACTGGGTATTACAAGATGTTACCCAAACAGATATAAAAGACGGTGAAGCCCGGCAATTGGCGATGAAAAGTCAACGCTGGGACACCGAGCTTACACCCGAGGTACTGAATGTCGTAATTGCCAAACCGGAAGATTTGTCGATACGTGGCCTGTATACCTATTCAAACTATCTCCTGGAACAGGGCCTCAATGCACAGAAATATCTGTTGGCCTTCTGGAAAAAAATATTTCAACCACTGGCCATGGTAGTGATGGTACTGGTAGCGATATCCTGCGTTTTTGGTCCGTTGCGAACGGTTACCATGGGCTATCGAATCTTCATGGGTATTATGCTGGGAGTTACGTTCCAGTTTACAGAGGATTTGCTGGGCCCGGCGAGCATAGTTTTCGGCTTTCCGCCAGTCATTGCCAGTTTAATACCTATTGCGCTATTTTTTGGTTTCGCGTTGGTTTTAATCAGGCGCGCCGGTTGAAAGCCGGAAAGTCATATACGGTTTGCGAAGGGCTGAGAGGTCGAAGTCTGGTGAAAACCGGAAACAGGGCATAATTTCAGCCGCTTCAATCATTGTCACCGGTGTGTCTATGGCGCCCGTGCCTTTTTCTTTTTTGGCAAGATAATCAGCCGGGTACCCGAATACCGGTCGTGCCAGGTAAGCCGGTCCTTGTCGAATAACATCCAGTAATATCCCAAACCCAGGCAAAGCAGCGAACCGCCTGCGGTAACAAAGCGAAGCAGACACTGTTTATAGGTGATGGGTTGTCCATCTTCGCTGACCAGCCTGATGCGCCAGGCCTGCATGCCCAGGGTTTGTCCGCTGAGCCGCCAGCTTCTCGCGAAATAACCAAATAACGCCAGGATGAAAGCGCAATTGAACAATAACTTGCGTAGTTGTTCATCCGCTATCAACAGGTAAAAAGGCCAATATAGAACCATCCATAACGCGATCATCAGCAAGGTGTCGTAAAGCAGGCAGGCGAGACGTTTTAGCAGGCCGGGAGATTGAGTTGTTAAAGGTGGAGATTCAGAGGCAGGCATAGTTCAACGTTAACGGTTATCAAGGCTGCTGGATTCTAGCAAAAGGGGAGGCGAGAGTGAACGTAAATAACCGGATTGGAGGAAAGTAAAAAACCGGTACTAATTTAGCGCCTGTTCTATCACATCCAGCATTTCCTGAATTTCGACCGAACTCATGTAGCTGTTTGCGCCGAAATAAAATTGTACACCATAACGAAACTTGTTGTTTTGCCGCCGGGCGTTGTGGATAACGGCAACCAGGTTGGTCAGGCAAAGCATGGAAGTTTTAAGGTCAATCAATATTTTTTCATTGATATTAAAGCGCCGGTTACAGGCGAAGGCGAGGCCATAACGATTAAAGTTAAGCCAATCAACATGTTCGCCTTTAATGAGTTCGTGGACAATGCTGTTTCGTTTTACGAGGACATCCATGAACACTTCGTTATAACGAACATACTTCCGGCGCTCATTAATCTTGGGGACTGGTGTCAGGTAAGAATTTTTCTGCATAACAACCACAACAGTTTAGCGGGTTAAAACCGTCGCTTGTTCGAAAACATATGGACAAGACCTTTGAAGTATAGCTTAAAAATTCAATTTTGCCAGTCGCGATTATTACTTTTTCAAGGCAAAGTTGAGGCATTGTCAGCTATTGCAGTGGATAGTACATCAGGATGGTAGTAATTAAGTTTTTAATTAATTTACATCTGGTTGATTTACTTAAAGCTTGCCGCCCCGGCGCCGATAAATATGAAAGTTTACTCTTTTACAGGGGGCCATGTTTTGCAATCCGAGCCGATCACAGGTGCTTCTTCGACGCTGGTTCTCCCGCTGAATGAGGCCCTTCAAAAATCAGACAACGCGCAATTTGCGTTGATGCTTAGTTTATTATCTGAGGCAAGAACGCAGTTACCAGGTAAGGCATTCGCCGAGGATGAATCAAATTCAAAGCAAACCTTTTATTCCCCCCAGCCATCGTACAATATGAATCTTTCCTTGAGCCATTCCCTGCAAAGTAACAGTCTTACGCACTTCAACCTGATCAACAGCCTCTATCACGAAAGACCTGTCCAGTTGCCGGAACCCGAACCCGTGCCCGGCAGTTACGTATCCAATCATCAGGGAGGGGCTGTCATTAGTGAAAAAATCGATACAGTTCTCACCGACATTAACCAGGGTCGGCGCTCACTGGTGGCCTGATGGCGACGGGCAAGAGGGGGTAACCTAAACCACTGTTAATCCGGGTTGATTTTTGCGCTGTACAATTGCATACAGTTAGTTTGCCGAACAGCAGCCTGGCTTAAATCAAACCATAATCCTTTTCCGGACCTAAACCAATCGCAGATTGGCATATGCCCGCATGCTTGTATAATTCGGTTTTGTCATTATTGAGACTGAGTATGTCGATAAACAATCCAGACCCATGTCAGAATTGATTCGTGCCGGTGATGTCAGGGCGTGGCTTTTGTGTAAACGCCGGGCCTGGTTCGACCACAATCCCCCCGGTGATTTGCCGACCGCCGATGCATTTGAATTACTGGTACAGCAGGCCGGGTACGCGCATGAAGCGCAGGTTAAACAGCGGCTGGCCGACACCTTTGGCCCTGTTGCTGAAGCCAGGGATGCCGAACATACTATCGAATTAATAGCGGCCAAAACACCGATCATTTACCAGGCGGAAATGATCGATGAAAAAGACCGTCTGGTCGGCAAGCCGGACTTTTTGATTTTGCGGGACGACGATCATTACCAGGTTGCGGACGCCAAGCTTGCTTTAAGTATTAAGAAGAAAACCGATATAAAGATTCAGCTGGCTATTTACCGGCGATTGTTTAACACTCTTTTGCCCGGGCTGGTTTACCTGGGGTCTGGCGAAGTGGCCGAGGTCGGTCCGGAAATGGATCAGAAATGCCAGGCATTTATCGAAGGTATGCAAAACTTGCTGGCCTCGACACAGCCCCCGGAGGCATCGTTCGGATTTACCAAGTGCAGTGCCTGTCCCTATCAGCAAACATGCGTTCCTGAATTTGAATACCGCCAGGAATTGTCCCTGCTTTACGATATACGCGAACCCACAGCGGTGGCGCTAAAGGGGCAGGGTATAGAATCCATTCCGGATTTGGCAAATACCGAAGCCTCATCTCTGGCCGATGTCCCTTACTTAAAAGGCAATAGCAAAAAACAAACAGCAATCTGGCGTGCGCAGAGTTATCTTTCGGGCAATGTCAGGCAGGTAGCTCCGGTCGATCTACCCGAAGGTGTCTGGCTGCATTTTGATATAGAATCAAACCCGCTGGCAGACCAGGGTCTTGGCGCTGAAGTCTACTTGTGGGGATTACTTTTACCCGATTACAGTGACCGTGATTACATCTATTTCTGGAGTAATGGCGGGGAGCAACAGGATTACCGGGTCTGGTGTGATTTTTTGGCTTGCCTGGATATGTACCGGCAGCAATTTTCAAAATGTGTTATCGCCCATTATTCGCCTTATGAAATCACCCAGATTAAAGCCTATGCTGCCCGTTACGGGATGCAACAAAACGCCACAGTACGCTGGCTGCTGGGAGAAGATTCACCTTTGTTTGACCTGCAAAAGTCCGTCAAGGAGTCGCTTGTGTTACCCTTGAAAGGCTACGGCTTGAAAGCCATTTGCAAGGATTCCAGGCTGGTGAATTTTCAATGGGCACTCGAGGAATCGGGTTCGCAATGGTCCGTGGTAAGGTACATTGATTTTTTGCAGACCAGCGATGCAATGCAGCGTGAAATCATAAAGCAGGAGATACTTTCCTATAACCGGGACGATGTTAAGGCTACGCGGGCGCTGGAACTTTGGTTGAAATCAGAAGCCTTCCAGTTGGCTGGCAAATAACCCGAAACAACTAATCAGATATTTTTACAAAAGGACCGTAAGGGTGCATCCAAGCCCATTAAACAGCGTTGAATTTATAAAAAAACTGGTTGAGTTTGATACAACCAGTTATTTGTCTAACCTCGGGTTAATTGAATATATTCGTGAATACCTGGAACACTATGGTATTGAGTCGGTGCTGGCATATAGCGAAGACAAGACCAAGGCTAATTTATACGCCACGATAGGGCCGAGTGGAAAGCCGGGGGTTATGTTGTCCGGCCACACGGATGTAGTCCCGGTGACCGGGCAAAAATGGTCAACGGAGCCTTTTCGTGTAGTTGAAAAAGAAGGAAGGTTGCTGGGGCGTGGTACGGCTGACATGAAAAGTTTTATTGCCATCGCGCTCGCCTGCGTGCCACAACTGGTTAAAGCTAACCTCAACACTCCCACCCATCTGGCTTTTTCCTACGACGAAGAAATCGGTTGCGTCGGCGTGCGCCGTTTGCTGTCAATGATGGAAGGCATGCCCGTCAGGCCGGCCATGTGTATTGTCGGTGAACCAACCAATATGAAAGTATTCAACGCCCATAAAGGCAAGGAAAGCATGCGTGTCAAGGTAACCGGGCTCGAAGCGCATTCCAGCATTCCCGGCAGTGGCGTTAATGCCATCGATTACGCGCTTGAGTTGATGAATCTTATTCGCCGCATAGCCAGGGACTTCTCCCGGGAAGGCCCGTTCGAGGATGGTTATAACGTCACCCATTCTACGGTTCACATCGGCAGGATCATTGGCGGTACCGCGGTCAACATCGTACCCCGTCATTGCGAATTCGACTTTGAAATACGCAACATTCCGGATCACGACCCGCAGCCGGTTATTGATCAAATTATCGGCTATGCCCGGCAGACACTCGAGCCAAAAATGAAAGCGGTAGACCCGGGGTGTGGTTTCGAGTTTGAATCTATAGGTAACTATCCCGGCATGTTTACGTCGCCAGATGAAGCAGTTGTTGCCTTTGTAAAATCATTGGCTGAAACAGAAGAGATTTCCAAAACATCGTTTGGTACGGAAGGTGGTTTGTTTACCCGGCAACTCGGTATCCCGACGGTGGTTTGTGGTCCAGGCAATATAGAGCAGGCGCACAAGCCGAATGAATTTATCGAGCTGCAACAGGTTCAGCAGATGGAGCGGTTTATGCAGCGGTTGATTCACGCGTTGACAGGCTCCTGACAGCTGCCCGATGCTGGCGGGAATAAATTAACCGGGTTTGTAAACCGGGAGTTTTTTCTCGGCCAGGATATTCTTCAGGTGGACATATTCAGGCAGGCCATTTTTATAGGGTGGGTAAGCTTCTCCCTGTATTAATGGCGTCAGGTACTTCCGTGCTGTGTTCGTAATATGGAAACCATCCTCTGAGATAAAATCCAGCGGCATCAACTTTTCAACATTGGCGAGCCTGGCAAGAGGCGCTTCATCAATATGCCAGGCATAAGTATCACCCGCTTCCCGGATAATTACTGGCATGACCGCGTTTTTGCCTTCGAGTGCAAATTCAACGGCCGCCTTGCCGACGGCGTAAGCCTGTTCGACGTCGACGGCAGAGGCAATATGCCGTGCCGAGCGTTGCAGGTAATCAGCCACTGCGTAATGGTATTTCAGGCTTAACTCATCCTCGATCATCTGTGCCAGGGTAGCCGCCACACCACCAAGCTGGGTGTTTCCAAATGCATCTTTACTGCCTGCATCGGCCAAAAATTTTCCGTCTGCATAGCGCGCACCCTCGGAGATGACAATAACGCAGAACCCGTGATCCTTAACACAGGCTTTCACCCGGTCTATAAGCCTGGCTTTTTCGAAGGGGATTTCCGGGAATACAATGATATGCGGGGGCTCACCTTCCTGCTCACTTGCCAGCCCTCCGGCTGCGGCAATCCAGCCGGCGTGTCGGCCCATAACTTCCATCACAAAAACCTTGGTTGAGGTTTCGTACATGGATTCAATATCCATGCTGGCCTCTTTGATAGAGACAGCAACGTACTTTGCGACAGAACCGAAACCGGGACAGTTATCGGTAATGGGCAAGTCATTATCGACTGTCTTCGGGATACCAATACAGGTAATAGGGAAGCCCATTTTTTCGCTAAGCTGGGAAACCTTGAAAGCCGTATCGGATGAGTCGCCACCACCATTATAAAAAAAGTAGCCAATATCGTGAGCCTTAAAGACTTCGATTAAACGCTGATATTCAGCCCGGTGTGTATCAATATCCTTGAGCTTGAATCGACAGGAACCAAAAGCACCGCCGGGAGTATGCTTCAGGGCAGCAATATCATCCGCCGATTCCAGTGACGTGTCGATAAGGTTTTCGTAAAGTGCCCCTAAAATGCCGTTGGCGCCGGCGTACACTTTGCCAATTTTATCGGTATGTTGCCTGGCCGTTTCAATAACGCCGCAGGCAGATGCATTAATGACGGCAGTCACACCACCTGATTGAGCATAAAAAGCATTTTTTTTCATATTTAGGCCGACCCAGGGTTCTGATAGTGTTCGCTGAAGTACACTGGTTTTTGGTTGGATAATACTGCATTTGTACCCGTTGTGCATGAGTAATCGGCTGAAATAAGCCAGAAATAAAAGCTGCGGACAACAAATTAAAATGATCAGGCACTTACCACAGGACTCGATCTCCTGTTTAACTGTCAATAGAACTATCCTTAATGATGGGGCAGCAGAGTTCATGCCTTGCTTTGGAATGTCTAAAACGCAGCAACAGGTGACAATAGTTTTCTGATAAGCGCTATGAAATGTCAGTGGGCCTCGGCATAATATTGTGAAAATTGCCCGGTATTTACCGTGCATTAACCTCTCAGTAGCAAGTAAAAAAGAAGACAGTAGTTTATGCACATACATATATTGGGTATCTGCGGTACCTTTATGGGTAGCCTGGCCATCATTGCGAAGCAGCTGGGTTATGAGGTCAGTGGTTCAGATGAAAATGTTTATCCGCCTATGTCCACACAACTCGAATCGGTGGGCATTGGCCTTATGCAGGGTTACAAACCCGAGCATTTTGCCGGGGTCGATTTGATTATTGTCGGAAACGCCATGTCCCGCGGTAATCCGGCCGTCGAACACATGCTGAATAATAATTTGCCTTATACCTCCGGGCCGCAATGGTTGGCCGACTATGCGCTCAAGGACAGTTGGGTATTGGCCGTTGCCGGGACACACGGTAAAACAACGACCAGTAGTATGCTGGCCTGGATACTGGAATTCGCAGGGTTGGAGCCCGGTTTCCTGATCGGCGGCGTTGCCAGGAATTTTAATGTTTCGGCCCGGTTGGGTAAAAGGCCTTTTTTCGTGGTCGAGGCGGACGAATACGATACGGCATTTTTTGACAAGCGCTCCAAGTTTGTTCATTACCGGGGCAGAACCGTGATTTTGAATAATCTGGAATTCGATCATGCGGATATTTTTGATGATTTATCGGCTATCAAGCGCCAGTTCCATCATTTGGTGCGTACCATACCCGGTCAGGGGTTGATTATCGCGCCGGCTAACGATGACAATATCGATGATACATTAGCAATGGGCTGCTGGACGCCTGTCGAAGTGTTTGGTCAGTCAGTCAATAACATCGAACAGCCGGGTCAATGGTTGGGCGAAACCCTGGAAAAGGATGCAAGCCGATTCAAGGTAATCTTTGAGAATGATGTGGTCGGCGTTGTCGACTGGGAACACACCGGCATCCACAACATGAAAAACGCGCTGGCGGCGATCGCTGCGGCCCGTCATGTCGGAGTTCCGGCCAGGCAATCCATCGAAGCGCTTGGTCAGTTCAAAGGCGTGAAACGTCGCATGGAACACCTCGGTGAAATAGCGGGAGTCAATGTTTATGATGATTTTGCTCATCATCCCACGGCGATTGCAACGACACTCGAAGGATTAAGGAAACAGGTCGGTAACGCGCGTATTATTGCCATCATTGAACCTCGATCAAACACAATGCAGATGGGTGTTCATCGGGATAAGCTGGCGCCTGCGTGCGCAGCGGCGACACAGGTGATCTGGTATCAACCCGAAAACTCGAGCTGGAATATGCAGGATGTCCTCAATGATAGCCCGGTGCCGGCGAGAATTTTCTCATCGATTGAGACCATTGTCGAAACCATAGGCAGAGAAGCCCGGCCGGGTGATTTTGTGGTCATTATGAGCAACGGTGGTTTCGGTGGCATTCATCAAAAATTGCTTGGCGAACTTCATCCCGCAGAAAAGAAAGACGTTGTCTAACCCCCTGTAAAGGTATCTCTAATTTGGCACAACAAAGTAACAAAATCATAACCCTTGCCATGACAGGCGCTTCGGGTGCCCAGTACGGACTGAGGTTGCTCGAATGCCTGGTGAAGGCCGGTTGTACCGTTTATTTAATGGTGTCCAAGGCGGCTCTGCTGGTAGTCGCAACCGAGACTGATTTCAAGCTGCCCGCGCAACCGAAGAAAATGGTTGACCTGCTCAGCAAGCGATTTGATGCACGCGAAGGCCAGATTAAAGTGTTTTCAAAGGAGGACTGGACTTCACCGGTCGCTTCCGGTTCGGGTGCTCCGGGACAAATGGTTGTGTGTCCCTGTAGTACGGGTACCCTGTCTTCTATTGCAGTCGGTGCCTGTGATAATTTAATCGAGCGTGCTGCCGACGTGGTGTTAAAGGAAAAAAATCAACTCATACTGGTTCCGCGCGAAACACCTTTTTCGACCGTTCATTTACAGAATATGCTGACCCTGTCACGCATGGGCGCAACCATTCTTCCCGCCAGCCCTGGATTTTACCACTGGCCAAAAACCATCGAAGACATGGTCGATTTCGTAGTTGCCAGGATATTGAGTCATTTGGACATTGAGCAGGATATGGTGTCAAAGTGGGGAGAAGACTAGCAACTAACTGGTTAAAAAGCGCTTATGCATGATACTGCCGTATTTCCCCTGAAAACCGTGCTTTTCCCCGGCTGCCGGCTCTCCCTGCAAATATTTGAACAACGGTATCTGGATATGATCGCCGCTTGCCTGAAAGAGGACAAAGGATTTGTCGTTGTCCGGATCAGCAAAGGCAGTGAGGTTGGTTCCTTGCCTCAAATATTTTCCATAGGTACCTATGTTGAGGTCGTCGATTGGAATCAGTTGGAAAACGGGCTACTGGGCATCATCGTAGAAGGCGTTCAACGGGTAAGGATTTTGAATGCCCGGGTGCAGGATGACAGGCTATTGATCGGGCAAATTGACTATTTGTCCGATCTGGCCCCGGAAAAATGTTCAAATGCAGAATCACTGGTTGATTTGCTCAAGAGCCTGCAAAACCATCCATCGGTTAATAGCCTGGGTGCCCATGTGGATTACGAGGATATTAATTCTGTTATCTGGTGTTTGTGCGGATTATTGCCATTAGGCGAAGCTGAAAAACAGTATTTGCTGGAAGTTGATAATCCGGATATGCGCCTGAGTGCGTTGAATAAAATGCTCAAGGCTCTAGAGTAACTCCAGATGCACCGGGGACTCTATGCTGTGTTCATCGCTGCACCAGGTAAAAAATTGCCACCAGGAAACAGCTGGCAAGTGCAATATAAAAGCTGACGTCCGCTTTGATCGGTTGTTTGTCATAACGACTGAACACCAGGCGGCATAAACCGCAAAATACCAGGCCATAAAATAAGCTGGCGACAACATCTGAAAGTGTTCGACTGTTCAGGTACAGAAGAGAAATCCCTATCAGCATAATGGGTACAAAAGCGCTGCCGTAAATCCACCACCGATCTTTATGATCCATTTCCTGGGCAATAAAAGCCGATGACAAACCAAATAAAAGAGTCGCATGCACCACATTTGCACTCAGTCCTAAAAAAGAGCTGCCAATAATTCCTACAAGAAACATGAGCAAAAAGGTTGATGTCAGGATGGTTGCTATGCAGAGGATGGCTGCTGCAATGTGTCGCTCGAATAATAGCCAAACAATCAATACACCCTCAAAAAACAGCAGCAACCAGCTATTTCCAATTTGAAATAACAGATTGAACACATTATCCAGCAGCGGGTGTTTAATCGAATTAAAAAAGGCATGGGATTGCTGATCCAGCCCCATCAAAAATCCTGAAGACCCAGTGTGAAATGTTAACAATACAAAAACAGAAAAACTAACCAGAGCTAATAGTAGCGAAAGCAAGGGGAAAACCCGTTGCTGTCCACGGCGACTGGATAGCCAGTGCCAGAAAATTCGAACATTGTGCTGGCGCTCCGCCCAGACATGCAAAACCCGGTAAAGTCGTGATTCCTTGCTTAGATGCCAGTGGCTGAGTTTGATCACCAGATATGCACAGGCAATAATAACCAGCGAATATAAGAATAATTGGCCAACGCCCTCGGGCAATAATTGACCGCTTCCAATGGATGCGCCGAACCAGAAACCCGGCATCACATAAACCGGCGCCCAGCCGAAAGCAGAAAACAAATTGGCGGCAAGATAACGCATGGAAGGCATGCCGAGCATGCCCGCTACCAGTGGCATCACGGGCCGAACGGGCCCAACAAAACGACCAATGATAATGCTCTTGCCGCCGTGCCGTTCAAAAAATATTTCGCCATTGGTGATCCAGCTGGGGTAATTCCGAAAAGGCCAAAGCTCTTTTATATGCTCTTTAAAGTATTTGCCCAGGAAAAAACTGACGCCATCACCAAGAATGGCGCCGGCAAAGGCGCAACCCAGAGTTATCCAAACGCCCATATTGCCGTTGCCTGCGATAGCGCAGGCAGCGAATAACAATAATACGCCGGGTATGATTACACCGGCTATGGCCAGTGATTCCAGAAAGGCAATGAAAAATATCGCGGCAGCGGTCCAGCCCTGGTGATTGTCAAGCCAGTCGAGAAATGGCTGAAACGAGGAAAAATCCATAATTTACCGGTTTGGTCTTGAATAAACAGTCGACCAATTATAGGGTATTTTACCCTTGGTTTTCCCTTATCTTTTCCTGTAAAAAACAGGCTTTTGACTATACTGATTTATCATGGGTGTTTTTTAAATTAAGCACGACCGTTAATTTGACCGTTTATCCTTTCGCATTGACCGGTAATCGGTTTTATAAGGACAATTCTGATAATCATTGCTAAACAGAGTAGTTATGGAAATAAAAGAAATTCATTATCGGCGCAAATACGGCTTTACCTTGATCGAATTACTGGTGGGTATAGTCATTGCTGCAATCTTGTTGATGGTAGCTATACCTTCATTCAAGGACACTTCGGTACGTAATAATATCGAATCCCAAATCAGCGAACTGCATGCCGCGTTAAGCCTGGCAAGGAGCGAGGCGGTGAGTCGAAATACTACTGTCAGCATTTGCCGCAGTGCCAACCAGACAGCATGTCTTTCGGGCACGACCTGGCAGCAGGGCTGGATTGTTTTTGTCGACGACGTTACCACCAACGGCAGCCTGGATGTCGGCGAGGAAATTATAAAAGTACACGAGCAGTTGAGTAACGCAAACGACCTGACATTGACCGATGGTGCAGCCAAAAACTTTATCAAGTTTGGCAACAAGGGAATGATCAGGTCAGATGGCGGTGGTGATTTTCAGAACGGTACTTTTAGACTTTGTCGACCTGGCGAGCCGGCAACCTACGCGAGAGGGTTGAATATTACAGTAACTGGCAGAGCTTACCGCTCACGGGATAATAACGCTGACGGAATACATGAAGATAACGCGGGGGCAAACCTGACATGTCCATAAGTACAAACAAGCGCTGTTTTAATATTATCAAACGGAAGGTAATTCGTGGATTTACCCTGATAGAGATAATGGTGTCGCTGCTGGTTCTCTCTGTTGGATTGCTGGGCATGATGGCCTTGCAGAATGTTGCATTAAGGCACAACCAGTCTGCGTATTACGAATCGCAGGCAGCTTTTCTTGCCAACGATATTCTTGACCGGATACGCGCGAGTAAAAATTCAGGCGCCTATGCTTTAGGCCTTTTGGCCAACCCTCCTACTCAAACACAGGATTGTGAAGTTGCTATCTGCAGTACAACCCAGATGGCGGTATGGGATTTAAATCAATGGCGAACGGCGATAACCGTTACCAGTAACTTGCCACAGGCAACGGGCGGTGTTGTTTTTTCGGGTGTTAACGATGTGGCCATTACTATTCGATACGACGATAGTCGAGACCCTTTAAACCCGCAGCCGCGCGATTTTGTTATTAGGGCTCAAATTTAAGCGATGAGAACAGTTATGGTGAAAATAAACAACCAAAAAGGTATATCCCTCGTTGAATTGCTGGTTGCAGTCGTACTCGGGTTATTTCTTATGGGTCAGGTCATTCAGGTTGTGATGAATGGCAAGCGAACCTTCCAAATCGAACAGGAACTATCCCAGATCCAGGAAAATGCTCGCTTTGCCGTTGAATTCATTTCCCAGGACCTGCGTATGGCCGGTTACACCGGTTGCAACGCCAAACCACCGAATGTCGCCAATGCCATTAATTCTGCCAGCGCAGTTTTCAGCACGATTGGGATTCAGGGTTTTGAACACCTCGCCGGGACGGGTACTTATCCTGGTACTATCTCGGGGATTGTTAATGCAAACACAGATGCGATCCGCATTGGCCGGGCCGATAGCGATAATGAATTTAATGTAGTCAATCATATTACGGGCACAGCGAGCATTCAGTTGGCCAAAAACCACCCCTTCGCCGAGGGTACATTTTTAATGATTGCCGATGCCCGCTGTAACCAGATTGGCCTCCTGCAGCAAAG
>CAMYIF010000044.1 GCA_947258415.1 uncultured Pseudomonadales bacterium
GCTCAAAAAGCATACGCCGAGCAAGCTACAGACGCTTTGCGTGACTTAACCTGGAAAAACGTTGACATCATCCTTGATGCCATTCAATCCAGCGTTAACCTGGTTAAAGAAGCTACTGCCAAGCCGGCCGCCAAGAAAGCGCCTGCAAAAGCAGCTGCCAAGAAAGCCGCTACTAAAGCTGCCTAATTGAACCAGAAGTTACCTTTGTAATGGAAAAGCCCGGGATTACCCGGGCTTTTTTTTGGCTGTTAATCGGCTGCCTCAAGTCGTACCAAGGCACTCGGATGCCTGACCAGGATTGAAAAGTGGCCATTTCTTCGTGATATCCAGCCACGGATTTCCAGTTTCTGGCCAACGTAAGTGTCCATATTCGGGAAATGGCTTGAGTGGTTCCTTGGTATCCTTATATCTGCCTTGTCGTTAATGATCAATCGAATAAAATTACGATCCCTGCGCCTGTCATCAACGACAGATTCCGGAACAGCCAGCATTCTTTTCCAACCGTATCCATGGTCATTCAGCGCCTTGTCGATATCAACCGGCGTATAGTCGGGCTCGCCCCATAATCCCAGCGCGGCGTTACTGGCTGCTTGCTGTGCCAACAAAAGTTCACTGCTGTATTGAATGTTGGGCGGGATGATACTGGTGAATGCATGACCCTGATCAACCAGTGCCAGATTGATATGTATCCCGTCAAGGGTAAAAACATGGGCTAGCAACCGGCCGTACCTGTCTTTCAGTTGTTGATCGAACCTTATGGCAACCTGCCTGCGCTCGACCTGTTGCTTTAACCACAGGTAGGCTGCCTGGCCGCCCGCTTCTCCGGGTTTATTGTTACGTGCCAGCTCTGGGGCATTGATACCCAGCAGACGAACGTGCTGCCCGTTTCCAAGGACCAGGGTATCGCCATCAATAACCTTGCTGACAAAATGAATGGCAGGACCGGCCGGTGATTCTGCCTGTATTGACTGATGCAGGGCAAGGCATAACAAGACTACAAAGACTGTCAGGCGCTTTGAATTCGTCATTCAATCATCTGCTCATTCGTTTAAAAATGTTAGAGACGCCGGATTCGGGCTGGCAACGGGAATCCTGAAAACGTAAATACCTGTTGCAATCAGGCAGTTCGGGAAAAGTCGGTTTTGGCCAGTTCGGGCAAATCATCACCCAGTCCCACGGCCTGTGCGGCAATATGGTTTTTTAAAGGCCCGAGTTTATTAACCAGGGAAATTCCGGTATTGCGCAGCAGTCTTATCGGCAGCGCACGTTCGCCGAACAGGCGCTTAAAACCCGTCATAATTTTCATCATCATGGTATTGTCGGCCAGTCGCCTTCGCTGGTATCGACCGAGCACGGCTGGGCTGGCAATATCAACATGGCGACTGCGCGCACGCAGCAGTTCTTCGGCCAGTACCGCCGCATCCAGCAACCCAAGGTTGACACCCTGCCCGGCTAATGGGTGAATGGTATGGGCCGCATCGCCAATCAATACCAATCCTTCCTGGAAGTAGGTTTCCGCGTGACGTGATCGTAACGGAAAAGAAAAACGCCGATCCACCCACTCAATAGTACCGAGTTTACATTCAAACGCCCGCTCCAGTTCATGCTTGAAATTTTCATCATCAAGCGCCATCAGGGCGTCTGCACGTTCAGAATCAGACGACCAGACAATTGAACTGTATTGATCACATCCGGCAATTGTGGGTAGTGGCAGGAAGGCCAATGGCCCGGTGGTAAGGAACCGTTGCCAGGCGGTTGCCTGGTTTGATTCGGATGTCCTGACACTGGTAACTATCGCTTTTTGCCGGTAGTCGAATTCTGAAAATTCAATTCCTGCCAACGCCCGGATATTGGATTGCGCCCCGTCGGCACCGACAACAAGCCGTGTTTTGAGTTCGGTACCGTCTTCCAGCGTCAGGCAACGCAAGCCTTGCTCGAAGCGGGACAGTTGGTTTACCCGTGCAGGCGAGATAATATCGACTGTTTCAAAGGACTTGAGCCGGTCAAACAGGCAGGCAACGCTGATTGAATTCTCGACAATATTACCCAACACGGATTGGCCCAGTTCCCGCGCATTAAATTCGATGGCGCCGGTACCCTCTGCGTCCCAGACAAACATGCGCTTAAATGGGCCGATGCGCAGACTGGCTATTTTTTCCCATACACCTATATTGCTCAGCAGGTTTTTGGAGGCCAGTGTTAAAGCGCTGACGCGAGGATCAAACCTGGGTGTGTCATCCAGGGCTGGCATACCCGGTACAGGATGGGCCTCGACCAAGCCGACCTTGAAGTCGGACTCGGCCAGCAGGCAGGCAAGCGTGGTGCCAACAAGCCCGCCACCGACGATGAGCACGTCGTAAACCAGTGCTTCGGTATTTTTACTGCTGTCGCCTTTCACGGGTTTGTTATTCATCATTAATGTGCCGGGGGCAGACGATTACCCAGCCCCATTGCATGACGGCCAAATAATCGCTTTGCTGCTGGCAATAATTCGAGAGCAACCAGGCCGGTTTTCCGGATTTTCCCCAACAGCGGGTCATCGTTGGAAAACAGGCGCACCGTCTGGTCGGTAAAACCGATAGTCTTGTCCTGGTCCTGCTCGCGTCGATGCAGGTATTTCTCCAGCACTTCAATACTACCCAACGCCTTGCCCTGGTTTACCGCTTCTTCCAGGCATAAGGCAAGCTCGCAGACACCACGAAGGGCCAGGTTGAAACCCTGCCCGGCAATCGGGTGCAGGGTGTGCGCCGAATTACCAATCACCACGACACCCGGCTGCACCTGCTCCCTGGCACGCTGCAGCGTCAAGGGAAAATGGCTTCGCTGACCGATTTTTTTAAATGCCCCAAGGCGAAAACCGAAGCGTGCCTGTAACTTCTCGATAAATTGTTGGTCGGACATCGGCAAAAATTCATCCAGCTGATCATTGGTAACTGTAAAAACCAGCGAACTTCGATTCTGTTTTCGACGACCGGGATCACTCAATGGCAACAGGGCAACCGGGCCATCGGCGGTAAAACGCTCGTAGGCAACATTCTGGTGTGCTTTTTCGGATGATACGTTGGCGATAATCGCAGTCTGCTGGTAATCGCGCTGCTCGGTAACAATATTTAATTGCGCGTTCAAGTCAGAACGTCCGCCATCGGCAATAATTACCAGGCCGGCGGTGACCGTATCTCTTTTGGCACCGGACTGGTTATCGGTTTTCGAACTGTCAGGGGTATCTTTTTTGGTAATAACCAGCCGGACGCTGCTTCCAACCGGTGTTATCTGCTTGACCGAAGCCGGACAGAAATAACTGATAGCATCCATTTGAAAAAGGTAATTCAACAGGCTCCGTCCCAACCATGCATTTTCAATCACGTAACCCAATGCCTGGATACCGTGCTCGTTTGCGTTTAACCGGGTACTGCCAAACCGGCCCTGGTCAGACACATGAATTTGTTTAATCGGAGTGGTGTGCGGCTCAAGTTGCTCCCATACACCCATGCTCTCGTAAATGCAACGACTGCCATAAGACAGCGCGGTAGACCTGTCATCATAAGAGGGTTGATATTCGAGCACTGCATCCTTATCGGGGAGCGGGAAAGCCTCGACAAGCGCGACCTTTAGTTGATAACGACGAATGGCTGGCAGCAAGGCGCACGCCATGCTTGCACCTACCATGCCGCCGCCAACAATCACTATATCGAAATCTGTATGATCCGGATTCGCCATCTGCTTTAAAATAATCTTTGCACAACCTTCACGATGCCATCAATGCTTCGATGTCTGCTATCTTTTTGGGCGCTTTGGAAGTCAGCACTTCACAACCCTCTTTTGTCACCAGTACATCGTCTTCTATTCGAATGCCTATACCTCGCCATCTGGCATCAACGCTTTTTTCACCGGGCGAGACGTAGATTCCCGGCTCGACGGTTAATACCATTCCCGGTTCAAGCAATCGCCACTGATCGGCAATTTTATAGTCACCGACATCGTGCACGTCCAGGCCAATCCAGTGCCCGGTTCGGTGCATATAAAAAGGCTTGTAGGCCCCGCTTTTAACCAGCTGGTTTACCTTGCCTTTCAACAATCCCAGTTTGACCAGCCCCCTGGTAATCGTCATCACGGCTGCTTCGTGCGGCAGGTTCCAGTGGTTGCCGGGTTTGACCTGCTTGATTGCGGCACTCTGGGCATCCAGGACAATCTGGTACAGGGCTTTTTGATCTTCGGTGAACTTGCCATTAACCGGGAATGTCCGGGTAATATCTCCGGCGTAATAACCGTATTCACAGCCGGCATCGACCAGCACAAGCTCCTTATCCTTCAGGGGCTGATCATTGTCAGTGTAATGCAGGATACAGGCATTTTTACCACCACCGACAATGCTCGGGTAGGCCTGTGAACGACAGGCATTGCGGGTAAAATGGTTAATGTATACTGCTTCCAGCTGGTATTCCATCATACCCGGTTTGCAAGCACGCATCGCTTCAATGTGGGCCTGCGCAGAAATACGACCCGCTTTAGACATTATCTGGATTTCTTTTTTACTTTTAAACAGGCGCATGTCGTGCAGGATATGGTCGAGCACCATAAACTCGTTAGGGGGGTGTACACCACTGCGTGATTTCGAGCGAATTGCATTGATCCAGCCCATTACCTGGCGATCAAAATCCGGGTTCGCTCCCATGGAATACAAGACCTTGTCGCAACCCTCGATTAAACCGGGGAGAATCTCGTCAATATCGGAAATGGGGAAAGCGTCATCGGCCCCGTAATCACTGCAGGCTCTCACCGGACCGGCAATATACCCGTCCCACAGTTCACGTTCAGGATCGCGTTCGCGACAAAACATCACAAATTCACCGTGCTTCCTGCCCGGCTTTAGTACCAGTAACGCCTGCGGTTCTTTAAAACCGGTCAGGTAAAAAAAATCACTGTCCTGTCGGTAAGGAAAATCAACATCCCGATTCCGCTTGCGCACAGGTGCCGCCGGTAAAATAGCAATGCTGTTGTCACCCATGTGCGCCATCAGATTTTTTCGGCGACGATTGAATTCCGCTTTGGAAACTTGCATCAATCCATGTTCTCGTTGACTGTTATTAATGAATGGGCTGGTGATTGTCCGGGGAATCATTATGATTTCGAAGTCCGGCATTCATTTCACTGTAGGCCAGTATAACAACCATACGTACGTATTCTTCGACTTGCATCAGGTCGTGTTCGCTGTCTTCGCTAGTCTCCAGGTCATCCGACTGAATGTCGCTAATTTCCTGCAGGTCATCAAGTGATTCGTACAGGTCAGCCGATAGCTGGCTACTTCTTGACGCTGCAAAACCGGTCAGGAACCCGAGGCACCATCGCCCCAGGCTTTTAACACGAGCAGAAAGATCCGATTCCATATCGGGCAATACCAGTTGAATATCGAATCCTGAACCTGACAGTTGATGCAAGGTTGAAGCATAAAGCTTACGCAGCATCTTTTTTACTTTCTCGACCTCTATGCTTTCTCGTTCAAGATAGGTAGCAGCTATCGCTAACCACCTTTCTTCATCAAAGGCCTTGCCTTGCGCCATATGGCCGCAAAGCAGTCCGTGCAATTCAGACGGCGACGTATAGACCTTCATTTGCATTAGCAAGTCGGCAATACTGTCATAGTTAACTGATTGTGGATTTAATTTCGTCAAAATATTTGTTTCCAAAGGCCCGGCCAATTTCTGTTCCCGGCAACGCATCGCCAGTCTACAGACGAACCGGATCCCCTCCATGCGTTTCCGAAAGACAGTATTATACATCCTCTGTTTGATCTGCCTGCCAGTTGAATCTTTCAACCAGCAGCACAAACACACCTCCATGGCTTAGTCTTTGATCAGGCTACTGTAACAACATTCAGGATAGCCTAAAACAGGTGTTAAATCATTTATCATTATTGACCCGGTAAAATGACCCAACTATAGTATTATGTGGCTGTGTTAACTTAAGAAGAAAATGCAATGAGTGATCTGGATTTCAAAGCCCTCGAGCTAAAAGTAAATCAATTGATTGAAGTGTGCGTAACCCTTGAACAAAAAAACAAGGCGCTGCTCCGTGAAAATGAGTCAATACGGCAGGAAAGATCAAAAATCATCCAACAAAATGACATGGCCCGCAGCAAGGTTGAAGCCATGATAACCCGCCTCAAGGCACTGGAACATTAATGAGTAACGGACAAAATACAACCACCGTACACATTCTTGACAAGGAATACCTGGTCGCTTGTCCGGATAACGAGCGTGAAGCGCTGCACCAGTCAGCCGCGCTGCTGGACAATAAAATGCGCGCCATCCGGTCCTCCGGTAAAATTCATGGTCTGGATCGCATTGCGGTCATGGCTGCCCTGAATATCGCTCATGAATACCTGCAACAAAATCACTCCCAAAGTGGAAGCAATGAAGTTGCCGTTCGACTTGCGACAAAGATTGATAACGTATTGCAAGGACTTTCCTGAGCATTTTTAAACGTATATCTATTAACAATCCCTTGACTAAAATCAAAACGATCTAAGAAATCTTCGGTTAAAACCTGACAAAAGTGCATATTGTTATATACTTAAAGTGCTCTCTGTAGCGTTTGCCCGTCAGTATAGTCCTTGAGCCTATAACTGTTATTTTAGGGGGCAACTTAGATGCGAAAGTGTGCAAGCCTGCTAGTACAGGAAGCCTTATTCGCTTCAGATGCCACCACCTTGGACCGATGGTTCAGGGGCTTAGCTGACAACGATGCTTCGGAGAGCCCTTTTATTTTCAAACATCCTTTCCTGTTTTTTTCCAACCAATCCGAGCATAGCCTTGCACACCTGAGTGCCATTATAAAATGAGAGATAAAGCTCAATTGCGTGCAGATATTCGCCATCAAAGACGCGTACTGTCCGCGCAACAGAATGAACTTGCCTCATCCCGCATCTGCAAACTGGTAGCCGACTCGGCCTGGTTTCAGGAAAGCCAATATATAGGCTGTTACTTATCCAATGATGGTGAAATTAACCTGAAAGAATTAATTGATAAAATCTGGAAGCTTTGCAAGCAATGCTACCTGCCGGTACTGGAACCCGGTGGCGTTAATCGCCTTCACTTTGTTTTATATACTCCCGAGACCAAACTTAGCCCAAATCGCTACGGTATTCTTGAGCCGGTATCCGAAACCAAAGAGATACAATCGACCCCAAGCCTGGACCTGATCTGCCTGCCTCTGGTCGCTTTCGACGACAAGGGAAACCGCATGGGCATGGGCAAAGGTTATTACGATCGTACTCTCGAATTCCTGAACGTCGACCCACGGCCCCAGAAGCCAAAACTGATTGGCATGGCACACCACTTCCAACGGGTAGGCGAGCTCAACAAACAGGCCTGGGATGTTCCCCTGGATGCAGTCGCCACCGAGAAAAAGCTGACAATTTTTTAACCCGCCCGTTTCTTAACCAGACTAGACGCAGAAATTTTGGGGTTGCCCTGAAGCAGCCTAGTTTAAAAAAATCTGGTAAGCCGAATTATCATCGCCCTTGGTAAAGGTATAGCCGAGATCATTTAAAAATTCGTCGGCCTGCTTGCGTTCTTTTGGCGGCACCTGCAAGCCCACCATGGCTCGACCGTATGCAGCCCCGTGGTTACGGTAGTGAAATAATGAAATATTCCAGCGCTGCCCCAGTTTTTGCAAGAACTGCAACAATGCCCCCGGGCGTTCCGGAAACACAAAACAGTAAATGACTTCATTTTTAACACCCGGCGCAAAGCCACCCACCATGTGACGTACGTGTACCTTAGCCATTTCATTATCGGTCATGTCGACAATCGGGTAGTCCAGTTTCTTCAGCATTTCCACAATAGCCAGACGTTCGGCATCACCATCTTTTAGTTGCACGCCGACAAAAATATTGGCCTCATCCTTATCAGCGAAGCGGTAATTAAACTCGGTAATGCTTCGCCTGCCGATTGCCTTGCAAAATGTTTTAAAACTGCCCGGTCGCTCAGGAATCGTAACGGCAAAGATGGCTTCCCGCTTTTCACCCATTTCCGAGCGCTCGGAGATGTGGCGCAAGCGGTCAAAATTTACGTTGGAGCCACTGTCAATGGCGATCAACGTCTGACCCCGTACACCCTTTTGCTCAATGTATTTTTTCAAGCCAGCCACCGCCAATGCGCCCGCCGGCTCAGCGATGGATCGGGTATCATCAAAAATATCCTTGATCGCCGCGCAGATTTCATCGGTGGTGGAGGTGACAATTTCGTCGACACAGGTCCTGACGATCCGGAAGGTTTCCTTTCCTGCCTGCGCGACGGCCACACCATCGGCAAAAATGCCAACTTCCTTTAATACCACACGCCGCCCCTTTTCCATGGCGGCTTTCATGCAGGCTGAATCTTCCGCTTCAACACCAATCACCTTGATACCAGGGCGCACATTTTTAATATAAGCCGAAACACCCGCGGCCAGCCCGCCGCCCCCTATGGGAATAAAGACAGCATCGATGTGCCCCGAATGCTGCCGGAGTATTTCCATGCCGATGGTCCCCTGCCCGGCAATAACATCCGGATCGTCAAACGGATGAATGTACTGGTAACCGTTTTCCTTGGCCAACTTTTTGGAATGTAAGGCTGCATCGTCATAGGTATCGCCATGAAGAACCACTTTGGCGCCATACCCCTTAACCGAAGCCACCTTGATCTCCGGTGTCGTTTTAGGCATCACGATAATCGTGCTGATACCGAGTCGCTTGCCGGTGAAAGCTACGCCCTGTGCGTGGTTCCCAGCGGACGCGGTGATGACTCCGACCTCTCTTTGTTGCTTTGTCAGCCGGGAAATTTTATTGTAGGCTCCGCGCAGCTTGAACGAAAATACCGGTTGTAAATCTTCACGTTTTAATAAAATCTTGTTGTCAAAACGTTTTGACAGAAATGCCGCCTCGTGCAGGGGTGTCTCTATGGCAACGTCGTAGACGCGGGATTCGAGTATTTTTTTCAGGTACTTTTGTGGCATGGTGCAGGGCAACCGATCTCAGGACAATATATTGCCGCTATGATAAAGAGTTATCCTTGGCTACGTCTATAAACAATAGCCCTATCATCTTATAATTCATTGAAATTGTGTTTTACCTCTCAGGAACACCCAGCCATGACCCAGGACGAACTTAAACGCGCAGTTGCCGAAGCTGCAGTGAGCCACATTAAAGGCATGCTAAATAATGACACCATTGTCGGAGTTGGTACAGGCTCAACCACCAACCTGTTTATAGATGCCCTGGCCAGGATCAAGCACATTTTCGATGGCGCAGTGGCCAGTTCTGTCGCTACGGCAGAACGCCTGAAAGCGCATAACATTCCCGTTTACGAATTGACCAGCGTCGATAAAATCACCGTGTACGTCGACGGCGCCGATGAAAGTAACGCAAACCTTCAACTGATCAAGGGAGGTGGCGGCGCATTAACTCGTGAAAAGATTATTGCGGCCGTGGCCGAACAATTCGTGTGCATCGTCGATGACAGCAAGCTGGTCGATATTCTCGGTCAATTTCCGCTCCCCGTGGAAGTTATTCCGATGGCACGCAGTCACGTGGCAAGGGAATTGGTTAAACTGGGTGGCGCGCCCGAATACAGGCATGACTTTGTCACCGATAATGGCAACATTATCCTCGACGTGTATAACCTCGACATACAACAGCCCATTGCCCTGGAAAGCCGGATCAATGATATTGTCGGCGTGGTCTGTAACGGCCTGTTCGCGGCCCGCCCGGCTGATGTTTTGCTGGTCGGCAGCGACACTGGCGTCCAGCAGATCAATAATCCGCGAAATCCTTAACACAATCGTTTGAATCGAACTATTATTCACCCAAAAAGACAGTTTTAGTGTGAATCAGATTGACCCCGTGGCGTCGTAATTCAACTATCCGGATAGCTAAAATTCACGAAGGACAAGCATGAGAACATTGATTAAATCCCTGGCAGGCGTGGTTGCCGTGATTGTCCTGTTAGCCGGTGCGGCGACCCTGTACTTGCTGACCGTTTTTGATCCGAACGATTACAAAACTGACATACAGGAATTGGTTAAACAACAAACGCAGCTGGATCTGGTGATAGACGGCCAGCTATCCCTGTCGGTATTTCCCTGGCTGGGAATCAGTGTCGGCAAAATCGATATCAACTCACCGGATGGTCCCTTGGCATCGGCTGATCATACCCAGATATATGCCCGGTTAAGGCCCTTGCTTAATGGCGAACTGGAGATTAGCGGGTTGACCCTGAAAGGGTTGCAACTGAAACTGATTGTTGATGAATCCGGCAAGGGTAACTGGATAATCGAAACATCTTCTGCCACCGACAGCCCTGCCAAGCCTGTGGACGACTCGGGCAACGGGGTGTCTCCTAATACAGGTTCGCCGATGGCCTTACCCCTGGCGGCTTTAAGCATCGGCCATGTTTCCATCGAACAGGCCAGCATCGACTACCATGACATGCAAAAGGATCAACGCCATCATGTCCGTGACCTGGACCTGCGCATCGGAAAAATTAACCTGGACCAGCCCTTTCCGGTCAGCGCCGACTTCAGTTATGACAGGGGTAAGGGTTCACAGGCCATCCCGGTGCATATCACCAGCCAGGTCAACACGATCATTGCCAGGCAAATGATTAACATGAACGATACGGTGATCGATATCGACACGACCCGCCTTGTCGGGCAAATAAATGTTTCAAACCTGCTACAGAACCCGATGCTCGATGCCCAGTTGAACATCGATGGCTTCCAGCCATATAAATGGAGCCAGTTGTTAAACCTGCCGGCACTGGCCGGTGTCATGGTCCCGATGAATATGGAAACGGTATTTACTTTCGATGCTGAAGACGACCAGCTCGAAATCAATACCCTGAAAATAAATTCAGGTAACCTGAGTGCGAGTGGCGCGCTGTCCATTGCCCAGGCCAGCACGGCCGCGAAATATTCGGGAAACCTGACCGTCAACCCTTTCGACCTGCAAAACCTGTTGTCTCAATTTGGTATGGAACCCATAGCCACCCGGGATAAAACGGCGCTTAAACAGGTCAGTGCAGAATTGACATTAAAGGGTGATCAAACGTCGCTTAACTTGCCGTCGGTTTCACTGAAAATAGATAACACGCAGGTCAAAGGCAGCGTTGGAATCAACAACTTTGATCGCCCCGCCTATACTTATAACCTCAAAGTCAACGCGTTTAACCTGGATAATTACCTGCCCGAGAAACAAACACCGCCCGATGATAAAACCACTACCAACGACACCTCATCGATCAACGCAGGGGAAGCATTGTTGCTACCGATTGCCGCCATGCGCGACCTTAACATCAACGGCAAAATTGAGCTGAATCAATTGATCGCCTCTGGGCTGACCCTGGAAAACATCAACGCCAGGACTTCGGCACGTAACGGATTCATCCGCCTGGATAGCATGACTGGCAATGTTTACGACGGGACCTTCAAGGCTAACGGCACTATCGATGCCCGTGGCAAAAGCCCGCAAATTACCGTTAAAAAACAATTGCGCAACATGAACGCCGGGCCGGTTTTGCAAGCCCTGGGTGATATCGATTATGTCACTGGAAAACTCGACATGGACATCACCGCAACGACTTATGGTGATACCCGGGAAAAAATAACCAGCAACCTCAATGGCGATATCCAGTTTTCGGTCGCCGACGGTGCACTCAGGGATATCAGCCTGGAGGACATGGTCTGTGATGGCATTGCCCGCATCCGGCAGATCCAGGGAAAACCCCCGAGGGAGAATCCTGTCACGCAGTTCAGGACACTCAACGGGCGCATGACGATTTCCAATGGCATTATCCATGCCGATAAACTGGACGTTGGCACGGACAGCCTGTCGGCACGCGGCGCCGGCATCATCAATCTCAATAATCAGACGCTGGATATCGGGCTTGATGCCAGGGTTCTCGGCGAACTTGAAAACAAATCCTGCGAAGTACACGAGCGATACCGCGATATCGAGTGGCCGGTAATCTGCCAGGGTCCATGGGAAGCCGATCCGGCTGATATCTGTACGCTGGACAGGAATAAAATGGGTGGCATTATAGGCAAACTGCTCGAACAGGAATTAAAGCAGGAAACCGGCAAAAAAATAGAGGACGTCCTTAAGGAGAAACTGGGCGAGGATGTCAGCGAACAATTAAAAGAGTTATTCAAATTCTGATGCGCGCCGAGGACTTCAACTCCGCTCTACTTACCTGGTATGACAGGTACGGGCGCAAAAACCTGCCCTGGCAACAGGATGTCTCTGCCTATCGCGTGTGGGTATCCGAAATCATGTTGCAGCAAACGCAGGTCAACACAGTGATTCCCTATTTCGAACGTTTCATGGCCCGCTTTCCCGATATTGCCCAGTTGGCAAACGCTTCGGAAGACAGTGTGCTGCACCTCTGGACCGGCCTGGGCTACTATGCACGCGCGCGCAACCTGCACAAAACCGCCCGTTTGATTCATACGCAGCACGATGATCTGTTCCCGGCCAACGTCGATCAACTCATCAAACTCCCCGGGATTGGCCGCTCCACAGCGGGCGCCATTGCCAGTATCGCCATGGGCATACGTGCGCCGATCCTGGACGGCAACGTCAGGCGGGTGCTGTGCCGTTTTCACGCGGTTTCCGGTTGGCCCGGTAAAGCCGGTGTGCAGAAAACGCTTTGGAAATACGCGGAAGAATACACACCGAGGCGTCGCGTGAAAGATTACACCCAGGCCATCATGGACCTGGGCGCCACCGTCTGTACCCGCGCCCGGCCACAATGCCCGGACTGTCCTCTGAACCAGCAATGCAAGGCTTATCAAACCGGCAGTACAGGCCGGTTCCCGGAGTCGAAACCCAAAAGTACCCTGCCGATGCGAAGCGCCCACTTCCTGGTTTTAAAAAATGACAGCGGTGAGATATTGCTCGAGAAAAGACCCCCAAACGGCATATGGGGAGGCCTGTGGAGTCTGCCGCAACACGAAGACAGCAACCAGCTGATAAGCAACATGGAAACGATCACAGGATGCAAATTAACCAGGCATAAAACTGGTCGTCAAATGAAGCATACCTTTTCACATTTCCGCCTGGATATACACCCCCTCTATGCACAGATCAATAACCCCGAGAACAGGGTAATGGAACCCGGTCGATGGCGCTGGTACAACAGCAAGCAGGCGGATGAAATCGGCCTGGCGGCCCCGATTAAAGTCTTGCTGGAAAACTCGGGATAAAACCGGATGTGGGCTCTAAGCATAGTAAATAGCTTCACCGGCCAGTACAATAACCGGGATTTTCTAAAGACATCATCAGGAAAACACATGGCACGCATAGTCCATTGCAAGAAATACCAAAAAGACATGGAAGGCCTGGAAACACCGCCTTACCCTGGCCCAAAGGGACAGGAAATTTTTGAAACGGTTTCAAAACAGGCCTGGCAGGAATGGCTGGCGCACCAGACCATGATCATCAACGAGCGTCAACTCAACATGATGGACCCGAAAGCCCGTAAGTTCCTGAACGAGCAACTGGAGAAATTTCTCGCCAATGAAGAATTTGCCAGTGCCGAAGGATACGTCCCTCCGAGCCGGGACCAATCAGGAAATTAGACTCAAATACGCTTGACTGGAATTCATTCAAACGGTTTAATAGCCGCCCTGTTGCGCTTGAATATCAAGGCAACAAAGGCCAGATAGGACACATTTTGGCCGGGTGCGGGATGGCACCGAGTAGTTTAAATCAAGTAATGCCCAGGTAGCTCAGTTGGGTGCAAGCAAGCGCTAAC
>CAMYIF010000045.1:0-3453 GCA_947258415.1 uncultured Pseudomonadales bacterium
GCAATGTATATCAACTTCGACATAGGCGTTTCTACCCGATAATTTTTAACTCCCGCACGCCCAGTAGCCACGCGTGGTTTTTAAGCGGCAAACGTATTTCAATTCAAATATGAGTTTTATCTGGGATAAGTTTATAAAAAAC
Organism: uncultured Pseudomonadales bacterium; assembly: GCA_947258415.1. Lineage (GTDB taxonomy): Bacteria > Pseudomonadota > Gammaproteobacteria > Pseudomonadales > IMCC2047 > CAMYIF01. The sequence goes on from CAMYIF010000045.1 coordinate 143, forward strand.
GGGGGCTATTAAATCTGATTGAAATCAACCGGGGGGGGATTTATAAAAAGTATTTGGCTAGCAGGAAACAGGGAGAAACAACTAGCGGGAAGCCGTTTTGTTTTTGATTAGCTGGGTTTGCTTGACCAGTTCAGCCAGCGAATCGGCCTTCATTTTTTCCATCACATGAGCACGATGGACCTCTACCGTGCGCGGACTGAGATTTAGTTCCATGGCAATGACCTTATTGGCCTTGCCGGAAACTACCAGGTCCATGACCTGTCGTTCACGGGGTGTCAATTCTGCCAGGCATTTTTCAACCTGTTTTATATTTTCTTTTTCACAACGCCTGGACTCATCGAGTTCTATCGCCCTGTTGATACTGTCAAGCAGCTCCTGGTCACGGAACGGTTTGGTAAGGAAATCGGCGGCGCCTTTTTTGACGGCCTCGACGGCCATATGTATATCACCATGGCCGGTCAGGAAAACCAGGGGCTGAGCGGAGTCAAGCTCGAGGAGCGCATCCTGCAAGGCCAAACCACTCATATTCGGCATGCGTACATCGGAGACGATACAACCGTGGCACTCGGGGTCATAATCATCCAGGAAAGCTTTAGCCGAATCGTAGGATTTCGATCGCATCCCCACAGATTTCATTAAAAATGAGAGCGCCTCAAGAACTGAATGGTCGTCGTCAATAATGAATACGCAAGGCTGCTTGTCCGTCATTTCAGCGATCCTGTAATTCCTGGCAAGGTAAAGGAAAATGTGCTGCCCCTGCCCTGGTTAGGGGTAAAGTCAATCTGGCCACCCCGTGCCGTAACAATGGACTGGCAAATCGACAGGCCGACACCCAGGCCACCTGTTTTTGTAGTATAGAAAGTATTGAAGATATGCTGCACCTGATCTTCATCGATTCCACAGCCTTGATCAATAACCGCAATTTCCAGCACAGAACCCAGCATTCTTGCTCGTATAGTAATGGTATTCCCTGTATTGTCCAACTCCCTGGGGCTTCCATTTTCATCAAGAATAATCATACTCTCAACGGCGTTATTAATCAGGCACAATATCACCTGCTGTATTTGATACGGCTCGACCACGACAAGCTCGGAATAGGGAATATCCTCCAGGTCCAGCTCGATCCTCATTCCGTTATCCTGTACATATGATTCGGCGATAGCAGACACTTCCAGCAATAGTTTTTGGAAGCTTTGTTCCGAGACCTCGCTGGAGGACCTTTTTGCGAAGTATCTAATACTATTGATGACCTGTGAAGCGCGGTGGGCCTGGATATCGATTTTTTTCAGGGCATTAACAAGGTCATCCGAATTGGCATTGCCCGATTGTACAAGTTTCTTGCAGGCCTGTGCGTAAGCGGCGATAACCGTCAGAGGCTGGTTTATATCGTGAGCAAGACTGGAAGACACTTCTCCCAGAGCCGACATGCGTTCTACGTTCAACAGCCTGTCACGGAGTAGCCGAATATCCTTTTCTCTTTCCTGCAGTTCCTTTTCCTTGAGCTTTTGATCGGTCAAATCACGAAAAACGCCAATAAAGAGTGGTTTTTCTGTGTCGTCTGCCCGCACTACCGAAAGATGAACGGGGAAACAGTCGCCGTCTTTATTTTGCATCATTATTTCGCGACCTGTACCCAGGAAATTTTCAACATCATGGTCCAGCAGTGTCTGGTATTCCTCGGGTATAAGCTCAATACAGTGATGCTCGACCAACTCATCTTCCCGGTAGCCAAACAATCGCTCTGCAGCCGGGTTCATTAACTCGACAATCCCGGTTTGATCGATCACCAGGATACCATCCACTGTTGCCTTGAACAGGGCTTCAAATGAATCCTTGTATAAGTCTTCCTTCATGCAATTTCTCCGGGCATATCAGTGTCTTGGGAGTCTGGATCGAGGGTTATTGATTAACCGGTTCGGGGCGCCATTTTTACCGGGTGATCCAATTGCAGGCTATACCTGAGAAGATGGCTGGCCCAATTATCTAAGGGTAAACCCTTAAATATCGAGCGTATTCACTGATACTACAAAACATTTTGGCAGGGTAGCATAAATCATGCAAGAAAGGCGGTCCATGCACTGACAATATGACTCGAGGGGGGGTTAACTATGACTCTTGCAAATTTCAACACAAGTTCGCCAATAGCAGAAAAGGAAAGACCCGACAAATCTAACGCCAGGGGCATAGTCGTTTCCCTTAAAAAATCGGGGTTTGTCAAATGCCGTGAGTGTTCAGTACGTCCTTTTTGTATAGCCAGCAAAACCAATGACAAGGGAATGCAGGCATTTAATGAGATCAGTAACCACCCTGCACCAACACAAAAAGGTGATTACTTTTACCATCAGGGTGATACTTTTACCTCGCTGTACAGGGTGCGTTCCGGTGCAGTTAAAAGTTATCATATCGACAAAAACGGGCAGGAACATATTATCGGCTTTCACCTTCCGGGCGAGTTATTCGGCACGGACGGCATGGCCAACGGACAACACCAGAATTTTGCCCAGGCACTGGACACAAGTACAGTTTGTGAAATGAATTACGAACAACTCGGAAGCCTGTTAAAAAAATCACCCGATTTGCAGCAGAAAATGTTCCAGATTCTGAGTGCTGAATGCATCCAAAAAATAGAACCCCTGCTGTTTTTGCACCATCGCCCCGTCGAGGAGCGGCTTGTCACTTTTATCGCCGATATTTCCTCGCGCTACCAATCCCGCGGGTTATCTCCAAAGCGGTTTATTTTACCTATGTCACGGCGTGATATAGCGCATCACCTGGGCACCACGGAAGAGACCATAAGTCGACTTTTCTCCCGTATTCAGCGCATGGGTATTCTTTTGGTAGAAAAAAGAACAATAATTATCAAGGACATGGAGAAACTGCAGGCCTCATCCATGGCTTTATAACCAGGGTCCTTGTCCAGTACAGTTTTTTTGATCTGCATCAATCCTTTGCCACCCGGTAGAGAATAGCATCCGCTTAAAACAATGATTGCACGGCGGTTACACCCTGAAAGGAAACCGCCGGGTAACTAAGTACAGCGGCATTAAAATATATTACGGCCTTTGGCTGAACATTTAAACGCTGTCCACGTGCAGTTACTCCAGCCGATCTTCACAGGACACTGGTATAACATTGAGGCCGGTATCAGGATGACAAACACCAGGGTTTTACAGCTGTCGCTAAGCGAAGTTTGCCAGGTTACCTCGCTTCCTTCGGAAACGATATCAGACCTGGTCAATGAAGGAATTGTCGAGCCGACCGGTAATACACCTGAATCCTGGCAATTCGATGTACACATGTTGAACATAATC
>CAMYIF010000045.1:3468-17095 GCA_947258415.1 uncultured Pseudomonadales bacterium
TGATGAAATGGAATTATTAAGGCAAGAAAATGAAAAATTACAACGTTGCCTGAACCAATATAGCCCGTATTAATATGCGAAAACCGGCACAGGCAAACACAGGAACACAATAATGAAAGGGTACCCGCACCACTACTATGTTCGCGCCGAGCTAATTGAAGACAGTGATGTTAATTTGGAATGCAGTAATCTTGATACAATTGTGTCAGCCCCTCCCCTTGAATTTGACGGCCCGGGCGATCGCTGGTCACCCGAAACCCTGCTTATTGGTGCGCTTGTTGACTGCTTTGCCTTGAGCTTTCGCGCCGCTGCAAAAGGCTCCCGCTTTTCCTGGGCTGCGCTTTCGTGCGAAGCCGAAGGTGTGCTGGATAAGGTCGATGTTGAAGGCAAAGGGGTTGCACAATTTACCGGTTTTTTTATCAACGCCAATTTAACCCTGTTCAAAGCTACCGATAATGAAATGGCTCTTAAGTTATTGGAAAAAGCCAAACGCATGTGCGTAATAACCAACTCCCTGAAAGCCACTACCAGGTTAAAATGTAACCTTGGGGTTGCAATCTAGCGGGCTGGATTACCACGGGATAAATGTTTCATGACCAGGCATATTTTGATTATCCAGGGACATCCGGACCCCGACCGGAAGCGCTATGGCTACAGGCTTTCAGATGCCTATAAGGTTTCAGCCGAGCAATCCGGGTTCCAGGTCAGGGAAATTTACGTTGCGGACATCAGTTTTGAACTGGTCAAAAGCTATAACGATTTTTACCAGCAACCGGCACCGGTTGCGCTGCGCGACTACCAGCAGCATATCGATTGGGCCGATCACCTGGTAATTTTTTATCCGCTCTGGCTGGGAGGTATGCCAGCGTTGCTGAAGGGATTTTTCGAACAGGTTTTAAGACCCGGATTTGCCTTCGAGGAAACGGGAAACAAACTGCCGGGGAAATTGCTGAAGGGTAAATCTGCCCGTGTCGTGGTTACCATGGGTATGCCCGCTTTAGTCTACCGCTGGTTTTATCGTGCGCACAGCCTGAAAAGCCTGAAACGCAATATCCTTAATTTTTGCGGTATTAGCCCCGTTCGTAGCAGTTTGATCGGACTGGTCGGGATAAAAAGTGCAACAAACAGGGAACGCTGGATTAAAAAGATGCAGCGCTACGGACGTGAAGCGAAATAGGCCATTAAACCCGTAAACCCGGGTTACCGGCCCTGAACTGCATTCAATCCCTTATCCGTCCTGGTGGGTAACAATCTCGCGAATAGCAGCATCACAAGACCAAGCCACACGGCAGCAAGCCCCCAGTCCGCCTGCATCAGGGCCGATGCCTTCCCGGTCGCTACCAGCGCCGTATTGCCACCCAGAACTTTATGGAATAACCAGCTGTCTTGAATATAGGCATAAATCAGGGTACACAGGCCCGCGCCGACCAGGCCGCCGATGATAAAATACAGCCCGTCCAGCCTGCCACAGCCAGCGGCGGCCACCCCGGTCCCGGGACAATACCCTGCGATCGCCCAGCCAATGCCGAGTAGCAAGCCACCAATAATAACGCCCCAGTACATGGCCTTGACATCAAAATGGACGGTTTCGAGGAGACCCGACAACACACCGGTAAACAGCAGGACCGACGAGATACCGATACCGGCTAATATCGCTTTCATTAAATGCAGGTCGGAAAGCCTTAACATGCCAATTATTTTATCCGGATCGGCTGCGCCGATACGTTGCAGTGCATAGCCAAACAAAGTACCTAAAACGATAGACAGCATAATTTCCATATCAAGCTCCTATTTTCGGTAAACGATTATTGCAGTAGGTATGGCGATAGCGAAAGCTGCCAGCGTAAATATATAGCCACTGACCGCCGTCTGCATCACCCCGCTCATCATATGGCCACTCGTACAGCCCCCGGACAGGAGAGCACCAAGCAAGACAATCACGCCGCCGCAAAAGGCCAGCAGGTAGCGTCCCAGGGGGTTTCTCCGAATTTCCGCCGGTGGTATTCTGGCACCTGTCGAATACGCGGGCGGGCATCCTGGCCAGGCTTTGTTGCCTGGGTTATCCGGCCCAGCAGACCTCCAAGCGCGTTACAAAGAACAAATATAAAGCTGTAATTAAACGGATTGGCGACCGATTTTGCGTATTTTCCACCCGACTTGTTCAGGTAGGCGTTGCTGCTACGGTAACCCGATTTGCTCGCTTCATCCCTGATAACGAGTTCATCGTCGAAAAAAGAAGCGACGATACCACCGAGAATAACGAACTGGGTTGAAACACCGATAGGCTTGACGAGGATAAAGGCCAAAAAAAACAGGCTGCCAGTGCGCAGCCGCTCTTCAACCAATGCCAGTAAATATCTTTTTCTGGCGCGCCTTTCGCTATCATTCACTCATCCACATAACAGGGCAGCATAGATAATTCCCAGCCATCGGTGTTGCCCATATCGGTAAATACCTTGACTCTAGGCTTGTCGAATTCTTCAAACGCTGTTTCTATGATGGCGCCCATAATTTTGAAATGCTGATGTTGCAACTCTTTCATAGCCTTCAATGTCAATACAAATTCATTCTCGGTAAATTCAACACTGACGGAAAGACCATGCTTTAAATTAGACATGGCTGATGACTCCTTTTAGTTTTTAAAATTTTCTAACCCTGGCGCCCTTCTCCGGCCAGAGTCGCAGGCATCATATGATCCTAGGAAGTTTCAAATCGACAAACATTGATACGTATCAAGTATTTATGCGTAAGTTGTCGGCCGGATTCAAGCTTTGGATAATCCGCCAGGACAGTAGATACCTGGTTATCTCAGGCAATAGTGACGGCCTCGGACAGGTAGACATCCTGTATACCGTGCAACAACTCCACGCCGTCCTGCATCGATTTCTGGAAAGCCTTGCGGCCGGAAATCATACCCATGCCGCCCGCGCGCTTGTTAATCACTGCTGTTCGAATGGCCTGGTGAAAATCATCATTTCCCGATGCGCCACCCGAATTAATCATTCCTGTACGGCCCATGAAACAGTTGGCTACCTGGTAACGAACAAGGTCTACCGGGTGATCCGATGAAAGATCGCTGTACATCAAGGGGTGGTGTTTGCCGAAGTTCAGCGCAATAAAACCCCTGTTACCCTGGGCCTGCTTTTGCTTGACGATATCCGCCTCTATGGTGGCTGCCAGGTAATTCGCCTGCCCGGTGAGGTCGGCCGCGGTGTGAAAATCCTTGTCACCCTGTTTGAATTCACTGTTTCGCAAATAGGCCCAGAGTATGGTCACCAGGCCCAATTGATGCGCGAAGGCAAATGCTTCGCTCACTTCCTGGAGCTGGCGCCTGGATTGTTCGGAACCGTAATAAACCGTCGCACCGACTGCCACGGCACCCAGGTCAAAGGCTTGTTGAACACTGGCAAACAGGGTCTGGTCATAACGCCCGGGGTAGGTTAATAATTCGTTATGGTTGAGTTTAACAATGAAAGGTATTTTGTGGGCATACCGGCGAGCAACACTGCCCAGGATGCCAAGGGTTGACGCTACCGCGTTACAGCCTCCCTCGATGGCCAGCTCAACAATGTTGGCCGGATCAAAATATGCCGGATTAGGCGCAAATGAAGCTCCCGCTGTATGTTCGACGCCCTGGTCCACCGGCAATAACGACAGGTAACCGGTTTTAGCCAGGCGACCCTGGTTAAACAGGGTTTGTAAATTTCGCTGAACAACAACGTTTCGATCACCCAGGCTAATAACGCGGTCAATATAATCCGGGCCGGGTAAATGCAGGGCGCTGGCTGGCAAACCAACACACCTGTGTGTGAGAAGCGTTTCGGCTTCTTCGGCAAGAACTGACTCAATGTCCACCATCATTTATTGACTCCTGTTGCAGATAAAATTGAACCAGAGATGCTCCTGGCCTGACCGGGCTGGAGTTGATAACGGGCGCTGTAGTCAGAAAAATAACGAATATATCCCGGTGAGTTATTGACGGATATCAATCAGGATATGAGTTTGTGTGTGACCAGGCTTGCCCGCAATATCGCCCGATCCAGTTGAAACGCACACTAATATCATGGTGAGCTCATCGAGATACGTATAAATCGACAGCCTCGCCCAGGCGCGCTATATTGACTCGTGCACCCGTTTCTTCCCAGATCCTGTGAGCCAGGCCGTTTAACGCAGTCGCTTCTCCATGGACCAGCATGACGGGCGGCAGGTTTTCAAATCCCTTGTACCAGTCCAACAGTCCGTCCTGGTCCGCATGGGCCGACAAACCACCCACGGTATGCACCTTGGCAGCCACCTTGATCGTTTCGCCCCACAAGCGGATATAGGGTGCACCATCCACAATCGACCGGCCGATGGTGCCCCGGGCCTGGAAACCGGGAATAATCAGGTGGCAGTTTTTACGCCATATGTTGTTTTTCAAATGATGCTTGATTCGTCCACCCGTACACATACCACTACCGGCAATAATAATTGCGCCCGAATGCAGTTGATTGAGTGCCATGGATTGCTTGGTAGTGCGGCAGAATCGCAGGTTGGGTAATCGCCGGTAAAGGCCGCGATCACCCCAGAGTTCGGCAGCTTCGCGATCGTATAACCGCGTGTAGCGGTCATGCACTTCGGTTGCTTCTATTGCCATCGGACTATCGAGAAAAATATGCCATTTCTCCAGCGCCCATTGTTTGGTGTATTTACTGAAAAGATACAGCAACTGCTGGGTTCTGCCGACGGTAAAAGACGGGATAATAATATTACCTTTTTCCCTTCTTGCTTGAGAAAAGATGTCCTTCAATTCCGCCAGGGTAGACTCAAAAGGACGGTGCAACCGGTCACCGTAAGTACTTTCCAGTAATACCAGGTCGGCGTCTTTGATGGTTGCCGGGTTACACAATACAGGCATGTCTTTCTGCCCCAGGTCGCCACTAAAGACGAGTTTGCGGGAAACACCCCCCTGCTCCATAAAAAGCTCGATAATGGCCGAACCCAGTATGTGACCGGCATCCCGAAAGCGTACCTTAATCCCCGGCAAAACAGGGATTAGCTGGTCATATTGTTGTGCCTTGAAAAGCCGCATCGCTGCAAGGGCATCCTGTTTTGTGTACAGTGGCTGGACTTTTTTCAGGCCCTTGCGCTCACGTTTCCGGTTATCCCATTCGGCGCCTTTCTCGTTGAGGAATGCGGCATCCTTGAGCATGATACGACACAGGGATTTTGTTGCCTTTTGCGCATAAATCGGCCCGTTATACCCCTGTTTAACCAGCAGGGGAATGCGCCCTGAATGATCGATGTGCGCATGGCTCAGCAGGACGGCGTCAATCGATGCCGGGTCAAAAGGAAAAGGTTCTTCATTGCGCGCTTCGGCGTTACGACCACCCTGGATCAGGCCACAATCCATTAACACCCTGTGGCCACCTGTTTCAACAAGATGGCAGGAACCGGTTACTTCTTCTGCGCCACCGTAGAAATGAATTTTCATCAATGTCCCTTATTTCAATTCCGCAAATGCCGACAGGCAAACTCATCCTGGTTTACGCCTGCGAATTACCTTTCCTCAGATAGCATACCCAGTAAACCAGCGCGACAAAACAACTGCCGCCGATAATATTTCCCAGGGTTACCGGAATAAGGTTGGCCAATAAATCAGGCACTCCGACACCTGTATCACTTTGCAATACGAACAATCCGAAAAAATATATATTGGCGATTGAGTGTTCAAAACCCAGCGCAACAAAAGCAGAAATAGGAAAAATAATGGCCAATATCTTTCCCGAAACCCGGCGCGAGGCCATACTTAACCAGACTGCCAGGCAAACCAGGGCGTTACACAGGATACCGCTGAACAATGCCGTGATAAAATCCAGGTTCATTTTGTGCTGGACTATGCCCTCGGCCGTGGTCGTTACTGCGCCATTGGCCAATTCCAGCGTTCCTGAAAAGAGCACCGCTAACGCGCTTAACATGGCACCGATAAAATTGGCTACGTATACGATCAGCCAGTTTCGCAGTAATTGGGCCGTGGTAACATCCTTTTGTGCCCAGGCGATGACGATCAAATTATTACCGGTGAACAGTTCGGCGCCAGCGATGACGACCAGGATCAGGCCAAGGCTAAAAACCAGACCGCCCAAAAAACGGGTTGGTCCAAATCCAAGTGAACTGTCGGTAATCACCAGCGTATAAAACATGGCGCCAAAGGCAATAAAAGCCCCGGCAAGCATACCCAGTACTAACAGTTGCAAAACCGGTAACCTGGCTTTCCTGATACCGGCACTGTCCACCATTTTTGCAATTTTTTCCGGCGAATACGCGTCAATTGATTCGGGCATTCCACTACCTCGACAGTTTTTGTTTTAAAGACCGGGGTTTAATCGTCAAAATCCTGCCTTAATTTAATTCGGTCCCTGAAGTATCCGTTGCCATCACCAAACTCCTTGAATTTAACGTAACGCTGGTGCGTATCGTGCATTGTGCGGGCGTGCTTGATCGGGCACCAGTATTGTTCCGTGCGCGCCAGTACCTCTTTCACATAGGAAATCAAACCATTGGCGTAACCGCAATACACACAGTTTACTTTTTCAATGATATTCAGGTATTCAAGCTGGTACCTGTCGATGGCCAGGATGTATTTGCTCCTGTCGACAATCGGAATTTTATAGGCTCGGAAACAGATGTGCTGGTATACCATGAAACTGATATCCAACAGCACGATGGGGAATATCATCGCGTAAGTAACGGGTGCCGTGAGTACGTTGATGAGCCGGGCATTCAACAGGTAGTCAAACACTCCCACGCGCATTTTTACATGACTGTCACGTGTATCCCTTTCGAAGAGAATTGTTCTGTCTTTCAGGGTATAATTAAACTGGTCGCGCAGACTATCCCAGTAGGATTCAAGCTGCTCTTCCAGGCGGTGCATTTCTTTGAGTAATTCGTTGAGCTCACGGGGCATATCAATTATTCCTCGGTGATTCATACCCCGCCGGGCTATCAGGGAATTCGTTAATTTTTTGCTGGTCTTTGCATTGCGGCTTCCTGCCGGTGAGCGGAGTTGCTTTTATTATCGCCCTGTGCCTTACCCATTGCTTTGATATAGAACAGTATACAGGTAAAGATCCAGAGTAACTTCGCGGTAAAACAGGTTGATATGTATTTAATTTTGATGTTTTTGATCAAGGGAATCCGCGTATAAACAGATTATTCTTCAATAAACCATTACCTTAGCCAACTTGCCATGAACAGGATTACCCTCAATATCGACCCCCGCCTCTTCAAGGTTTTGCTGCTCTCTGTGCTGGCATTGGAACTACTGGCCGCTGTTTATTACCAGTCCTGGGTTAATGCCCTGATCCTTATAGGCATTGTCATTTTATCCATGCTGCCCATGCTCTTTGCCCGGCATTTTTCTGTTCCCTTGCCCGCTGAATTTGACCTGGCCACGATCATTTTCATTTTTGCATCCATATTTCTCGGTGAAATAGGCGATTTTTATGAGCGTTTCTGGTGGTGGGACAAGTTACTGCACTTAATCTCCGGGCTGCTGCTGGGCATGCTAGGCCTCTACCTGATCTGGTTGTTAAACCATAACGTGCGTATTGACCTCGAGCTTTCGCCGGGGTTTATCTGCCTGTTCGCTTTTACCTTCGCCCTCTCGGCGGGTACTACCTGGGAAATTTTTGAGTACGGCGTCGATATTTTTCTAGGCACCACTATGCAACAGGACGGGCTTGATGACACTATGTCCGACCTGATGATTGACGCTCTGGGTGCACTCATCGTTTCCCTGGGGGCTTATTCCTACCTGAAAAGGGGTCGTAAATCGCTTATGTCTTTCTGGTTCAAACGCTTTATTGCCCTGAGCCGCAGGGCGTTGCGGCCAAAATAGCTGACTACAAGCTCGCCGCTAAAGGATAATACGCTTATGCAAATGTTCCACGCAACCGCTTAACGCGTGGCAAATCATACCGCTTACCCATGTCATTTAAATTTTATTATTAATATGTGCCGATCTTGATATGGATCAATGAAATTGAAAAAGCATCGAAGGATACTGTCATCGCACGTGCAGGGGTGCAAGCAGAAAACCCACGGATGAATCTTTGCTAATGACAAGCAGCTTGCGCCTCCACTTGCAGGTGCAATGAATAATTTTCGAGACAATGAATATCATCGATTTGTTGATTTGCCCTTCACTAATAATATTAACCCAGGGCAATGACTTTTCAGGCATTTGAATAAAACTTGATTTATATCAATAATTAGAAAAATTCTTTATGTAATACTGCAATATGAACGTGGTGGCCTGCATGTGGGGCTCCAACGAAATATGTGTTTTGCTGGTAATTAGCAGCCTTCGCCTCTAACCATTCCAATAAACATAATCTTGTTAATCCTGATAAATAGTGAACCCTGATGAACATGATACCGCGAGACCTACTCGTTCGTCCCAACGATTATTACCAACTTATACGTGTTATTTACCTGGAGTCCATGACGCTGCCATTATTATTCTGGTCGGTGCCTGATAATACGCTAAAGAAAAAACAGCTCCCCGCTGATGAGACGGAATTGAAGGCTGAAGAAAAACACTGATTTCCTGGGATACAGAAATTTTTACCTGTAAGCCAGGACCATTAGCTGGATCATAGCCGCTTCAACACCACATAAAAATACCCGAAATGGAAACGACTTTTAGCGTACGTTATAGCTGAGTGTCGTCTTTTGACGCCATGTATTTATGCCTGCCTTTCTGTCCTGTCCGGGTTTTCCTTGCCGGGGGTTACTTTGCCCTGGAAATTTCTCTGGTTCTTTTAAATTTTCGTTGATTGATCTTGATTTATATCATCTTCACAAAGACCAAGTGCGCAGATACTGAAAATGCATATGCAGGGGTGCAGGTGGAATATCCTTACAGGAGGTTCCAGCCACGGAATGGCAACCTGCCCCCCGACTAATGTGTACAACGAATTTAAAATTGAGGAATAATAAATGAGCCTGATACCACGCAGTTCACTGTTTGATTTTAATGATTTTTTCGACGTATTCCAGTCACCGGCAAGAATGGCAACCAGCAACAACCTGTTCAGCCCGCGTGTAGATATCAAGGATATGAAGAACCACTACGAAATTGTGGCTGACCTGCCCGGCGTGGACAGGGATAACTTATCCGTCACCCTGGAAAATGGAGTTTTGACAATTGAAGCCAGCACCGCCGAGGAAAAAACGGAAAAAGAAGAAGGCCGTATTATTCGCCAGGAACGACGCACCGGGAAATATGTTCGCAGCTTTACCCTGGGCGATGATGTCAATGAATCGGACATCAAGGCCGATTTCAAGGCCGGGGTGTTGACTCTGGAAGTACCAAAAGCACAACAGGTGGAATCCAAAAAAGTCGAAATAGCCGTCAAGTAACGGCGGTATTTTAAATACGCCCAATTAATCTCTATCAGTCGGCCGCATGCCTGGTGCAATGCGGCTGTCTGGTTTAGCTGCCACCAGCCATACCACTTCCATCATCCTGTCTCCTTTTTATCTAGACCGGGCACTGAAAAACGTGTGATTGCACGATAAACTATTCATTTGTGTGACCAGGATCAACAGCCGGATGTCTTAAATGACCTAAAGTTTAGGTATTGTTTTTAATAGGTTCACAATTGATATGAAAAACCGCCAGAGTATTTCGAGTATCTGTCCCTACTGTGGTGTCGGCTGCGGTATCAATCTTGTGGTTGAGGATGACAGGCTTGCCAGTGTTGCCCCGCAACGTGAACACCCGATCAGTCGAGGACAGTTATGCGCCAAGGGCTGGAGTACAGCCTACGGCATTGAAACAGGTAACCGCATAACCAGGCCCCTGATTCGAGAGCCGGGCGGTTTCAGGGAAGTGTCCTGGGACGAAGCCATAGCAACAATCTGTGACGGTTTGAAACTGATAATCGACGAGGATGGACCCGATGCAGTCGGTATCATCAGCAGCGCACGGGCCACCAATGAAGATAACTACGCGGCGCAGAAACTGGCGCGCGCGGTATTGAAAACCAATAACGTCGATCACTGTGCCCGTATTTGTCACAGCCCCACGGTTGCCGGATTAAAACAAACGCTTGGTTCGGGTGCCATGACCAACAGCGCCGACGATGTATTTGAAGCCGACCTGATTCTGGTCATTGGCGCAGACCCTACCGAAAACCACAGTGTCCTCGGTGGTCATATCATGCGGGCAAAACTGCAGGGCTGTAAACTCATCGTTATCGACCCGAGACGGACCCGTCTGGCCAAAATGGCCGACCTGCACCTGCAACTTAATCCGGGTACCAATATCGCCTTGATTAATGCCATGCTGGATGAAATTATTCGCCAGCAATGGCATAATAGTGCGTTTATTGCCAGGCGCTGTGAAGGCTTCGAGCAGCTTGCCGGATCGGTCAACGGTGCCATGGCAGCGGCCACGAAAATTACCGGCGTTGCAGAGCAATTAATCCACAAGGCTGCCCGCCTCTACAGTCAAAGCCCGCGGTCGATGTTGCTTTACGGTATGGGTATAACCCAGTACGTCAGCGGCACCAATGGTGTCATTGCCCTGTCGAACCTGGCGCTAACTTGCGGCCAGGTTGGTCGAACCGGCACGGGTATTAACCCGTTGCGCGGTCAGAACAATGTACAGGGTGCCTGCGATATGGGTTGCTTGCCAAACGTCTACCCGGGTTACCAGGCAGTTGATGATAAACAGGTCCACCACCGTTTCAGCCAGGCCTGGAATACATCGCTTTCCAGGCATGCCGGGCTGACATCACTGGGCATGACCAAGGGCTGCATAGCCGGTGTGTTCAGGGGATTAATACAGTTTGGTGAAGATTCCGTGGTCACCGACCCCGACCAGAACCATGTGCGTGCTGCCCTGCAAAACATGGACTTGCTGGTAGTCGCCGAACTGACCATGACCGAAACCGCCAAGCTCGCCGATGTAATTCTACCCGCAGCCTCCTTTGCCGAGAAACAGGGTACATTTACCAACTGCGAGCGCCGGGTACAGGTGTTCCACCAGGCGCTTCCACCACCCGGCGAAGCTATCGCAGACTGGCAGTGGTTGGCCGCAATTGCCAGGGGCATGGGCAGTAACCAGCTTGACTGGCCTGACAGCAAGGCCATTTTCGACGAGATGGCTGCATTGACGCCCATCTACAGCGGCATGTCCTACGAAAAACTCGAAATAAAACATGGCCTGCAATGGCCCTGTAATGCGGAAAACCCGGACGGCTCCCGGGTACTGCATCAGCACAGCTTTGCCACAGACAATGGCCGTGCCAAACTGATTCCCGTACACCATGTATCAATCGATGAACCGGCCGATGAACACTACCCCCTGCTGTTGACCACAAACCGCTTGCACTTTCACTATGGCTGCGGCTCGATGACGCGCAAATCTCCCTTGCTGGAACGCGAAACCCCGGCCGGTATTTTGTTTATCAACCCGCAGGACGCCACTGCGCTTGATATCGAGCAACACGACGGCGTCGGCGTCTGTTCCCGTCGCGGGTACCTGGAAACCCGTGCGATGATCACCGATGACGTGCCTCCCGGGCTGGTAAGCATGCCCTACCATTTTCGTGAAGCCCCCTCGAATCAACTCACCAATAATGCCCAGGACCCGGTCACCAAGATGCCCGAACTCAAGGCCTGTGCCGTATCGGTGACCAGACTTCCGGAAGGACAAACTCCGAGATCAATTGATAATTTAATTATCCAGGAAGCAGGTAGCTGATATGCAGACCTATCGACTGGATGACCCTTCTGTCTTGCAAAAACATCTGGCCGGAAAATACCGGGTTTACCAGATGGCCACGGGCACCGAGGGTAATGCTTCGTGGCAACCCGACGTTGACGGTGAATCAATTTCCGGCGGACAACGTCCTCCACTCAGTTCGGCAAAGACGTTATTTTTCAGCGAACAGGAAAACCTGTTTTCCTTTGATGGCGAGTGTTTTCGGGAAACGTTACCCACCCCCGAGCCTTTTGCCGTGTTTGGTGTACACAGTTGCGACTTGACCGCCATTGCCTACCAGGATCAATTTTTTGCCGACGATCCCTATTACCAGGCACGCCGAAAACAGGCACTATTGGTTGGTATTGACTGCATTACACCCTGTGAGAACGGATTCTGCCCCACGGTTGACGCCGGTCCGGGGGTCAGCCAGTCCTGCGCCGACCTTATCCTGCATTGCCGACAGGATGGCAGTTGGTGGCTGCTGGTATGCAATGACAAAGGCGTCCGGGCGATAACCGGGCTGGATCTGGATCGTGCCGAAGATACCGCGTTACAAACACGCGAACAGGCCATTGACAGTTGCAAGCAACAATTCGCTGACGACGGCTATTTAATCGATGGCATCCGTGTCCTGCACGAGGAAAAAATGCCGGAAAAATTCTGGCAGGACGTTGGCCTGCAATGCCTGGCCTGCTCCGGTTGCACCATTCTCTGCCCTACCTGTTCGTGTTACGGTACGCGAGAAAAGCTAGTCGATGATAATCGTGTAGAGGTAGAGCGCTTCTGGGATTCCTGCCTTTATGAAAGTTTTCAGCGCGAAGCCAGCCAGCACAACCCCACCCTGGAACCCGGACAGCGTGTACGCCGCTTCTGGACGCACAAGTTTGGCAATGAATTTGTCGAAACGTTTGATCGCTATGGCTGCGTCGGTTGCGGCCGGTGTGAAGAAACCTGCCCCGGCGTTATCGGCGTGCATTCAATAATGAAGAGGTTGTCAAAATATGCATAGCCTGACACCAACACCGATCAAATTAATCAGTTATGACCACGATGGCGAAAAGGCACGTCATTTTACCTTTGGCTTGCTTGACCCGAAGGCGATGGCGGCGCCGGAACCGGGCCAATTCTTCATGCTTCATGTTCCCGGCGCGGGCGCCGCGCCTTTCACCTTTACCCGGCCACCGGACAGCCAGGGCGTATTTCGCGCGCTGGTCCGGCAAATGGGCAGCGTCACCTCGGCATTATTCGATTGCGAGCCCGGCAGCATACTGGGGGTAAGGGGTCCCTTTGGTAAAGGCTGGGAAATTAGCCCCCTTAAAGACCGGCGAGTATTAATTATTGCCGGCGGATGTGGCCTTGCACCCCTGGTTAGCTTGACCGATCATTTAATTATGCAACAATACTGTAATGAACTGGTTTTATTGTATGGTTCGCGCAGTGCCGCAGCGTCCGTATTGAACCCGGAAAGGGAACGCTGGGGCAAGGATATCCCGGTTATAGATATTCTGGAAAACAGGGGTCATAAGCATATCGGCCTGACAGGAACTCCAATGGACGCCATTGATATGGTTATTAACCGGATGAAAGCAATTCCGGATGTATTATTACTGTGCGGTCCCGAAATAATGATGCAATCCGTTGCCCGTGAATTTGTCCGGCGCGGTCTGGACGCAAAACAGATATGGCTGGCCATTGAACGTCGTATGCATTGTGCTGTTGGCACCTGCGGGCATTGTTACATGGAACACCAGTATGCTTGCAAGGATGGCCCGACATACCGCTGGGATGCATTGCAAAAACTGGTTGCACGACAGTCCGCCGACAGGCAGGCTGCGTACCACTGCTAACAGGTATTTTATTATTAACGGG
>CAMYIF010000046.1 GCA_947258415.1 uncultured Pseudomonadales bacterium
AAAAACAACCTTGACCAGGCAGCGTTTGATCGGGCGATGAACTGCCTGTCCGAGATGACCGAATACCTGGAAGGCATTCCACTGAAAAATATCCGTGCGGTTGCCACCCATACGCTGCGTGTTGCCAATAATTCGGATGACTTTGTCGTACAGGCTAAAAAACATTTTCCGGTTCCGATCAAAATTATTTCCGGGTTTGAAGAAGCGCGACTGATCTACCAGGGTGCCGTTCATATCTCCGATACTCAAAGCAAAGTATTGATCATGGATATTGGTGGCGGCAGTACCGAATTTGCCATCGGTGAGAACATGGTCGAAGAGCACCTGCGCAGCGTGCCGCTGGGTTGCATAACATTCACCCGTCGATTTTTTAATACTGGTATTGTCACTAAAGAACGCTTCCAGAAAGGAATCGCGGCTGCCGAGAAAGAAATAGACTCTTTTCGCAAAATCTATATCAAAACCGGCTGGGATTTTTGCCTGGGTTCGTCGGGAAGCATCAAGTCAGTATGCAATATCCTGAAAGCCGAAGGCTTCCATAAACGCACCATTACACTTGACCACCTGATTGATATACAGAACCAGTTGATTGAAACCGAAAATATTCAAGATATTAACATTCCGGGCCTTACCGATCAGCGTGCCGAAATTTTCCCGGCGGCAATGGTCATCCTGATTGCCGCATTCAAAATCACTTTTCCATAAATGTAGAATCTCGCCGTTCCGGCAGTTCAATATAATTCGTCCAGGAAAATAGCATGATCAATCTTATTTTAAATATAATCTGGTTCTTGCTGGGCGGACTGCAGATGGGCCTGGCCTGGTGGCTATACGGCCTGATAGCTTTTATCTCGATTATTGGTATCCCGTGGGGACGCTCATGTTTCGTGATAGGCATGTTATCTTTTTGGCCATTCGGCAAAGAGGCCATTGACCGGGAAGAGCTGACATCCACAAAAGATATTGGCACCTCTATCCTGGGCAGCATAGGCAACATTATCTGGTTTTTATTGGCAGGCCTGTGGTTGGCTATTGCTCACTTGCTACTGGCTTTATTCTATTGTATTACCATCATCGGGATACCTTTTGGCGTGCAGCATTTCAAACTGGCCGGACTGGCATTATTGCCCATTGGTAAAACAATCGTCGACAAGTAATTCGTCATGCGCATGCCGTGAATCATTTTGCTGTTTGCCGCTTTCTTTTTTGCGCTAACCCGTGAAGCAATCCAGGTAAAGACCATTGACGCCAGTGTGACCATGACCGGGCTAAACACTTACAGTTTCAGCGTCACGATGATACCGGTTGGCAGCGTTATGCAAAAAAGCGGGAAATAGATTCGCCCTCTGGCGAAGTGATGGGCACACGGGTGCTTTACCACCCCCATGAAAACGAGCAACCCTTCACTCGCAGCTTGTCGGATGTCACTATCGCGCGGGAAAATCACTTGGTAATAATCCGTGCTTACGATTCGATTCATGACTTAAGCAGCCAGGCATTCAGCCTTAAACTGCCTGAAAACTGATGGTAATGGCTAGCAAAAATCCTGGCGGATTTGCTTGAATCCTCATCGTCTGATTATTTTACTAATGCTTTATTATCGCACCTCTAAGCCAACCACATGCAAGCACGGGCAGCTTGTTTAGTCCCATCCAAATGTTAATATTCAAATCGGCACGGGCATAACAGGCAACACCAGGGAGCCCGGATACAAACCAAAGGAGGCTTTAATGAACGACAAAATCGAACTATCACCCGATTTCAGCAAACGTGACCCGGCGCAGGATGTGAGCCCGCAATTTTCCCACCGCTGGTCACCACGTTCCTTCAGGAAAGTCACGATTAACCAATCTACACTGACCACTATTTTTGACGCGGCTCGCTGGAGCCCTTCCTGTTTTAACGACCAACCCTGGAAATTTATTACCTCTACCGAAGAAACCCATGACCAGTTCCTTGCGCTGCTGGTCGATGGCAATCAGGTGTGGGCAAAAAATGCCAGTGTACTGGGATTCGTATTGGCGCATAAACATTTTGCGCATAACGGCAAGCCAAATAATTTTGCTGCTTTCGATTCAGGCGCTGCCTGGATGGCGATGACCTTGCAGGCTAATCTCTTTGGCCTGTATACACACGGGATGGGAGGTGTCCATTTTGACCAGGTATATAAAACCTTTGCCATCGATCCCGAAAAGTACCAGGTGCTTTGCGGCTTCGCCCTTGGAGTTGCCGACCGACCCGATCAATTACCTACGGAGCTGGCCGCAAAAGAAATTCCCAGTAACCGTAAAGCGCTGTCCGACATTTGGCACCAAGGAATGGGCCGGATTAATCCCTGAGTGAACGATTACTGCATTTTTGAAGCTGACTTTTCTGAATACGAACAGGCAATTATCTCGATCAGGTCCGCGGTATTTATCATTGAACAAGGCGTTCCCCGCGAGCTTGAGATAGACGGTCGTGATCCGTTTTGCCATCACGTACTGGCATTCATTGACGAATTTCCCGTGGCTACCGGCCGTATATCACGGGGCGGAAAAATTGGCCGTGTCGCGGTCCTGAAAAAATACCGAAACCTGGGCTATGGGCGCGCCATTATCGCTGAACTCGAGGCAATCGCCTCGACGATGGGCCTGGACCAGGTATCACTTGGTGCGCAGACAGGCGCTACCGGATTTTATCAAAAGCTGGGCTATAACCCCTACGGCGATATCTTTATGGATGCAGACATTCCCCATATTCATATGCGAAAATATATAACCCATGGCAAGACCTGACAATAAATGGTTCCTTGTTTAACCTGGAAATGAAACACAACGACATGGTTGACTGGCAAAAAATTCAAACTGTTTTTCTCGATATGGACGGCACCCTGCTGGACCTGCATTTCGATATCTACTTCTGGTTTGAACACGTCCCGCAAAAGTATTCCGAGGTTCATAGCGTCCCTTGCGAGCAAGCCAGGGATAAACTGGTAAAACTCTTTGAACTCCATCGAGGCAGCATGAACTGGTATTGCCTGGACTTCTGGTCACAGTTACTGTCACTGGATATTGTTACCCTGAAAGCAGAGGTCCGGCACAAAATTGCCTTTCGACCCAATGTTCTCAATTTTTTACAAAAGCTAATCGACCATAAAAAAAAGATCATCATCGTAACCGACGCACACCATGACAGCATTAAACTGAAATTTGAAACCACGGCTTTGCATGAATGGGTCGACGGGGTCATTTGTTCGCATGATTTTAATCGACCAAAACAGGACCCGGACTTCTGGCTCGCGCTCCATAAAGAAAAGCCGATCGATCTTGAAACAACGCTTTTTATCGATGACAGCCTGCCCGTATTAAGATCCGCGCAAGCCTACGGATTCAAGCATTTGTTTTTAATCAGCCAGCCTGACAGCCAGCGTCCTTGCCAGGATAATAACGAATTCCCTGCCATCGGGGATTTTCTGGAAATTTCACCGGGACGCCCGGTCACTGTAGCGCATGAGTCGAATGACTGAATCACAGGTACGTCTCGACAAATGGCTGTGGGCGGCACGTTTTTTCAAGACTCGCGCGCTGGCAAAAAAAGCCATCGAAGGTGGCAAAGTGCACTACCAGGGAGAGCGCCCAAAGCCCAGCAGAAAAGTTGAACTCGACACATGCCTGAAAATTCGCCAGGGATGGGATGAAAAAACCGTGATAGTCACGGGTCTTTCCGAGCAGCGGCGAGGCGCGCAAGAGGCCAGCCTGCTGTACCGGGAAACGAAGGAAAGCCTTGAAAGAAGAGCTGTCAATTCCGAACAAAGAAAACTGCTCCGATCGAATAATCCGGGCGCTGTCAAACGTCCGACAAAGAAACAACGAAGGCAAATTGTGCAATTTAAAAACATCCATGATGCAGAATAGCTTTATCCGGCTAAGTGCTTAAATAATCAGCCTGTATTCGCTTCGCAACTCAAGATATAATCTGGGTCAATATCAAAATACGACACAATGCAGCAGTCCCATTCCATGAACAGTAAAGACCAGGTCCAACGTTTTATATTCGAAGATTATGATGTTCGCGGTCAACTGGTTGGCCTTGAAGAAAGTTACCGATCGGCCATTGAAAACCATAGCTACCCGGAATCCATAAAAAAGCTTGTTGGTGACTGCTTGTCCACAGCTGCGTTATTGGGAACAAGCCTTAAAGTCGAAGGCACCGTCAGCATCCAGGCGCAGGGAAAGGGAGACTTGAGCCTGATTATGGCCGAATGCCATCATGGGCATGAAGTTCGCGCGGTCGCACGCTGGCAGGGAGAATGTAGCCAGGGTAATTTTCGTGAATTGCTGGGCACAGGAGAATTATTTATTACCATCGATCCCGATGAAGGCCAGGGCTACCAGGGCATTGTTCCACTCGAAGGCAATTCCCTGGCCGAGTGCATTGAAATGTACTTCGAAAAATCCGAGCAACTCAAGACCCGGATATGGCTCAATACCAAACCAGGTGAATTTGCTTCGGGATTGTTTATTCAGGCGTTGCCATCTAAATCACATGGCACGGATTTGTCCGAAGAAGACCAGGCCAATTTTGCTCGAA
Organism: uncultured Pseudomonadales bacterium; assembly: GCA_947258415.1. Lineage (GTDB taxonomy): Bacteria > Pseudomonadota > Gammaproteobacteria > Pseudomonadales > IMCC2047 > CAMYIF01. The sequence continues at coordinate 4,573 of CAMYIF010000046.1, forward strand.
TCTGCCTGTTAAGTGAAACCCTGACGCCGCATGAGTCAATACAGGATGATAATGAAACCATACTCCATCGACTGTATCACGAGGATACGATTCGTGTTTTCCCGGCCCAGTATCTTAGTTACAAGTGTGGCTGCGACCGGGACCGAACCATTAAAGCGCTGGTCGCGCTTGGCCACGAAGAAACAAGGAGAATGTTTGCCGAGCAGCCTGAGCTTTTGGTTAAATGTGAATTTTGCAACACTCGATACCAATTCATTTTTGATGACCTTGCTCCCTACTTTACTGGCACCGTTAACCCTGCTGGCACAACAAACCCGACAACTCACTGACATCACCCGGAAACACCTGGACAATTTCAATAGCGCTTGCTGATTTAGTTTTGACAGAGGACGATAAATCCCCGTTTTTTCCGACGAAAATGCATGATTTATCTCTACCGCATGCATTCCCGGAGTAAATAATGAATATTCGTATGAATGGTGCCAATTAAATAGGATAACTCTTAGAAAAGAGGAAATTTTTTTGGCATAATGACGCGCTAATTTTTCTGCGACCTGATAACCGGGAAAATTGGCAAGAACCCGCCAGAAACAGATTGTTTCCTTGAACGGGTTCAGTAAACAAAGTTAAAGTGATTACATGACAGTTCGGTTATTGCCGAAGGATTAACAAATGAACATTGCCGTTGAAAAAAAGGAAACCGCTAACACTTACTGCAACCTCGGCGCAGCCGAGCTGATCGAACTGGCTATACAGCGAGGCGAAGGTGGATTGGCAGCAAATGGATCTTTTTGTGTTAAAACCGGTCTTCGTACCGGACGCTCACCTCTTGACAGGTTTATTGTTAAAGAACCAAGCACGGAAAGCGAGATCGACTGGGGCGCTGTCAACCGGCCTTTTCCGGCAGAAGCCTTCGACCTGTTATGGGACCGTGTTCAGGATTACCTTCATTCCAACGACAACTTCGTGTCACAACTCCATGTTGGATCCGACCCGGAATACTACATTCCTGTAACGGTTCGAACAGAAACTGCATGGCATAATCTTTTCGCTAATATCATGTTTATCCGACCCGAAAAATATAATCCTCGGGACAAAGGCGAGTGGGAAATAATTAACGCGCCCAATTTTGAATGCGATCCCGACCGTGACGGTACTTACAGTGATGGTGTCGTAGTTATTAATTTCTCAAAACGACGCGTGTTACTGGCAGGCATGCCTTATGCGGGCGAAATGAAAAAAGCGATGTTCTCTGTTCAAAACTTCCTGCTCCCGGAAAAAGATGTGCTGCCCATGCACTGTTCCGCCAACACAGATGGCAAAAGTAAAGTAACCCTGTTTTTCGGATTATCCGGAACCGGAAAGACAACCTTGAGTGCTGATCCAGATCGTTATCTCATCGGTGACGATGAGCACGGGTGGGGCAAGGGTACCGTTTTCAATATTGAAGGTGGTTGCTATGCAAAATGCATTGATCTGAGCCACGAGAATGAACCCGTCATTTGGGACGCCATTAAATTTGGCACCATTGTTGAAAACGTGGTTATCGATGAAAATACACGTGAACCGGATTATTCTGACTCCTCCTTCACTCAAAATTCGCGTGCCGCCTATCCCCGCGAGCATATCAAGCTGCGTGTCGAAGAAAACCGTGCTGGCGAGCCGGACTCGATTATCTTTTTGACATGTGATCTAACCGGTGTGTTACCCCCGGTTTCTATCCTGTCCAAAGAAGCCGCTGCATACCACTTTCTCAGCGGTTATACCGCGCTGGTTGGCTCCACCGAAATGGGCTCAACATCCGGAATAAAATCTACTTTCTCAACCTGTTTTGGTGCGCCGTTTTTCCCGCGACCTGCAGGAGAATATGCCGAGTTGTTAATGAAACGTATGGAAGAGTTTGGCAGCCAGGTTTACCTGGTTAACACGGGCTGGACGGGTGGTCCCTACGGTACCGGCAAACGCTTCAGTATCCCGACAACACGTGCAGTGGTAACTGCCATTCAAAATGGTGATTTAAGCAATGCACAAACTCAGCACCTGGATATAATAAATCTGGATATCCCCACGCAGGTCCCAGGCGTTGACAGCAATCTTCTTAACCCGCGCAATACCTGGGAAGACAAGGCTGCCTATGATCGGGCGGCGAAAGAGCTTGCCACCAAGTTTGCCGAGAATATCAAGCGTTTTGATATTTCTGACGCCATTATTGCTGCCGGACCTGGCGAATAAATCAAATACCGCCGTAATAAGCACGTTTGCTGCGTGACGGCTAAATTACTGGTAATCTAGAGCCATTTATCAGGCGTTTGCTGCGAAGCGCCTGGTTGCTTCTTCATGCCCGCCAACCCGTCGTTACGGAGCGTCTCCCTTGACACACAATTTTGATCAACGTGTAAATATTCTGGCCTCACCAAGCCTGTTAAATGAATTGACCCATATCAATCGAGGTATTGAAAAAGAAGGTCTGCGCGCCAATCTTGATGGCGAACTTTCCAAGACACCTCATCCGGAAAGCCTGGGCTCGGCATTAACTCATCCCTGTATCACTACAGACTATTCCGAAGCTCTACTCGAATTTATTACTCCCAAACTGCAAAGCCCCGAAGAAGTTGTTCGCTTCCTGAAAGATGTTCATCATTTCGCCTATACCAGACTCGATGAAGAAATAATCTGGGCCGCCAGTATGCCGTGCAAGCTGGGTGGAGAAGAAAATATTCCTATAGCTCGCTATGGCAGCTCCAATTCCGGCATGCTAAGGCATATTTACCGTGTTGGCCTGGCGTACCGTTACGGTAAAACCATGCAAACCATTGCCGGTGTCCATTATAACTTTTCATTACCCGAATCATTCTGGCCGAAATACCAGACGATGCTCGGAATCAATTGCGATCTGACCCGGTTTCAAACCGAGCAGTATTTCGCATTAATCAGGAATTTTCGACGCTATTCCTGGCTTTTATTATATTTATTCGGTGCATCACCGGCGTTGTGCGAATCTTTCCTGGAAGGAAGGGATCACCAGCTATCGTCTATGGGCCAAACCCTGTACGCGCCTTATGCGACATCCTTGCGTATGGGCGATCTGGGTTATCACAACAACGCCCAACAGGGTCTGAATATTTGCTATAACTCACTGGCCAGTTATATTCAAACACTCAAAATGGCTATCAGGACACCACACCCCGAGTACGAATCGATTGGCGTACTGGTTGATGGCCAGTACCGCCAGCTCAGCACCAGTATCCTGCAGATTGAGAATGAATATTACAGTGACATTCGACCCAAACGCGTGGTTCGCTCTGGTGAAAAGCCGATAAAGATCCTGGCCAGGAATGGTGTTGAATATATCGAGGTTCGCATCCTGGATATTAATCCGTTCATCCCGGCCGGGATCAGCACCGAACAAGTCAGGTTCCTGGACTGCTTCCTGCTTTACTGTTTATTGGAAGACAGCCCCAATATTGATGATGAAGAATGCAGAATCCTGGCCGATAACAAGCAGGCTGTTGTTAATCGTGGCCGGGAACCAGGCCTGAAACTCACCAACAAAAACGGGGAAACAACCCTGCCCGACTGGGGAGCCGAATTGTTCGAGAAGATATCCATGACAGCAAAGTTGATCGACAAGGCTGTCGGCGGGCAGGAATTTGCAGCCAGTATTGACCTGCAAAAAGAAAAACTCCTTGATGCAGGTAAAACTCCTTCGGCGCAAACACTGGCCATTCTTTCAGGTAAATCACAGTCTTTTTTTGAGTTTGGACTTGAGCGATCCATGGAACAAAAAGAATACTTCAGCAACTACCGGATTTCGCCAGAGCGGCTTGAAAATTTTAACGATTTGACCCGGGACTCAATGGAAAGGCAGAAAGCCATGGAAGCATCCGATACCATGCCCTTTTCCGAATTTTTGGAAAAATATATCAACGCCTGACTGGCTAACTTTTTACGGGAAATACTCTCAACCTGGCATTATCAGCGTTGTACAAAAAAAGTACTGAACAGCAGGTCATCAATAATTGGTTTGCCTTCCTCGGCCTCCATCATCGCCTGTGTTGCCGCCAGGGCCTCCAGACGTAATTTCTCTTTGCCTTCCTTGCTGCCAACGGTTTCGTCTGTCTGCCTGGTCAACAGCATGACCATGGTATGACGCAGCAACGGCTTGTGGTGCATAACCGCCCGCAATTCATCCTGCGAATCCACCTTCAGGGAGACTTCCGCCTTGATATATTTCATTCGTCCGGGCCCGCCAAAATTAGTCACCAGCGCCGGTGCTAAATCAAGATAACGGGTCTCATCCACATTCACATCTTCCTTGTCATCGGCGAAAGCAGGTAAAGAAAACAATAGCGTCAAAAGTAACGGGACGAAAAGTTTTAACCTCATTGGTCAAAAACTCCTTTTTTATCAATTAATATTTCAATTTTCAGAACTACTCATATAATGCAGTGATCCATCTTTTACGGTAAGTATAGATGCCTCCTGTAGCACTACCAATAAAATCAGGCAGAAACTCATGAAACATAGATACATTCATTCCTTTGGCCTTTTTATCTGCCTGTCCCTGGTAACCACCGCTTTCTACATGCAGTATGTCATGGGACTGGAACCCTGCCCCTTATGCATGATGCAACGCCTGGTCATCTACACGATTGCGTTGATATTTCTGATTGCCTGGCTGCACAACCCGGAAACTGGCGGCCAACGCGTGTATGCCTCGCTAATCACTGTTACGAGCCTTGCCGGTGCCGGTTTCGCTTCACGTCAGATATGGTTGCAGAATTTACCCCCTGACCAGGTGCCGGCCTGTGGCCCCAGCTTCGACTATATGGTTGACGTTCTGCCCTGGTCGGAGTTGCTTAGTACCATGATGCGCGGAACGGGGGATTGCGCCAAGGTACAGTGGACGTTCCTGACATTAAGCATACCCGGGTGGACGCTAATTGCGTTCCTGTTTTTGGCAATATTAGGCCTCATACTCTGGCGCAAGCGGTCGATATAAAAAGAACAACCATTTTAATATTGTATCGGCCATTTTTTTCACTAAGCTTTTAATTATGTTCACAATCAAACGCTCAATCGCGCGCCATTCATTGTTGGGCGTCCTTATGACGGCAACATTACTGCTAGGTGGCTGCGAAAAACCAGCCAAACCCGCATCCAGCTGGGAAAGCGCCGTGCAAGGCATGTACACGGCCAACCTGTCTAATGATGGTCAGTTTGGCATCGTCGGCTCAATCAACCACGGCGGCAGCCTCTGGGACATGCACAGCAAGGAACGGCTGTTTAACTGGAACCATACCAAGGGGCAGTACACGGGCATAGTTGCCGCCGCGTTTTCTTCCGAAGGCCGTTATGCCGCGACTGCATCCCACCGCACCATTGTCCTATGGAAAACCTCTACGGGAGAACCCATATGGTTCTGGACTGCACCCGGCGATATCCTGAGCATGGCACTGACACCGCATGGTGACTTCGCGGTTCTCGGACTGGATGATTATTCAGCCGTGTTGTTTGATATCAAGAACGGTGGCGTAAAACGCGTGCTCAACCATAACGGCAAAGTACGCAGCGTTGCCATCAGTAAAGACGCCAGGCTTATCCTATCGGGCTCGGATGACGAAACGGCCAAGCTTTGGGACGTGCAATCGGGTAAACTGCTGCACACCTGGCAACACAGTAACCAGGTTATTACCACGGCATTGTCGGCAAACGGTAAGTACGCATTTACCGCGGCACAGGCCGACAAGGCCGTTATCTGGGATGCCAGTTCCGGTGAACAGGTGAAAGTCATGCCCATCCGGAAAAGCTCTTACATCGCCGGAGCGGCCTATACCACAGCCCGGTTTTCTGACGATGAAAAACGGTTGTTAACAGGTACCAACAGCCAGCTGGTTCAACTCTGGAATGTCGACACTGGCGGGGAAATCAAGCGCTGGGAAGTCACCAAGAAAGACAAATGGAAGCCCAGCTCTGCAACCGTTTTATCGGTCTCCTTCAGCGACCAGTCCGGCCGCTATTTTGCCATTGCCTCGAACGGCCTAAACCACGAGCTGAACTAGTTTATCGAGCAGCGGCTTGAGTTCGCCACTTGCAGGCAATGCTTCCCTTGAGTATTTTTCCAGATTGCCCAGTGCCAATCGACTGGCCTCCGGACAATTGCCTTCCTCCCTGACGGGCTGCACACCTGCAACCAGCGGCATTTCCAGAGCTACCTGGAACAACATTGCCTGTTCTACCTGCTCGGCACCCAGCTCTTCTTTTTTCAGGCTTTCATAGTAATGCCTCTGGGCCTCGCTTGCATGGGCTGTCTCTTTCATTAACAGACGGAGCTGGCGAACGGGCAACACTTGTTGCTGGTGCCAGGAATCAATATCGCCATTTTCCTGTATCCGTTGCCACTCGAGACTCCTGCCCTTTTTAGCCAGCCAAAGGCAATAGAGCAACAGGTTAATGTTTGCCCCATGCTGATTTTGTAAAACCAGACATGTCTCTGCAACACCGGGTTTGGCATAACGCGATAAAGTAAATAGCCAGAAATCATTCTCCAGTTGAAGGTTCTCCATACCATGCTCCTTTGGTTAAGGATAGAATTGCGGTGGCACCGTCTCTATCCAGCCAAACCGGTCCTCGGCACGCCGTTCCTGAATATCGATCAGTTTTGTCCTTAATTGACAGGAGAGATCACCTTCCGGCCTGGCCAATTGATAACAGCTACCGTCGTGTTCGCCCAATTCCTTTATAGGACTGAGAATTACCCCGGTACCGCAACAAAAGGCTTCCGAGCACTGCCCGGACTTTATTTGCCCGATTAAAAGGTCGATATTTATGGCTTCTTCGATCACCTTCAGCCCCATCAGTTTTGCCAGCTGGATTATTGAATCACGGGTAATCCCGGGAAGAAGGGAGCCGGTCAGTGCCGGCGTATGTAAGTCGCCATCGATGACGGCAAAAAAATTCATCACCGATAATTCTTCGATGGACTGGTGGTTTTGCGCATCCAGCCACAGGCACTGGTCAAACCCTTTTTCAAGAGCTATCTGCCTGGATGCGAAGCTGGAGGCATAATTACCACCGGTTTTCGCAGCCCCGGTTCCACCCCTCGATGCCCTGATCATTTCACGCTCAATGAGGACGCGCATGGAATCGGTATGAATCGCCTGTGACGGGCTGGCGATGACCATGAAAGTAAATTGATTTGCACCCGATACTTCGAGACTCGGTTCGCTGGCAAACATGAATGGCCTGAGGTAAAGCGATTGACCCGAGTTTGAAGGCGTCAATGATTCACAATAGGCCGTCACCAGGTAGACACCGTCCATGAACCTGTCGAGCGATATTTCCGGCATTGCCATCCGCTGTGCCGAACGATTAAAGCGCTTCCAGTTTTCCTCCGGGCGAAACAGGTTCGAATGCGTTTGTCCAACGCGGTAAGCCTTCATCCCTTCAAAAATCTCCTGGCCATAATGGAGTACTTTGGCGCTCGGCTGTAACTCGATGGCCCGGGCGGGTTCAAGATAGCCATCACCCCAAATTCCATCCATGTACTCGGCGCTGTACATGATCGGCGCGGGAACCAGTCCAAAACCCAGTTTTTCCGGCAGGATGAACTTATGCACAGCGGATAAGGTAGACTGATCTATGGTGTATTTCTGCATGGCTTGCTTCCGGAGATCGGCGATTATGGCACTTTATTTTATAACTTTAAGTGGTATAGAGTGTTCTTGTCATCTTATTGTCATATTATGTGACTTTAATGTAACAGTTTTACGAAACTTCATTAAATAAAACCAGGGTTACCCAAACCATGGCAAAGAAAACTATTCTGGTCGTTGACGATGAGCAAAGTATCCGCGATATGTTGACCCTTGCACTTGAGCTCAACGGTTACGACTGTTTGCTGGCTGAAAATGCCAGCGAGGCAAATGACCTGATTGTCAATAAACGCCCCGACCTGGTATTGCTTGACTGGATGATGCCGGGAATAAGCGGCATAGAACTGGCGCGACGGTTGAGACGTGACAGCAATACTAAAAGTATTCCCGTTATAATGATAACCGCCAAGAGTGCCCAATCAAATAAAATAGACGGCCTTGAAACCGGCGTCGATGATTATGTCACCAAACCATTTTCAACAATGGAATTATTAGCCCGCATAAAAACTGTTTTAAGAAGAAGCCAACAGGGTGATCACGAACACACGCTTTTTTACAAGGGCCTGGTGCTCGACCCATTAGCCCATAGAGTCAGTGCTAACGGTAACGCAATTAACCTGGGGCCGACCGAATACCGGTTATTACATTTTTTTATGTCGCACCCGGAGCGTGTTTTTTCTCGCGAACAGCTACTCGATAACGTCTGGGGTGCTGATGTGTATATCGATAATCGGACGGTCGACGTCCATATACGGCGCCTTCGAAAGGCTTTGTCAGCCTACCGGCTCGATCAACTGATCCAAACGGTGCGGGGGGCGGGTTATCGTTTTTCGAAAGAACTAAACTAGAACTTATTCGTTGTGATCTATAGTCCCAAGTCCGAGATAAAACAACTTGTTTTTATTATCCTGATCAGCCTGGCTGTGGGCCTGATCATCGATGCGGTTGCCTGGACACTGGTACTGGCTTTAAGTGGATATATTCTCTGGAACCTTAGACAACTGTTTCGTTTCCATGAATGGATTAAGGATTCCCGTCCCGTCGATCCACCGGCAAGTCACGGCTTGTGGGGTGCTGTTTTTGATGACATATACGAACTGCAACGCAAGCAATTCAAGTACCGCGCTCGCCTTAAGAAAGTGATCAAACGATTTCGCGACTCGACTTATGCCCTGAGGGATGGCTTTGTCATGATAAATAAATATGGAAACCTGGATTGGTGGAACCCTGCCGCCGAACGCTTGCTTGGCTTGCGCAGCCCTATTGACAAGAATCAGCTGGTAACCAACCTGATACGGGATCCTGAATTACTGGCTTACCTGACAGACCCCGGCAGCCGGGAATATATCGAAATCGATTCACCGGCCGACCCGAACATCAGTATACAGATCAAGATCGTGTCATTTGGCGGCAATAAGTCGCTGTTGATCGCCAGAAACATCAGCGATCAGAAGCAACTTCAGCGGAGCCTGAAAAACTTTGTCGCCAACGCCTCGCACGAGTTGAAGTCTCCCCTGACGGTTATATCGGGGCACCTCGAAATGCTCGAAGCCGAGGACAAACTGAGCGATACCGGCAGGCGTTCGTTACAGACGGCGCAACGCCAGGCGGGACGCATGAAAGACCTGATCGAGGGGCTGCTGCTGCTGTCGCAGGTGGAAAGCTATCGCCTGGCGCCAGACGAGGGAGACCGCATTTCTATTACCGAACTCATGCTCAACGTCATGGCGGCGCTGGAAAAACATACCGACAGGGATCGTGTACACCTGGATTGCCCAGATGACCTGTTCTTACTGGGCGTCAACGTCGAGCTGGAAGGAATCTGTATCAACCTGTTAGAAAATGCGCTCAAATACAGCACGCCCGGCACCCCGATTCGGGTAAAGTGGG
>CAMYIF010000047.1 GCA_947258415.1 uncultured Pseudomonadales bacterium
ACCGGGGAGTTGGTCGTTTTTGACAACCAGGCCTGTGAATTTGACTATCGGGAGAGCGTTTTCAAAGGGAAATACCTGGATAAATTTATAATTACCCGGGTTGTATATCGTTTAAGTAAAGTCGCAAATACGCGGACAGAGTATGGCGCAATAAGGGAAGAATTGACCGCCATGAATGCTGACCCCGATGATCCACTGGCTGTCAGCGAGGCGGTTTGTAATATCCGAACAAGCAAATTGCCTTCACCAGAGGTTTTGGGCAATGCCGGGAGTTTTTTCAAGAACCCGATCATAGGCGTTGAGCAGTATGAGCAGTTAAAAACCCGGTTTAAGGATTTGGTAGCTTATCCTGAAGACAGGGGTAAGGTAAAAGTCGCCGCCGGCTGGATGATAGAGTCCTGTGGCTGGAAAGGATTCAGGGAAGGTGATCTCGGGGTGCATGTAAACCAGGCACTGGTGCTGGTTAATTATGGAGCGGGTAAAGGGGCTGAACTGATCCGGTTAGCTGCTTCCATTCAACAGTCTATCCGTGAAAAGTTTGGTATCAACCTGGAAATTGAACCCAGGATATACCCGGCACTGAAGCATGCCGGGTACAACGCCTGAAGGAATATAGCGGATTACTTTTCCTGGTTGACTTCTTTTACCTTGCTTGCAGCCGCCTTTTCTTCGGTGTCTTTCGCAGGCTTGGCAACTTGAGGTTTTATTTTCGATGCCTTTTCAGCCTCCAGTTGGCGGCGGCGAATTTCCCTCGGGTCGTTGTGCGCGCGCCGTGGTGCCGTTTTGGTATCGGGGCCGGAACTTTCGGCTACCGGTTTTTTAGCTGGTTTTGCATCTGCTTTCTTCGTTTCCTGCGGTGCCTTTTCGGCAGCTGGCACTTTTTTTGTTTCCACCACCTGTGACGGCGATTCTTTAGCCTGCTTTTCATTCGCAACAGCATTGGAAGTATCGATCTTCGCCCGGGCTGGTTCTTCACCTGAGGCAGAAACCCTTACCCTGGGTTTGCGTGCACGCGGTTTTTTCACGACTTCGTTGCTCTCCGTTTTACCCGGTTGATCGACAGATTTTGTATCGGGTGTAGCCGGTGATGTTTCGCCTGTTACGGTGGCTTCAGCGTCGACTTTTTTAGCCGGTTTTACTTGTTTCGGTGTCCTTCTTCTTGGTGCCGGTTTGGTTTTTGTGGCTTCAGCCGTCGCTTTTACTTCATCGCCCTGAGCATCGCCGGTTTGTGGCTGTATGGAGCCCGTAGATCTGGCTCGATCCGGGATGTCGGGTTTGTCGGTCGCTGCAGAATTTTTTTGCGCATTTTCAGAATCAGCGTTTTCAACCGTTTGTTTCGATGCCTTTACGTCATTGGCCGCGGGCCGGGTTCGTTTACGCGGGGTACGTTCATCCTTGCCGCCGGTGCGCCGTTTATTTACGGGTTTGTTCGGCGCCCTACTTTTTTGACCGGTTTTCTGGGCTTCTTCAGTACCGGGTGAGGTGCTTTTTTCACCGACCTTTTTTCTGGGACGCCTGGGTTTCTTCCGCTTGTTGTCCTGAGACGACCCACTTGCTTGCTTGCGCTGTTTTGTCTGACTGCTTTCTTTTGATTCCGGGGCAGCTTGTGTTTTTGTTGTCTTCTGTTTTTCCGGTTTTGGTGTGCTTTCGGTATCCAGCAAGCTGGTTAAAAAGCGTTTTAAAAGACCGGGTTTCGGTGTTTCATCCTTCGTCGGTACCGGTTTGCTCGGGATGACCGTTTTTACGGCGGCCCGGGTTGGCACATTACTGGCCGGTGAGTAGAGTTGCGAATCGTCGATCTCGTCCTGGATAAGCCCGTAACTTGCATCCGTGGTTTGCACTATTTCATTATCATCGCGTAGCCGCTGAACTTCAAAATGCGGTGTTTCCATATTGGGATTTGGTACAATAACCACCTTCACGTTTTGCAGTTTTTCTATTCGCGCAACCTGATCACGTTTTTCGTTGAGCAGGAAAGTAGCCACCGCTACGGGTAATATTGCATGAATTTGCGCGGTACGCTCCTTGAAAGTTTCTTCTTCTATCAGCCGCATTACAGAGAGTGCGAGCGATTCAACGCTGCGGATAGTGCCATGTCCCTTGCATCGCGGACAGACTACAGCGCTGGTTTCACCCAGGGAGGGCCGTAGCCGTTGGCGTGACATTTCAAGCAGGCCAAAACGTGATATTCGCCCGATCTGTATGCGCGCGCGATCGAGTTTCAGGGCATTGCGTAACTGGTTTTCAACATCTCTCTGGTTACGGCTATTGGTCATATCGATAAAATCGATAACCACCAGGCCACCCATATCGCGGAGCCTTAGCTGACGAGCGATTTCATCGGCAGCCTCCTTGTTTGTCTGGGAGGCAGTTTCTTCGATGTCGCTGCCCTTAGTGGCCCGGGCGGAGTTGATGTCAATGGAGATCAGTGCTTCCGTCGGGTCAATAACGATTGACCCGCCTGAGGGTAATTTTACTTCTCGCTGGAAGGCGGTTTCGATCTGGCTTTCTATATGATAACGATTAAAAAGAGGTACGCTGTCCTGGTAAAGCTTGATTTTATTTTTATAGTGCGGCATTACCTGGCTAATAAACTTCAGTGCTTCCTCGTGAACTTCAACATTGTCTATCAGCAGTTCGGCTATGTCGCTGCGCAAGTAGTCGCGCATCGCCCTGATGATCAGGTTGCTTTCCTGGTAGACGAGGAATGGCGCCCGGTTTTCCAGTGCGGCCTTGGTAATCGCTTCCCAAAGCTGCAACAGGTAATCAAGGTCCCATTGAAGTTCTTCAATATTTTTCCCAATACCGGCGGTGCGCACGATGACGCTGGTAGCATCCGGTATGGTTAATTGAGATAACACATCTCGCAAGTGAGTTCTGTCCTCGCCTTCTATACGTCGGGAAATACCACCTGCGCGGGGGTTGTTTGGCATAAGAACCAGGTACCGGCCGGCAAGGCTGATAAAGGTGGTCAATGCAGCACCCTTATTGCCGCGTTCTTCTTTTTCGATTTGAACGATAAGCTCCTGGCCCTCTTTAAGCACATCCTTGATATGGACGCGCCCTTTTAATTTGGATGGGTCAGCGGTGAAATATTCGCGTGAAATTTCCTTGAGCGGTAAAAATCCGTGACGTTCGGCGCCAAAGTCAACAAAGGCTGCTTCCAGGCTTGGTTCAACTCGGGTGATTTTTCCGCGATAGATATTGGCCTTTTTTTGCTCTCTTGATCCAGACTCAATATCCAGATCATAAAGGCGTTGGCCATCGACCAGGGCAACGCGCAACTCTTCTGGCTGAGTTGCGTTGATTAGCATTCTTTTCATGTTTTTATATTACTCGTCGGGCGAAACCGGACGACAACGGGGACAAGATTTTACTTTGATAAACTGTAATAGCTACTTGCAGGCAAGTATTGATCGAGTTGTTGCATAGTTTTCGTTACATACGTATAAGCCATGCTAAGATCTTGATTTACAGTAAATTAAATAAATTACTTGTTGCTACTTACAGATGAATTGTAAGAGGAGACCAGGCAAACAGGCATGAAAACCAATCCGCCGGATATATCGGCAGAAATTAGCAAAAGCTTTTCCGGCCAATAAACTTCAAGCGTATTACCCGGCCAGCTAGATCAACCTGTTGGTTTTTTCAGACCGTGTACATTGGCCTGTTTATCGCCATAATCGATAATTTCAACACCAGTACAATCAGCTTTCCATATTTAAATGATCTGTCTCGCACTGAGTTTATCGATTCATAAATACGTCCTTTGGACGCCTTTACCTGATTCTTTACTTACCATTCATCCGGTAGCGCGTTGTCTCGGTAACGCAAATTAATTACTACCCGTCCAACCCCAATGGTCAGACGCATTAAACTTGTTTTAGTCCCAGAGGCTTGTGTTGTAGCTGAGTGCCTCTATTCGTTTCAATTACGTGCCTTAGTCTGTACAATCCACATCGTTTTTGAAGCCAAATTACTATAAAGGGCCGGTTAAAACTATACTCGCTGTTCGGTGTCGTGCACGCAGCCCGGTAATATATCAACTAATTCCAGTTACATCAATGTGATAAGCATGAGATTGAGGCCAGATGGGTAAATCCGAAGAGGAGGGATTCAGGAAGGCTCATATTGTAGTTATTGATGAAAACTACGCGCAACAGCGAATCGACAACTTCCTGCGGCAAAAACTCAAGGGTGTACCAAAAACCCGGATCTACCGAATGATCCGCAAAGGGGAAGTGCGTGTAAACAAGGGCAGAATCAGGCCCGAATATAAACTCAATGCCGGGGATAAAATACGTATACCACCGGTCACCGTTAGTAAAAATCGTCCGGAAGTAACCGCAGGGCGTAGCCTGACCAACCTGATAAAAGCCTCGATCTTATACGAAGATGCCGCCTTGCTGGTGATCAACAAGCCATCGGGTATCGCCGTGCATGGCGGGAGCGGAATTAAACTGGGTTTAATCGAGGCTTTACGCCAGATCAGGCCCGAGCTGAAAAACCTGGAGCTTGTACATCGCCTTGACCGGGATACTTCCGGTTGTGTGATGATTGCCAAGAAACGAAGTATGTTAAAATTCCTGCACGAGCATTTGAGGGGAGATGGTATAGACAAACGTTACCTTGCACTGGTAGTAGGCCGTTGGCCAAACCGGAAACAACGGGTGGATGTGCCGCTTCAGAAAATTAGTTTGCCATCCGGCGAGCGAATCGTAAAAGCTTCAGCGGCTGGTAAATCTTCACTCACGCAATACAGAGTGTGTCAGCGGTTCACTGGCTATACGCTTATCGAGGCCAAACCGGTAACCGGCAGGACCCATCAAATCCGGGTCCATTGCCAGTATGCTGGTCATCCCATCGCTGGTGACGTAAAGTACGGCACGGACGCGGATAATGCGTTGTTGAAACAAATCGGGTTAAAACGATTATTCCTGCACGCACACCGCCTGACGATTCCATTGCCAGGCAAGCAGGAGCATTTGACCGTTGATGCAGCGCTTGACCCGGTATTACAAAATAGCATGGCAAAGTTAATAAAGAGTGATAGGTGAGCGTATTAGCCGATGCCTTGTAAAATCAAAGTGAGAGATATGCCTTGTATTCATTAATTGTTTTCGATTGCGACGGAACACTGGTTGATTCCGAGTCCCGAATCATTCATTGCATGCAAACGGCAGCCTCTGAACTGGGCTTGCCGATCAGCGATGAAAAAAATATCCGGAACGTTATCGGCCTGGGTTTAACCGAAGCCATCAGGGATCTTTACCCGCAAGTCGGATTGCCCATTGTCCATCTGTTTATTCATCAATACCGGCGCTGTTTTTTTGAGCTTGAAAAAAAACCCTCGCCGTTATTTCCCGGCGTCGAGTCCATGTTGTCGGACCTTCATGTCTCCGGGCTTCGCCTCGCCGTGGCTACCGGAAAAGGCCGGAAAGGCTTGAATCTTGTATTGAATAATACTGAGCTAAAAAAATATTTTATCGCCAGTCGTTGTGCCGATGAAACCCGCTCAAAGCCGCACCCGCAGATGTTGATTGAATTAATGGATGAGCTGTCTGTCAGCCCGGAGCAAACCGCCATGGTCGGGGATACAAGCTACGATATGGAAATGGCTCTCAGGGCCGGGGTAGATGGCATCGCCGTAAGTTATGGTGTCCACGAAATTGACCGGCTCGGAGAGCACCAGCCCAAATTTATTGCCGAAACGGTTAGCGATTTGTCCAGTTGGTTAAATGCGAGATTGCAGAAATAAGCTAAAATTCATGTGTCAACCTGATCCAAAACCGTTAACACGACGAAAAACAGATTACAGAGCGTATAAATATAACCGGAAGCCGTACCAAAGACAGGAATGTAATTGATGGAAAATAAAGAATGGCAGCTGCTTGAGAAGCTGGTGATGTCCGCTTCCCAGGAGCAAAGAAGAGCCCGGCGTTGGGGTATATT
Source organism: uncultured Pseudomonadales bacterium (assembly GCA_947258415.1). Lineage (GTDB taxonomy): Bacteria > Pseudomonadota > Gammaproteobacteria > Pseudomonadales > IMCC2047 > CAMYIF01. The sequence goes on from CAMYIF010000047.1 coordinate 5,953, forward strand.
TTTTAAATTACTGACATTCTTCTACCTGTTTTTACTGCTGGTTTTTGCCATGCAGTCCCCTTTTCTTGGCGAGGTATCCAGGTTTGAAGACGGTGAAGGACATACCGCGGTTATCGATATTCAGGGGATGATCGCCGAAAATGAACCTGCCAGCGCCGATAATATAGCCGGCAGCCTGCGCAATGCCTTTGAAAACGGCAATACCAGGGGCGTCATTTTACGCATAAATAGTCCAGGCGGCTCCCCCGTGCAGTCGGGTTACGTGTACGATGAAATCTCGCGATTGCGCGATAAATACCCGCAGATAAAACTTTATGCCGTGATCAGTGACGTGGGCGCATCCGGGGCTTACTACATTGCTTCAGCAGCGGATGAAATCTACGCAGATCGGGCCAGCCTGGTCGGGTCCATCGGCGTCATTTCAGCCAGTTTTGGGTTCGTCGATGCCATGGAAAAGCTTGGTATAGAGCGGCGGCTTTATACCTCGGGTGAAAACAAGGCTTTCCTTGATCCCTTTTCGGAGCAAAAGAAAAGTGAAACAGATTTCTGGAAAAGCGTTTTGAAGGTCACCCATCAACAGTTTATCGATCGGGTCAAGGAAGGCAGGGGAGACCGATTGAAAGATGATCCAAAATTGTTCAGCGGCTTAATCTGGAGTGGTGAGCAGGCTTTGTCGCTGGGCCTGGTTGACGGGCTGGGCAGTACCGGTTACGTTGCCAGGGAAGTTATCGGTGTGGAAAATATCGTCAACTTCACCCCGAAGAAAGACCCTCTGGAGCAATTTATTGACAAGTTGGGGCTAGTTGTCGGAAGTTCACTGGCTAAAACATTGGGTCTGGGCAGCCAGTTTCGCTACCAGTAATTCGCTCGTTCTGGCTAGAGCCCGGTATTTTAATTTACAGAACATGTATACCTTCATTTGCAAGCATGGATGTCAGCAGGATTAATGGCAGCCCTTCAAGACTGGAAACATCGTCTCCCTGCATTCTTTCAAACAGGGCAATGCCCAGTGATTCCCACTTAAAACTTCCGGCACAGTCAAGGGGATGGTCGAGATGGACATAACGCTTAATTTGCGAATCGGAAAGCGTGCGCATCTCGACCTGGTATTCTACCGAGTCGAGCTGGTACGCGCCCGTGTTGCTATTAAGCAGGCATAGCCCGGTAACAAGATGAACCGTTTTACCACTCGCTTTTCGGAGCTGTTCGATAGCTTTGCATACGGTACCGGGTTTGCCCAACAGGGTATTTCCCAGAACCACGGCCTGGTCACTACCAATGATAAGGGATTTCGGGAATTGCCTGGCTATTTTCCTGGCCTTTGCCAAAGACAACCGCTTGACCAGCTGCTCTGCTGATTCGTCAACCAGGGGGCTCTCGTCAATCCCGGGGATAGCGCTGGAGAAATCAAGCTTAAGTCGTTTGAGTAATGAATGACGGTATGCAGAACTTGAAGCCAGGATAATTTTCTTCATAATAAGTAATTTGTCGATCAGTTTTTAATTTTCTATTCATAACAGGCCCAGGTGGCACAGGTAATGCTAGAGCATTTTGAATTAGGGTTACAGCCTTCGGTATCTCCGGAGAAAGGCAACTATTTTATATATCATGATCAAAAAATAATTGCTTGCGATGCGCATGTTCAATGGCGCCCATTATTGGCCGATGAATGGCAACAACTTGGTTTGAACGCCTGGCAAACCCACTATATGGGCATGTTTCAAAATGTACCCGGCTATGCTATCGAAGTCATGGATGGTCAGGCGTTGCCGGAAGGATATAGCTGGAAAAGCCTTCGATACCTGCTATCCGAGTCAGATGAATATTGTTTTTTACTGGCCGGTCGTGGCGCCCAGTTACTCGAGTGGTATCGAGCACACCAGTATTGCGGTAGTTGTGGGCGGGCCACAGTCCTTCATGAAAGCGACCAGGCGATGATTTGCCGGCCTTGTCAGCGACGATATTATCCCCGTATTTCACCCTGTATTATCGTTTTGGTCACTCGAGGTGAACAGGTGCTCCTGGCCAGGGGAAGTCGACACAAAAATGGTGTTTACAGCACCCTGGCCGGATTCGTCGAGGCCGGTGAAACAGCCGAACAGGCAGTGTTACGCGAAGTCAAGGAGGAGGTGGGTATCAGTGTTGATAACCTGACGTACCAGGGAAGCCAGCCCTGGCCGTTTCCGCACCAGCTTATGCTGAGCTTTTATGCAGACTACAAAAGCGGCGAAATTCGTGTAGACGGCAAGGAAATTATCGATGCCCGATGGTGGCATTATAAGGATTTACCGGTTTACCCGGTCGAAGGAACAATTTCAGGCAAGCTAATCCAGGGCTATATTGACCGGTTGGACAAGCAATTGATGATCAGCAGTACCCGAACCCGGGGTAACAGTGTCCGTGCGTCAATTGTAAACCAGTTCCTGAAAATAAATAAGCGGTTCTGGAATGGCAAAAATACTGTCCCGGTCGACCTGGCGCGCGCGCGTATTGCACGCCTGTCAAGACTGTTTCCCAAACCACCCGCTTCTGTCGAGATTAATGAAGATACGATCGGCGGAGTCAGTGTTTTGACGCTGCGAAGCCAACATGCCAGCAAGGAAAAAGTATTACTGTATTTGCACGGCGGGGCCTTTATTATGGGGTCGCCAGGTACCACGCATCTTGATATTTTATGGCGCCTCAGCAAGGCGACAGGTTACACCGTGGTAGCACCGAATTACCGGAAAGCCCCTGAATACCCATTTCCCTCTGGACTGCAAGATTGTGAAGTTGCCTATCATGCGCTGTCCGCGAATCACGAAATTGTTGCCCTTGCCGGGGACTCGGCCGGTGGCGGATTGGTCTTGTCACTGACACTCAAGCTTCGTGATCAGGGAAATATTCTGCCGCACAAACTCATCGCACTGTCACCTTGGGCGGATTTAACCGGGCGTGCCGAATCAATCCAGAAAAACATGAAGGAAGACGTTATGCTGCCCGGGCATTTAATGCCGGAAGTCGTTAACCTTTACATGACCGATCACGATCCAAAGGATCCGTATGCGTCACCCGTTTTCGGCCAGTTCAATGAATTTCCTGAAACGCTCATTATGGTGAGTGATTCCGAAGTGCTGCTGGATGATTCACGGACCGTGGCGGCACTAATGAACAGGGATGGTGTAAAAGTTAAACTTAATATCTGGCAAAATATGCCTCACGTATGGCCATTATTTGCCCATATTATGCCCGAGGCACGTTCAGCAATTGATGATATAGCAAGGTTCCTGGATTCATGAACGACACCAGACTTATAGCTGTGTGTGGTTGGCGAAGCGCTTGGGGTTAACGTACAATTTCGTACTTTGATTCTTCATTCAAACGTATTTCCGTAATAAAAAAGTGCCATTAGGATTCAAACAGAATACAGCGATGCCTGTTATTCTATAATTGCCTTGACCCGAGGTTTAAAAAAGCAGGCAGGGATGGTTTTTCAACAGGACCGGTATTATGAAAAAACCGGATGAACTGATGTAAGGGGCAAAACAATTCCGAAAATAGCGCGGCTGCCGGTTAACGATTAAAACTTTACCCCCAGATTGGCAGTTTGCATGATGACCATAGTTGCGTATGGTCAATCTTACCGAACGCTGATCGCTCACAGAACAAGGAGAACATCAAGTGACCTGGCCCGATTTATCTACCGTAAAATTCGTTTCCAACCGTTTAGCCACCGAAGCGGATATTATTCAGGGTGCCGCTGTGTTTATGCTCCAGGCCGATGACCAGCCTATCGGCAAGCCCTTGAGTATCGATGTCCCGCAGTATGCGGTCCACACAGACGGTCAAAGCGGTGAAAAGTCCAACGTGGTCATTATCCAGGCCGAAGAAGCCAACGGGCAACAGATACTCGGTGCGCTGGTTATTTCCAGCAACAAGCTGATAGCCGGCTTATACGAGGAGTTCATCCTGCTGGGCAACAGTAAGCCCAGCTAATAATTGACTATATTTTATCAGTCGCGCACTAATCGCTGGTATAAGGATCATGGTTTTCATTTCAAGGCCTGTAAATGTCACGCAACCCAAATTTAAACGAGAGGTTTATTCGAAACCGGATCCGGTTTGCGCGGTCTTACAGACATAACCGTAACCTTGCCAGTAAGGGAGAATAAATATGTTCGAGCGCTTTCTTGGGTCAGATAAAAATAAAATGCCGGATTCAAAAAATGCATTACCCGGCAGGAATCAACCCATCAAGGTAAGTCCAAGGCATATGGTCAACGGCCATCCCGTGTTACCGCCATTTCCCGAAGGGTTTGAAACAGTGCTACTGGCGATGGGCTGTTTTTGGGGAGCAGAACGACTGTTCTGGAAAATCCCCGGCGTATACGTGACTTCGGTTGGATATGCAGGCGGCCATACAGTTAATCCGACATATCAGGAAACATGTTCCGGAAAAACGGGGCATGCAGAAGTTGTGCAGGTAGTTTTTGATCCCGATCAGGTGTCGCTGGACGAATTACTTAAAGTATTCTGGGAAGCGCACGACCCGACCCAGGGGATGCGCCAGGGCAATGATATTGGAACACAATACCGGTCGGCCATCTACGTTAACTCCGAAGAGCAGCTTGAAGTGGCGGAAGCTTCCAAAAAACGTTTTTGGGAAGCGTTAAAAGCTGGCAATCTGGGAGAGATTACCACCGAGATAAAACTGGATGTGCCTTTCTACTACGCGGAAGATTACCATCAGCAATACCTGCAAAAAAACCCGGGTGGTTATTGCGGGCTTAAAGGGACAGGTATTTCCTGTCCTGTGTAATACCTAGTCTTTCTTTTTGGTATTTTCTTTGCTTTTTACGCTGGCTGATTCCTTGTCATCGGAGGCTTGGGCAAAAGCGGAGAGAAATTTTTGAAATTGCTCCATTCCCTGTATGCCCGCTGGCATGAATCGTTTCATCAGCATATCGGGTTCGCTCATTTCATCGATTGAGGCAAACATTTTTTCCTTGATCTTCTCGAGCATCTCCTGCTGCATGTGTTCGATTTCCGGCAAGCCAATAACCTTTCGAGCTTCTTCCGCGGTCAAGTCAATATCAATATTTAATTTCATATGATTTCCGTGTGTTGGGATGTATACCTGTATTCTAGCAGTTTATTGGGTGTTTTTACCTTTGCCTGAATAGAGGGACAGGATTGTCTGCTGCAGCCTGGTAAGAATAGCTTATGCCGTTGAGGCCACTTAGCGCTTCGTTAATGTCCTTTCCTTCCTTGATGGCAAAACTGGTAAAACCGCAACGGTGCATGTAAAAAAGTTGATCCTGCATAACGTCGCCGACCGCGCGGATATCTCTCTCGTATTTGTATCGTTCCCTTAATATGCGGGCAGAGGAGTAGCCACGTCCGTCGGTGAAGGTCGGGAAATTTACGGCAACGAGTGCAAACTTCTCCAGGTCATCAGCGATGGCTTCCGGTTCATCGCTGCTGTCCAGGAAAACACCCAGCAGACCGTCATGATCTGCCAGTGCCGCCTTGTTTTGCGACCAGAATGCGAGCGATACGACAACATCGCCTTTCGGTAGAGCGGCAAGGTCAGTTTCGTCTTTATCCAGGTATTGCCAGTTATCTTTCCTGATTTCACCGTTGATAATGATATTTTCAGGCATTGGCGTAGGCCTCCGTTTTGAATGGCTCGATGCCGATGCGACGGTAGGTATCGATAAAATGTTCACCTTCAATCCGGTTATTGACATAGGTTTCAACAATCTTTACAACCACGTCGCCGATCTGGTCTTCGGCGAAAGACGGGCCGATGATATTACCGATAGATGCATCGACGCCCGAGGCGCCACCCAGCGATACCTGGTAAAATTCGGCGCCTTTCTTGTCAACACCAAGAATACCAATATTGCCGACATGGTGGTGCCCGCAGGCATTCATGCAGCCGGAAATGTTTAAATCCAGGTTACCGATATCGTACAGGTAATCCAGGTCATCAAACCGTTGCTGAATTTTCTGGGCGATGGGAATTGACTTGGCGTTGGCCAGCGAGCAAAAGTCGCCGCCCGGGCAGCAAATCATATCGGTAAGCAATCCCAGGTTAGGGGTAGCAAAACCCTTGCTTTTGGCTTCTTGCCAAAGGTCATAAAGGTCAGATTGCTTTACATCGGCCAGGATAATGTTCTGGCAATGGCTGACGCGCAATTCCCCGAAGCTGAAGCGATCAGCCAGGTCTGCCATTTGCTCCATTTGCAGGTCGGTGGCGTCACCCGGGGCAACACCCGTCGTTTTCAGGGTCAGCGTTACCGCTGCATATCCCGGTTTTTTGTGCGGGGTCACGTTACGCAGCACCCAGTTGGAAAAAACCTTGTTTTCGGATTTTCGCGACTGGAAAGCGTCGATAACTGTCGGCAAGTCCTGGTAGTCAGGCTCGGTGAAAAACCCCTGTAATCGCGCGATTTCCTCTTCGGTAACTGTAGTCGGTCCGTCCTTTATCATCGCCCACTCGGCTTCCACCATTTCGGCAAACTTTTCGGGTGTCAAGGCGCGTACCAGGATTTTGATTCGAGCCTTGTACTTGTTATCGCGTCTGCCATAACGGTTGTAGACACGCAATATGGCGTCCAGGTAACTGAGCAAGTGTGCTTTAGGCAGAAAGTCACGTATCACGCTACCAATGACCGGTGTTCGGCCCAGGCCTCCACCCGCGATAATCCTGAAACCAACTTCGCCCTTGTCCCCATGCACCAGGTTAACGCCAATATCGTGCACCTGGGTAGCAGCACGATCGGCTTTTTCCACCGCGTTGACCGCAATTTTGAATTTGCGTGGCAAGTAGGCGAATTCAGGGTGGAAAGTCGACCATTGGCGAAGTAACTCACAGTAGGGTCGAGGGTCCTCAATTTCATCCTCGACGACGCCGGCAAACTGGTCGGTGGTTATATTGCGGATACAGTTACCGCTGGTCTGAATGGCATGCATCTGTACGCTGGCCAAATCTGCCAGTATATCGGGGACGGTTTCCAGTGATGGCCAGTTTAGCTGGATATTTTGGCGCGTAGTGAAGTGCCCATAGCCTTTATCGTAGGTACGGGCAATATGGGCAATCATGCGCATTTGTCGGGAAGAGATCATTCCGTAGGGTATGGCGATACGCAACATGGGGGCGTGCCGCTGTTTGTACAACCCGTTCTGCAGACGCAACGGGAGAAATTCGGCTTCCTCCAGCTTGCCCGCAAGAAAACGCTTTGTCTGGTCGCGGAACTGTTCTACTCGGTCATCGACGATCTTCTGATCGTAATTATCATATACGTACATGATTTCTCTTGGTTTGGCTGTTAGTTAAAAATGTGACATACAAATACCACTCGGCAACGGCATCATACTGCTTTATTGTTATTCCATAAATAATCTATTTTACATATTCTTATAATCATTGCTCATTAAAATACCTGAAAATTGGATTCCACAGTACCTAAGACAAGAAATGCCCGAAAATTACTGACTCAATGGAAAAAACCCTTAT
>CAMYIF010000048.1 GCA_947258415.1 uncultured Pseudomonadales bacterium
CTGGACCAGCCCTGGAGAGGGATTATCGATTTTGGCGTAGTCGTTGGACTAGTTTGGGTAATAGCTTCACTGATTTACTTCATATCCCGGGCATTTACAAATAAAGCATTCAACCATTCGGCAGAAACGCCGCAATAATTGTATCGCTGCTAATACCGGGTAAAACCCCGGGTCTAAAACCGGCGCAGTTAATTACCCTGCCCGATTGAGAGTTGCAATTGATTAACCCGGCTTTGCAGCTGGGTGACGCTTTCAACCAATTGCTGACGCGTTGCATCGATGGCTTTAATCGCTTCTTCATTTTCTTCAAAACGTGAAGGCAGGTCTCTGGGCAGTTGATTAAGACGAATCTGCATTTGCTCAAGTTCGCCTCGAACCAGCAATACCTGTTCCCTTAAATCATCCAGGGTCGCCCTGGAAGCAGTATTTTCAGACCGGAACTCGCTGGATAATTGCTGCAGCTTTTTATCCACTTTAGCTTGTGATGCAACCAGCGAATCCAGTTTCGACAGTTTCTCCCGGGTATCTTTTGCAACATCTTTTAAACCGGACTCAATCGACTTTAACTGGTTAGCCTGCTTCTCGACCGCCGCCGTATTATCCGTAATCCAGGCCTTGTTACGCTTGTTGGAAACGTCCCATAACTTGCGGATTTCCGAGTCAATCACATTAAATTTTTTCTCAATGGTATTTCCCGACTCGCTGACACTGGACCCGGTGGTATAGACCTGCTGCCCCAAATCATCCATGCGGGTCCTGGCCAGTTGTAATGAGCTATTGGTATCGACCAGCTGTTGCTGCAAGTCCATGAACTGTATCGCCAGCCAGCCAGTTATTCCGGTGAGCATCAAAATAATTAAACCGGCAACCCAGCCTATACCGCCCGATTTGCTTGTGTTTTTTTGAGCCGGAGCCGACTGCCCGGGTGAACCGGTACCGGCGCTGCTTTCCGGTTTCTGGCGCCCCTTTCCTCTGCCTGTATGCCGGTAATGGTCCGAATCGTCCCGATCGACGGACAGCCCTTTTATTAAATCCAAATCGTCATCGCGTCCGGGCATAGCTAACCTGTCTTCCTTAATGTATATAAAATCACTCTCACCTGGTACATCTGAACCCTGTCCACCCCATAATAGGCTTATAATGCCAAGAATACGCCAGATTATAAATTAAAAGCTAAAACCACCGCATCTTCCCGCGCCTTTTTGGCCGGATAATAACCCTTACTTTGCCCAACTTCATTGAAACCTTCCGAAATGTAAAGGTGATGAGCCAGAAAATTTGAAACTCGAACTTCAAGATACACTTCTTGGGCTTTCAGGTTCCGGGCCCGATTGAGCATAAACTGCAAAAAACATCGGCCTAAGCCCCTGGATTGATAGTCCTTTTTAATGGATAAATTCAGTAGATGTGCCAAGCCTGCTTTTATCGAAAGGACACTGTAGCCAACAAGCCTGTGCTCTGCCCTCATTAACCAGCACTGTTGCCGGGATAACAAACAATCTCTGAAAACCCTGTCACTCCACGGAAAGCCGTAATTGTCATTTTCGATGGCCATGACACCGGGTAAATCGCTTATGGTCATTGGTTGAAAATTCACTTGAAGACCAGGCAAGGTCACTAACCCTCCGAGAATAACCGATCAGTTTGGTTGCGCGCATTGCAGGTCGACCCAGACGTCCCGTTTACACAAGGGAGACTTGATCATCTCGGACAGGCTTCGGGTGACGATGAGCCGATATTCCGTTAAATGCCGTGTGCTATCAGTCAATTTGATACCGGGCATGGCAAATTCTTTTGCGTTTTCACCCATCAAAATAATATACCTCACAGCCTGGCCTGCGAGCTGCTGGTCAATAAACGCCCGGGTTGCATCCCTGGCCACATCGGCGCCTTGATCGATATGAATATTCCGAAGTATCGGCCAACTGATATATCTGACCACGGGTTCCCGGGATACCGGTATACCCAACGCAAGCAGGATGTCATTCAGCAAACGCATTGACCCTGATTCCTGTATGAATTCGTTTTCAGGGGTTGCGTCATTGATAACCAGGCACTGTCCGGTGAACAAGATGCCTTGCAGGCGAAATCTCGGCGGCTCGGATAAAACCTTTTCGGCTTCGTTCCCGGATTGCGACCCGGCCGATACATCCTTACCCGGCAACGGGGTATCGGCCCCTGCGGGTATTTGTTCACTGGACATTGACGCCGTAACAACATCGGCCTCAGGTTGCTGTTTCCCGTGAGCTGACAATTCGGGTTCAGGCCCGGGCAAACGCGAGGGTTTGGCCCCCGGCAATGGTTTACGAGGGTACCATTGGCTGATACCCATCCCCTGAAGATACCTGTCCCGCAACGATTCATCCATGCAGTTACCCTTTTGCATTGCCCCTAGACGCCGCTTTTTTGAGGATGTTCCACCCGTTTATCCGAGCACATGATATTCAGGGCATTCAGGTAGGCCTTGGCGGAGGCAATCACAATATCCGTGTCAGCACCCAAACCATTGACGATGCGGCCGCCTTTTTCCAGCCTGACAAGCACTTCGCCCTGGGAATCGGTTCCGCTGGTAATCGCGTTGACAGAATATAACTGCAGCAAGGTTTTACTGTTAACCAGCTTATCGATGGCCTTGTAGGTTGCATCGACGGGTCCGCTACCCTCGGCGGAGGTTGTCTTGACTTCGCCATTAATCCATAAAGACACCCAGGCAACTGGTTTTTCCCCGGTTTTGGAAGTGACCTCCAGCGATTCCAGCCTGAAACTTTCCTTAGTGTCGACGGTATGCACATCGGATACCAGTGCCTGTAAATCTTCATCGAAAATTTCGTGCTTCTTGTCTGCCAATTCCTTGAATCGAACGAAGGCTTCGTTCAAGCCTTCACTGGTATCGAAACTGATACCCAATGCTTCAAACCGTGCCTTCACTGCGGCACGCCCTGAATGTTTACCCAACACCAGCTTGTTGGTATTCCAGCCAACATCTTCTGCACGCATAATTTCATAGGTTTCCCTGTGCTTCAGCACACCATCCTGGTGGATGCCCGACTCGTGCGCAAATGCATTGGCACCGACGATAGCTTTATTGGGCTGCACCGGGAATCCCGTCACACTGGCAACCAGGCGAGAGGTCGGCACAATATGTTGGGTGACAATACCTGTCTCAACCGGAAAAATGTCTTTGCGGGTTCGAACCGCCATCACGATTTCCTCAAGCGAGGCATTGCCGGCACGTTCCCCCAACCCGTTAATGGTACATTCAACCTGGCGCGCGCCGTTAATCACCGCAGACAACGAATTGGCAACAGCCAGGCCCAGGTCGTTATGGCAATGCACCGAAAATATTGCCTTGTCAGCATTGGGAACGCCCTGTATGACACGCCCGACCATTTGGCCAAACTCTATCGGCTCGCTGTAACCGACAGTATCGGGCAAATTTATGGTGCCCGCTCCGGCATCAATCACCGCTTCAATAATGCGGCGCATGAAATCAAATTCCGAGCGACTTGCATCCTCCAGTGAAAATTCCACATCATCGGTAAACTTGCGAGCGTGTTTAACTGCCTTAACTGCCTGGGCCAGAACAGCTTCAGGCTCCATTTTCAACTTGTACTTCATGTGAATCGGCGAGGTGGCGATAAAGGTATGTATTCGAGGGGATTTAGCAAATTTCAGCGCCTCGGCAGCCCTTTCAATATCAACCAGGTTTGCCCGGGCCAAACTACAGACCCTGCTGTTGGTAATTTTTTCGGCGACGGCTTTCACACCCTCGAAATCACCCTGGCTGGCAATGGCAAAGCCTGCCTCGATGACATCAACGCCCAGTTTTTCCAGTGATTTGGCAATACGCACCTTTTCGCTTTTAGTCATGGATGCGCCTGGGCTTTGCTCGCCATCACGCAAAGTGGTATCAAATATAATTAAAGGTTGTTTCGACATTCTGTACTCCAAACGATGCTCTAATCAGGCATTCTCAATACTTCCGAACCACTTGTGCGGCTGAGCGAACAACCGCTAAATTAACAAATAGCCGGGCGTTATAAAATTATTAAATTAAATAAAAAGACGAATTGTGATGGAATTAAAGTATCTGCCCTAGGGCAGTAGGCTGGAGAGGCGAGCATGCAGGACACGCACAAATCTGGTGGTGTTTGCACTGTTAAAAAAACAGCTGATGTAACAAGCAACGTAGTTCATTTTTGAAGATTAGGTGTTAACAATTAATAGGATAACTATATCTGTTTAATTCGATTTTGCCAATATGCTTTTGTCAGTAACGGAAATGACCCGGGAATTGAAAATCCGGGTGGTTAACCACATACTTATATGATCGAAGCGGCATCATACAGTAAAAGATCAATATCCCGGATATCAAATAATGGCATTACCCAAACAAGTGCAAATCGTCGAGGTTGGCCCCCGGGACGGATTACAAAACGAACCTTTGAACCTCCCGGACTCTGTAAAAATCGAGTTTATTAATCGCCTCTCCGCCTCCGGCTTGACGCATATCGAAAGCGGCAGTTTTGTATCACCCGAATGGGTGCCCCAAATGACCAATAGCACCGAGGTTTTCAAAGGCATCACACGTAACCCGGCAACGGTTTATTCGGCGCTCACACCTAACCTGACCGGCCTGCATGCCGCTATAGATGCAGGTGTTGACCAGGTGGCCGTATTCACTGCGGCCTCCGAACGATTTTCCGAAAAAAACATCAATTGCAGTATTGCCGAAAGCATAAGGCGGTTTGAACCTGTGCTTCAAATTGCCCTTGATCAGGGTCTTAAAGTTCGTGGCTATATTTCGTGCGCACTCGGTTGCCCCTACCAGGGCCATGTCCCCCCGAAAAGCGTCGCAAAAATAGCATCGCAGCTTTACCAAATGGGCTGTTACGAAATATCACTGGGTGATACCATCGGAACCGGTACCCCGCAAAAGGCTATCGAATTGATTAATGCGGTATCCGAGCAGGTACCCGTTCAACGCCTTGCTGCCCATTTCCACGATACCTATGGTCAGGCGTTAGTCAACCTCTATGCCGTTTTGACCATGGGCGTTCGAACTATTGACAGTTCTGTCGCTGGTTTGGGTGGATGTCCATATGCACCGGGTGCCGCCGGTAACGTAGCCAGCGAAGATGTACTTTACCTGTTAAACGGACTGGGTATAGAAACCGGCATTAGCCTGGATAAGCTCATAGAGACAGGCGACTTTATTTGTCATCAATTGCAACGGCCGTCGGGTTCCAAAGTCGCCTTATCCGGCTACCGTAAACCAAAACGGTCGGATTTAGTCATGCCTGGCCGCGCGCAACTTGATAAATAAAAAGCCTTCCATCAGCAAATAAGGGCCCGGTTCGTTCTACAGGTTTTATCCTGGTTGAGTCGAGGCCCTTGAAGAATGTGCGCACTTGCAGAAAAATACATTATAACGCAGAATAGATCCACTCTTGAGCACTTCCCCGGCATCGATTTAGGTGCGATTAACAGCTTCTGCGATACTGCTCATATACATCCTTAAAATATACTTACATGCGGAGTAAGCTGAATGTTAAAACATTTCGAAGAAATAAAAAAAGAATATGTAAACCCGATAACTCAGCTGATAGAAAAGAGCGCGATTCTTGATAAGGGTACAGCCGACGATCTGGACAAGGAATTCCTGGCTGCCCTGTCCAAGGTAACCAAGGGTATGTCGCCACCCGCTATTGTCAATGCCTACATTGAATGGATAAGCCATTTGATGATCTCTCCGGGCAAACAGATGCTATTAATGCAAAGCTTGTTTCGTAATATGCTGAAACTCGGTAAATATGGCCTGTCATCAGCCTCAGGTAGCCCGACTGAAAAACCAGCCAAAAATAGCGAGCGTGTTTTCGAAACCGAAGCATGGCAATCGTTTCCTTTCAATCTGTTTTCGCAATCTTATTTGATGGCCAAGCAATGGGTATATGACGCCAGTACCGACATCGAGGGGATGAGTCTTAGAAAAGAAGAGCTTGTTTCTTTCCTCAACAGCCAGATCCTGGAAATGTTGTCACCGGCCAATTTCCCGGGACTTAACCCTGAAATCAACGCCGCAACCCGGGAAGAAAAAGGCGAAAATATAAGGCGGGGACTGAAATACCTGGTAGATGATTTATCCAAGCCGAAAATTTCTGACGCCGAAGAAAGCGAGTTTATCGTCGGTGAAAATATTGCAGCAACGCCCGGCAAGGTTATCTTCCAGAATCAATTAATGGAACTGATCCAGTACAAACCGACCACAGAACAAGTTGATGCCGAGCCAGTGCTGATCGTTCCGCCATGGATTATGAAGTATTACATCCTGGACCTTTCTGAAAGGAATTCCATGGTCAAATACCTTGTTGATCAGGGGAAAAATGTTTTCATGATGTCCTGGATAAATCCCGCTGAAGATGAGCGTGACATGTCCATGGAGGACTATCTTAACCACGGTTTTATGGATGCATTGGCGGCCGTAAAATCTGTTATCCCCGGCAAGCAAGTACACGCGGTGGGTTACTGTATCGGCGGCACCCTGCTTTCAATTGCTGCGGCCAAGCTGGCCCAGGATAACGATCATAGCCTTAAAAGCATCAGTCTATTCACCGCACAAACCGATTTTACCGAACCGGGTGAAATCCAGCTGTTCCTGAACGATAGCCAGTTGGCATTCGTGGAAAGCCGGATGTGGAAACAGGGCTACCTTGAAGGCGACGGCATGAGCTGGGCCTTTAAAGCCCTGCGTCCGGCAGACCTTATATGGGGGCCGGCCGTACACCGTTACCTGATGGGGCAGGAAAGTAATTACAACGACCTGATGACCTGGAACGCCGACTCGACCCGTATGCCCTATCGTATGCATGCTGATTACTTACGTTGTTTATACCTGAATAATGAACTGGCAGACGGTAAATTCAAGATCGATGGCAAACCCGTATCCCTGCATGATATTGATGTGCCCTTCTTCGTTGTTGGCACACTGGCAGATCACGTAGCACCGTGGAAATCTGTTTTCAAAATTCATCGGCTGGTTGATTCAGAAGTGACTTTCCTTTTGACCTCCGGCGGGCACAATGCCGGTATAATTTGCGGCCCGGACCATCCTCGCCGTTCCTACCAGATGCATACGCATAAACCAGGAGATAAGAGCATCGATGCCGACACATGGGTCAATACGATTGAATCCAAACCCGGTTCCTGGTGGCCCGTATGGAGCGAATGGCTGAGCAAACAATCAACTGGCAAACGCAAGGCTCCTGCCACGTTCGGGGCAGCGAGGAAAGGCTATAAAGCCCTGCGCGATGCGCCGGGTCACTATGTACACGTTCGTTAACACCGCCAGCATAAGACATTTTTAAATAATCGAAAAATCGGCCCCCGCAGGTAAACTTGCAGGGGCTTTTTTATTAATTTCTTTAAATTACAATATACACGTAAAAACGGGACTCATCGCCCGGCAAATGTCCTTCCAACGATTGTCTTTTTTGTTATTATTGACGAGATAATGCCGTTTTTATCATGGAATGATTATGCAGCCTCAACGACCTACCATTGAACTCCTATCCGGCGATATTGGAGCGCCATATTATCAAGACGCCAGCGAGGAGGAACCGAACAGAAAACGCTACTGGCGACAATTCACCTATACTTTCTTGTTCGTTGCAATCCTCGGCCTTGCCTACACCTGGCTGAGACCCCCCGTGTACCAGAGCACCGCAATTTTACGCGCCTATTATGACCTTCCCGGTGCCGATCAAGGGCCTGCGCTGATCCACGAACAACTGGTTGTGCACCAACAACGCCTGGTTAGCTACAGCCTGGTTGACGAGATTTCAACACAGCTCAAAAATACACATAACCTGGGCCTTTCGTCAGACGACCTGGCCAACAAAATGAATGCCGAGGCAATACCCGACAGCAGGCTGATTAAAATCACCGCAGAAAACAGTGACCCGGCAAGACTACTAACCATAATGTCCCTGTGGACGGAATTATACCTGAAGCAATTCAAGACCGACCTTGGTAGCAGCTCGGTGCAGGCCAGAGACCTGCTTAACCTGCAACTGGAAACACTCGAGAGTCAGATTGAGGTAAAGCGCAATGAACTCGAAAACTTCAGGCAGACACATGAAATACTTTCTTTGGAGAGAGACGAAAGCCGCGTTCTGAACAAAATCCAGTCTTTGGGAGTCGCCATCGACACCGCCACAGAAGAAGCTGCCACTGCAAACGCCACCCTGAAGTCCATCAAAAACGCAATGCTTCAGGGAAAAACCGTGGTCCGCCCACAAGACCAACGAGGACTGGACAACATGGAGGCGAGAGCCATTGAGTTGTTGGAAACTCTGAAGGATTATGAGCAGAAATACACGCCTGAATATATGGCGCTTGACCCGGAAATTGTCGCCGCCAAAAACAAGGTCGATCTATTAAGGAACCGGATTGCCCAGCGTAAGCTGGAAAGCCAAAAGGCCTATCTGGAAGAAGCCGAACATGCATTGATCACGGCAAAAGAAAAGGAATTCAGCCTGAAAGCACAATTTAACCAGTACCAGGAAACCGCGCAGGCTTTCAGTACCCGCTTCGAACAATATAGCCAGCTAAGCCAGGAAACCGAACAGCTGGAAGCCGAGGCACAACTGATCAGGGCCGAATTAACTAAAAACGAAGTCCGGCAACCCCATCAAACCCGTCTTGAATTGCTGGAACCACCATTCCTGCCAAAAAAACCGGTCCGACCCGATTATTGGCGTGACACCCTGATAACGTTAATCGTTTCAACCTTGTTCGGCCTGTTATCCTCGGCTTTCCTGTATTTAACCCGGTCGAGACCAAAACCTGTATATGCACGCACTTTAACACCTGATAATTATGCATTGGCAGGCCAAAACCAGGACAGAATCGTTTCATCCAACGAACCGCTGAAAATAGCCAATATCCTGCCAAAAGAGTTATCCCACGAGGAAATATCTCGCCTGCTTCAAGTTGCGGACGATAAATCCAGACTTTTGATTTTATTATTATTAAGCGGTCTACAACCTGAAGAAATCACCGCCCTGCGCTGGGGTCACCTGGATATCAACGAAAAGGTTGTGAGAATAAATCATCAATCAGAACGCATCGCTAAAATGCCAAATGAGCTGGCACGCCTTCTTGATGAATCCTTCGGTCCACAGTTGGAACAACCTGATACCCCTGTTTTTAGTAACCATGATGAAATTAACGCATTGATCAGTTGTACCTGTCACGACGCCAATCTCGACGAAGCCGAGCAGGTTACCCCCGAGTCCTTGTGGCATACCTACATTGCTGATTTCGTCAGGCAGGGGTTGATGTTAAGTGAACTCTATAAAATCGGCGGACATATCCCGCCCGAAAGACTTAATCAATACCGGGCATTAAGCCCGGCCGGAGATAAAAAAAACCTGCTGGAGACAGGGTATTTGTTCTCCCTGTTTAGCGTTTGAAAGGCTGCACATAAAAATCTCTACCCCTGTGCTATCCAGCATGTGGTAAGCTGGCACCGGGGTGCCAAACTCAGCCGTTGATGTGAATTCCCGGGTGGCAACAGCTTTTATGCCCGGGCGTGTTTTTTATCCGGTAAGTGCTTTACCTAAAAAACATAACCACAGAATGAGCGGGGCTGGCTTCTGGATAAAAGTACTCTTTTCTCCTTTGATTTGATTCCTTTTAAATCAATCGAGGCTTATCATCGAAAATATCGATCATTACAAGACAATTTATTCAATTTACTAGCTCAACATCTCAGGGTAAATTTAAGTACTAACCATTCACAAGCAGGGAGTTAAGACTATGGATACAGAAACCAAGTGCCCCATCAAACACACGGCTGGTGGCGGCACGTCGAACCGGGACTGGTGGCCAGACCAGTTGAATCTCGATATTCTGCGCCAGCATTCCAACAAGTCCGACCCGATGGGGGAGGATTTCAACTACGCCGAAGAATTCAAGAGTCTTGACCTTGATGCCTTGAAAAAAGACCTTACTGATTTAATGACCGACTCACAGGACTGGCTTGACGTCAGCCGCACCTACCTCGCTCTGGGTTTCCACCATATCCTCGCGGGCACCGACCATCTGCTGTTCGTTGCCGCACTCCTCATCATCGTAGCCGGGTGGCGCCGGTTGATCGCCACCATTACCGCGTTCACCATCGCCCACAGCATCACTCTGGCCATGGCCACCCTCGGCTGGTTGCATCTGCCTTTTCAGCCAATCGAGGCGGTAATAGCCCTGAGCATTGTTTTTCTGGCCGTGGAGATCGTGAGACACAATAGGTCGATACGTTTGAACACGGCGCCGGGTGTCAGCCTCACCTATAAGTGGCCATGGGTCGTCGCCTTTACCTTCGGTTTGTTGCATGGATTCGGTTTCGCCAGTGCGCTCATCGATGTGGGTCTGCCGCAGAACGCCATCCCGCTCGCTCTCCTGTTCTTCAATATTGGAGTCGAACTCGGCCAGCTCATATTCGTTGGCGCGTTCCTGTTATTGACCACGGTTGCCGGGCGACTCTCTATGCCTCGCACGAAATGGATCGAAGTTCCGGCAGCCTATGCGATAGGCGCGGTTGCCGCGTACTGGACCACGCAGCGCGTCATCGGGTTCTGGGCTTATCAAACATAATTAACCCGCCGCGATGAAACGGCGCGAGGGCGCGCCTCCTACATCAGAAGTTCGCCGATGCAAGCGTCGAGAAACGCGTGGAAGCGGGGTTCGTTGCCCGGGCTCGCTACGCAGTGCCCCCAGGGCGAGTCGAAAATCCGCAGTTCGGCGTGCGGCATGAACGCCGCCTCGATAGCGTTGTCTTCCGGCGGAAAGTAAAGATCGCTGCTGCAAGGCACCAGGATGGCCCGCGCCCGAATCGATTTCAGCGCCGCTTCGAAGTCGTTGCCATAGATCGCGTTGGCACTGATATCGCCCTGCTGCCAGCTCCACAGCTTGGCCAGCAGATCGTTGGCATCCCAATCGAGATGATCTTCACCCCATGCGTCGAGCAGCGCCCCGGCGCTGTCATAACCCAAACGCTCGAACAGCTTTTCCCGGTAAAACGTTTGCGAAAAAGCCCATCCGGCGTAAACACGGCCGAAGGCCTTGAGTCCTGTTACCGGGGGCGAGCCGTAATCGCCCCTCGCGAAGTCCGCGTCGGCGAGCAGGGCGGCCTTGACGCCTTCGAGAAATACCCAGTTGTGGATCGAGGTCCTGGCGGATGCGCAGAACGGCAGTATCGCGTCCACCCAATCGGGATACTGCACCGCCCATTGGTAGGATTGGCAGCCCGCCATCGACCAGCCCGCTACCAGGGCGATTCGTTCGACACCGAGCCGCTCCGTCAGCAGTCGGTGCTGGCAGGCGACGTTGTCGAACAGTGTGGTTCCAGGGAACCTTGGCCCGTCGTGCGGCGGCGGTGTGTTGCTGGGCGAGGACGACAGGCCGTTGCCGAACATGTTGACGGAAACAATGAAGTGCCGGGCGGGGTCGATGGCGCGCCCGGCACCGAAAAAGCCCTCGTTGCGTCGGTGGGTTCCGGTGTAAAAGGTGGGCAGCACCACGACGTTGGACGCGGAGTCGTCGAGTGCTCCGTAGGTCTTGTAAGCAAGCCAGGCGTCCGGCAGCACCTCACCGGACTGCAAAGTCACGTTTCCAAGCCGGAATGTTTCGTGGTCCGCTGTCATAAGCGAACCATCAAGCGCGATAAAGCATCCGCTTCAGTACAAGCGAAGGTACTCCCGCATCTCCCAGTCCGTCGTAGTCTGATGGTATCTCTCCCACTCGTCCACCTTGTACTTGAGATAAGAATCCAGCATGGTCTCGCCGAGGAAATCCCGCGCCAGATCGTCGGTCCTCAAGATCTCCGTCGCCTCCAGCAGGTTGCGCGGCAGCCGCTGCGCCCCGGACTTAGCGATGTCGTCCTCCGACATCAGGTACAGGTCCTGATTTAGAGGTTCCCCCGGGTCGAATTTACGGGTCAGGCCCTCGACCATGCACATGATGCTCATGCCCAGACCGAAATAGGGGTTCATGCACATGTCGGCGGCACGGTTCTCGATGCAGAAGCGATTCTGGGGCAGGCGCAGCATCGCGGAGCGGTTGTTGTAACCGTAGGTCATGTGCGTCGGTGCCCAGGTGTATACGCCGCCCTCGAAGCCGCCCACCTTGGGCACCAGGCCATTGTATGAATTGACCGTGGAGCAGGCCAGTGCGGTGAGCGCGCCGCCGTGGCGCAGCAGACCCGCCACCGCGTGATATGCATCAGGCGACCATTTCCCGTCCTGCTCGAAGATGTTGAGACCGGGCTGGGCCGTCGGCTGTATTGAGGTGTTCATGTGCGCCCCGGAGCGCCAGTCGCCGGTGGTCGGCTTGGGCATGAATGTGACGAACATTCCGTGCTTCTTCGCGACCTCCTTGAGCAGTACACGCAGGAACACCAGCCGGTCGGCCATCCCGAGCACGTCGGTGTAGCTGAAGTCCAGTTCGAATTGCGAGTAGGCGCCCTCGGCGACGACATCGTGAAGCCCCCAGCCGAGTCTACCCAGGATGTCGATGAGCTCACCCAGAAAACCCATGGAGTCAATCGAATACTCGGCGTCGTAACCGAATGCCTGTCGCCGCGGGCGCAGTCCCGAACCCGGAAGCGGGTCGTCGTCCAGGGCCTTGACGGGCTCTCCCTCGTGCCATTTCATCACTATGAACTCGGGCTCCACCCCGGCATGTACGGTATACCCGGCTTCGTGGGCGCTCTGAACGGCGTGCTTCATGGCCAGACGCGGGCACAGGTTGTAAGGCCTGTCCTCCCACCACAGGTCCGCAAACACCCACGCACAGGTCGGGTCCCACGGGCATACCATGAGCGTGTCGAGATCCGGTACGGGAATCTGGTCGGAATCCGACGGACCCAGCTCGGGCACGAACGATATGGAGTGGACCGCAAACTGCGGGCCCCTGCCCGCGCACAGCGCCTCGAATTCAGCCAGCGGCACGGGCTTGGTCTTTGGTATCCCGAGCAGATCGATCCAGCAGGACAGAACATATTTCACGCCGGCCCGTTCCAGTTCGGATTTTTTGTGCGCGACTAGCGCAGGATCGGGCAGTGCGTCCTGCATGGTGGCGGGAACGATGTAAGCCATGATTTGTTTCCTCCTTCAGCTCCGGTTTTGATTGTTGGTTTTGGTAGGTCGATCAATAGCCCGGTTCCGGGCGCGCCGCGTCGACCAGCGGGTCGCCCGCAAGGAAACGCCGCATGTTGCGGAAAACCAGATCCAGCGGCGCCGGCAGATTTCGATGA
>CAMYIF010000049.1 GCA_947258415.1 uncultured Pseudomonadales bacterium
GGGCCACAGCGCGCCGGTTAATCTCGTTGTTACCTCACTTATAAATGCATACCTGTCTGTTTCAATCTGTTACCTGTTTTTCCTGGTTATTGAGGCTTTCATGCCACGCCATTTGTTTATTTACCTGTTCCTGTCCGCGTTTTTTGGTTCAGCAATAAATTTTATTATTGTTGGCACAGTCTCGGCTTTGTTGCTGGCAATATTCGGTGCCTATGACTGGCACATGCTGGTATATGAATTTCTGCCTTATTACTACCTGTTGGGTTTTGCAGAGGCATTTATTACCTGTGGTCTGATTACGGTGTTTGTCGTATACCGGCCAAAGTGGGTATTCAGTTTCAGGGATGAACGCTACCTGAAAGGAAAGTAATTATTGATAGGAACTTTTTCTAAAAAGGGGCCGTAACTATTTTTGGGTCGCTGTGATAGACTCGCACCCTCCTTAAAATACCAGATAGAGATATGACTATGTCAGAAAAATTCCAGGTTTTGGAAGAAAAAGCCAGTTATGGAGTTGGCCGCCAGATGGGCGATCAGTTGGCTCAAGCACCTTTTGAAGGCTTCTCCATCGAGGCCGCTAAAGAAGGCTTTGCCGATGCACTGATTCGTGCCGAACTGCAAGTGAGCGTCGATGATATCAATTCCGCATTTAAAGAAATCCAGGCTCGCATGAAAACCGCCGAAGCGGAGAAAGCAAAAGAGCTGGGTGCTGCCGGTCAGGCCTACCTGGATGCCAATGCCAGGCGCGATGAAGTGACCGTAACCGAGTCCGGTTTGCAGTATGAAGTGCTGGTAGAAGGCGCTGGCGAAAAGCCGGTTGCAACTTCTACTGTCCGCACCCACTACCACGGCACACTGATCGATGGCACTGTGTTTGACAGCTCTGTTGAGCGTGGCCAGCCGGCAGAATTCCCGGTTAACGGTGTTATCGCCGGCTGGACAGAAGCTCTGCAGATGATGAATGCCGGTTCCAAATGGCGTTTACATCTACCTTACAACCTCGCCTATGGTGAGCGTGGCACTGGCGATGCAATTGGTCCTTATGCGACCCTGGTATTTGATGTGGAGCTGCTGGAGGTTCTCTGATCGCAGAGACTGTCGCATTAGAGAGCAGTAAAGGGGCGCAATTAATTTTTGCTCGCAATAGCAATAGTAGGCAAAAAAGTGAGCCCCTTGATCAATACTCAGAATTCTACTTCCCGTAAAATTAAAAGTGTTCCCCTTTAACCAGGAAATGGTGCCCAGGGCAAAACCCGTTGTGTTTTGCGCCGCTGAAGGCGAGGGCTATGAAGCGTAGCGACCCGAAGCCGTTGAGTCAGCGGCTCGGAGATGCTACATGGATGTATCATGGGACAGGTTCGAGTTGCTTTGAAATGGTGCCCATGAGAGGGTGAGCTTCTGACCGAAGCGAAGCTTCGAGCTGAGGTTCACGCCAGCGCTTTGTCAGCTGGCCGGAATATTCCTCTAAGGGAGCATGATAATCGAAGATTTGAAATGGTGCCCAGGAGAGGACTTGAACCTCCACGACCTTGCGGCCACTAGCACCTGAAGCTAGCGTGTCTACCAATTTCACCACCTGGGCATAGATGGACTTTCGTTGTTCAGAGCCCGCCCTGGTATAAACGGTACTCTACCAGCGCTTCGCACTGGACCAATTTGTCGCTCCCGGCGTCCTCGACAATTGCTCCTGCATTGTTCTACCTTCGCCCATCCCTGGGCTCGTGCCTCCCGCGACACTCGTGCATCCTGCACGTCGCACCCCCTGGGTAGGTATGTGCTTGTAACGAGGGCGAAAACTTTACTTCTGTCATCGCCGCTTGTCAATCAAATTGCTTTGATAAAACCTATTGTTAGCCATTGTTTGTCGATACAATAGCGCCATTGTCCATTTCTGGTTAAATCATGTCACGCTCCAAAAAATCCGACCCTTTTTCTTCACGCGAAGCGGCCAAGTACGAACAGCCCATTTACAGCCGCGAATATATCCTCTCATTCTTGCAGCAACTTGCCGAACCCATTACCCACGGAGATTTGTGCACGGCCCTGAACCTCTCCGAGGCACATGAAATGGAGGCGCTGAGGCGTCGCCTGAATGCCATGCGCCGGGACGGTCAGTTAATGAAAAACCGCCGCGGTGCGTTTTGTCTGATCGACAAAATGAACCTGCTCAAGGGCCGGGTACAGGGCCACAAAGACAATTACGGCTTTTTTATACCCGACGAAGGTGGCGAGGATTTATATATAAGCCACCGCCAGATGAGCAAGGTGTTTGACGGAGACCGGGTGTTGGTCAGGCCTTCGGGCCTGAATAATCGGGGTAAGCGAGAAGGCGAAATTGTTGATATCCTCGAGCGCGCGCACAGTGCATTGGTCGGGCGTTATTTCGTGGAAAACGGTGTCGGTTTCGTGGTGCCGGACAATGCACGCATTAATCAGGATATATTGATTGCCGAAGATTCCCCGGTGCGCGCCAGTGCGGGCCAAATAGTTCGCGTCGAAATCATGGTGTACCCCAGTGGTCGTAATAATGCCGTTGGCCGTATCGTCGAGGTATTGGGCGATCATATGGCGCCGGGCATGGAAGTCGATATTGCGCTACGGGTACACGGCATTCCTTTCGAATGGTCCAGCGCGCTTCGAGACTCGCTGGATAATGTCGAAAAGACCATCGGTGATCTTGAAGTAGAGCGTCGTGTTGACTTAAGGGAGCTACCGTTTGTAACCATCGATGGTGAAGACTCCAGGGACTTCGATGACGCAGTTTACTGCGAACCACGGAATAGAGGCTGGCGCCTGTTTGTCGCCATTGCCGATGTTTCGCATTATGTTCGCGTCGACTCGGAACTGGATAAACAGGCATACGAGCGAGGTACATCGGTTTATTTCCCGTCGCAGGTTATCCCCATGTTGCCGGAACTGTTATCCAATGAACTTTGTTCGCTTAACCCGCAGGTAGACCGGCTGGCCATGGTTTGTGAAATGACTATTAATGACAGCGGTAAAGTCACTGGCTACAGTTTTTGCGAAGCGCTAATTACTTCTCACGCCCGGTTGACCTACACGATTGCAAGCCAGATCCTCGAACAGGCCGATACCGGGGAAGGAAAAAAACAGCGCGCTGTTTTTGCATCCATTGTGCCCCACCTTGAAAGCCTGTATGCACTTTACAAGGTGCAGCGTAAAGCCCGTGATAAACGTGGTGCGATTGATTTCGACAGCGATGAAACACGCATAATTTTTGGTGAAAATCAGAAAATAAAGCAAATCGTACCGGTGCGGCGTAACGAAGCACACAAATTGATCGAAGAGTGCATGCTATGCGCCAACGTTGCCGCCGCCGATTTTCTTGAACAGCACAAGTTGCCCGGCCTGTACCGTGTGCACGAACGGCCGACCGCAGACAGACTGACCGACCTGCGGGAATTCCTGGCCGAACTGGGTTTGAGCCTGACCGGCGGCGCCAAGCCCCAGGCCAGGGATTACCGTCGGCTAATAGACAAAATTGCCGGCAGGCCCGATGCGCACATGATTCAAACGGTCCTGTTACGATCGATGCAACAAGCAATTTACAGCCCGAAAAACGAAGGCCATTTTGGCCTGGCTTACGATGCATACGCGCATTTTACCTCTCCCATCAGGCGCTACCCGGATTTGCTCATTCACCGTGCGATTCGTTCGGTAATTCGCAGTCGCAGGAAAAGCCAGCATGTCAAACGAGTCCCTGCAACCCGGCCAATACCTAAAAAACAGATTTACCCTTACACGATAGACCAGGCCATGCAGCTGGGTGATCATTGCTCTAAAACCGAGCGACGCGCCGACGAGGCGGTACGCGATGTCACCGACTGGTTGAAATGCGAATTTGTCCAGGACCGCGTCGGCGAGGTCTTTGACGGCGTCATTACCGGGGTAACCGCGTTCGGGTTATTTGTCGAGTTATCGGATATCTACGTTGAAGGCCTGGTCCATGTCAGCGCTCTGAGTAACGACTATTATCACCTGGATGCGGTCAAGCACCGCCTGACGGGTGAGCGAACGCATACCAGCTTCTCCCTGGGTGACAAAATAAGTGTGAGAGTGGTACGTGTCGATCTTGAGCAACGAAAAATAGATTTTGAATTGCCGCAGGATGGCACCAAACAGGCCCCGAAAAAGAAAAGGGATTATAAGCACGCCGGTAAAAAACAAGGTGGCAGGCGGCAAGCGGGCAAGAAGGACACCGGTAAACGGGTTAATAAAAGCAGGCGCCGGCGCAAGTAACCCATGTGGTTTCCAGATTTTAACCCGTCTTTCCTGGTTCGATACCAGCGAGCGCTCATTCCATGAGCCAACATTCGGAAAATAATAACCTGGTATTCGGCATCCATGCCGTCCAGGCCCTGCTTGAACGAAGTCCCGAGCGGATTACAAAGCTGCTGATTCAGCGTGATAAATTAAATTCACGCATCAGGCATATTCTTCGCCTGACCAACCGGGTAAAGGTTGTGACCGAGAAGGTTGACGGCAAAAAGCTGGACCAAATGGCGCTAGGCAATCACCAGGGCGTTGTCGCCATTGTTGTTGCCAGGTCCGAGTATGATGAACATGACCTGGTACCTTTATTGAGGGCAATCACGGAACCCCTGGTGCTGGTTCTCGACGGTGTCACCGATCCGCATAACCTGGGTGCCTGCCTGAGAAGCGCCGATGCTGCTGGTGTGCACGCAGTAATCGTGCCAAAGGACAATTCCGCGCCCCTGAATGCGATTGCCAGCAAAGTTTCTTCGGGTGCGGCTGAAACCATTCCTTTTTTCAGGGTGACTAACCTGGCACGCACCCTGAAATCATTACAGGAAGCCGGCTTGTGGATAACAGGTACAGCCGTTGAGGGAGCCGGCTCGCTGTTCGATGCCGACTTGACCGGTTCGCGCGCCATCGTGATGGGTTCGGAAGGCAAGGGTCTGCGCAGGCTCACCAGGGAGCATTGCGATGAGCTGGTTTATATCCCGATGTCGGGCCAGGTCAGCAGTTTAAATGTGTCTGTTGCCACCGGTGTTTGCCTGTTTGAAGCGGCGCGGCAACGCATGCAGCAAGATTAGGTTTCTTTTTGGCTGGACGGGCTGCTAATTGCTGTGAAAAACTTGCATCTGGTGTTCGCCGGGTCTAGAATGCGCCGTTCTAAAAATTTGACTATTGACTCCTTGCTTCATTCTACAAGAATGAGGCTGCCTAAACCGTAAGGAGAAACCATGCGGCACTATGAAGTAGTATTTCTTGTACATCCCGATCAGAGTGGTCAGGTCTCGGCCATGATCGAACGCTATACCTCTATTGTAAAAGATAGCGGAGGCCAGATTCATCGTTTGGAAGATTGGGGGCGACGCCAACTCGCGTATCCAATTAATAAAATTCACAAAGCACATTACGTACTCATGAACATTGAGTGTGAAACCAAGGCTTTGAATGAGCTCGATTATGCCTTCCGTTTTAATGATGCGGTCATTCGCAATCTTGTGATCACGCTTAAAGAGCCAGTAACAGGTGCTTCTCCCATCAAGGCTAGCGAGAGCCGCGAAGAGCGCACTGATTCGCGCACCAATACCCGCACATCTCCAACACCGGCAGCCAAAACTAAAGAAGCAGATACAAAATCCGAAGCCTCTGATAAAGCCACGGAATCCAGCAAAGCTGAACCGAAAACCGAGGCCTTGGAAGAGAAGCAATAGTTGTCTGACTGACAAGTAATTTAAGTAATACCGGTAATACACCCGGTATAGTGAAACAAGATTTTATACAGGAGTATAATGATGGCACGTTATTTTCGTCGTCGTAAATATTGCCGTTTTACAGCGGAAGACTTTAAACAAATCGATTACAAGGATTTGGAAACCCTGAAAGCTTATGTGACAGAAACTGGCAAAATTGTTCCCAGTCGTATTACCGGCACGAAGGCCCGTTTCCAGCGTCAGTTGGCAACCGCCATCAAGCGTGCCCGTTACCTGGCATTAATACCGTATACTGATTCGCACGAGTAACACCGCGGGTCCCAAGGGACAGAGAAATTGTGCGTGCAATAGCTGAATACTCAATGAAGGGCCAGAAAGAGGCCATCATTGTTGCGACTGTTTCAGCCGCAATTCCCTTGATGTTCTGGGTCAGCGCTGCTGCCATTTCGCTGATCGTATTACGCAAGGGTTGGGCCCAAGGGCTTGCAGTTTTATTTTGGGCCGTATTGCCGGCCAGCGCGTGGCTTGTTTTAAAGAATGACCCGACGCCGATACTGGTTATAGCCGGAAGTGCAATACTGGCATACATCCTCAGGACTACCGTTTCCTGGACGTACACGCTTTTTTCCGGGGTGGTATTGGGGCTGGTTATCAGCTGGCTGATGCCGTTGCTTTTAGCGGATGTGCTCAAGCTGTTTGTCGATATGGGCCATCAGTTTCTTGACCAGATAGCCGCACAGACAGGCAACGAAGTAACAGCAAAGTTGAAGGAAATATTACCCGGTATTTTCTCGGGTGTACTCGCTTCAGCCCATTTACTGGCTATTATTGCCAGTTTGATCCTGGGTAGATGGTGGCAGTCACTGTTATACAACCCGGGCGGTTTCAAGACCGAGTTTCACCAGCTGATTTTGCCGAAAACATTGGCCGTGCCATTATTTTTCGTGATGGCTTTTGGCGGCGAACTGAATCCCGCGCTACTATCCTGGATTCCGATTCTGGCAATACCTTTTATGATCGCTGGTATTGCCCTGGTTCACGGTGTTGTCGGAAAGAAAAAGATGAGTGTGCACTGGTTGGTTGCTTTTTATGTATCGATATTTTTTATCGGTCCCTATCTTAGTTTGCTGATTATTTTGATGGCGTCGCTGGATAGCATTTTCGACTTCAGGGCTCGGATTAAAACCTAGGTTAATTTGTATTCGCCTTGTCGATAGAGTTGGCGACCAAAGCAGAAGATTGATTATTATTTTCTGCCTGTTGATGTCCTGGACAGGTAGATGAAAAAAATACGGGAAAAGATTCAAGAGGATTTAATGATGGAAGTAATACTGTTAGAAAATTTGGGTAAGATCGGCAATCTGGGTGATACCGTTAAAGTGAAAGCCGGCTTTGGTCGTAATTACCTGCTGCCTTATGGCAAGGCAGTACCTGCTACCAAACAGAACCTTGCCGAATTTGAAGCAAGACGTGCAGAGCTTGAAAAGATAGCCAACGAAGCAAAAAGCACCGCCGAAACCAGGGGCCAGGCGCTCGATGGCAAGGAACTGGTTATCAATGCCAAAGCGGGTGAAGAAGGCAAGTTATTTGGTTCGGTTGGTGTCCGTGATATTGCTGACGCGCTAACGGCTGCTGGTACCGAAGTTGACAAGAGTGAAGTACGACTTCCCGAAGGCGCGTTGCGCAATATCGGTGAATTTGACGTTGATATACAACTGCACAGCGATGTTACTGTCACGGTCAAGGTTAATATTCAGCCGGAATAATTCAACAATTACCGCCTAATACACCTGTGAATCTTGTTCGCAACATCATTGCGCCAAGGTAAATAATAATGTGAAATAGACACCATGCGTTTGTACAAGGCAAATTAGCGCATGGTGTTTTTTTTATTACCGACCTGTAATTTATTATGAATCAACCCGCAATGATCGACCAGGAAACATCGGCCCTTCGAGTTCCCCCGCAATCCATCGAGGCAGAACAATCGGTCCTTGGCGGCCTGATGCTGGACAATAACGCCTGGGATGCGGTTGCCGAAGTAGTTATCGAGCAGGATTTTTATCGCCACGATCATCGTATGATCTTCAAGGTAATGACCAAACTGGCCGAAGCCAGTGAACCCCTGGACGTTATAACTCTTTCCGAGGCATTGAGCCGGCTTAACCAACTGGAAGGGGTCGGCGGTATGGCCTATCTTGGCGAGTTGGCCAACAATACTCCCAGCGTGTCTAATATCCGGGCCTATGCAGAAATCGTCAGGGAACGCTCGGTGTTGCGCCAGCTGATAGGCGTTGCCGGCGAAATTGCCGACGATGCCTTTCATACCGAGGGTCGACATAGCAACGAAATTCTTGACGACGCCGAGCGCAAGGTATTCCAGATCGCGGAAACAAGACCACAGCTTTCCGGCCCAAGGATTGTGAAAACGATTATGGCCGAAACCATCAACAGGATCGGTGAACTTTTTCATTCGGACAATGCCATCACCGGGCTAAGTACCGGGTTTACCGAACTCGACAAGCTCACCGCCGGACTGCAGCCCTCAGATTTGGTTATCGTTGCGGGTCGACCTTCGATGGGTAAGACCACTTTTGCGCTGAACTTGGTAGAGCATGCCGTGATGTCGGTTGATCAACCGGTGCTGGTGTTCAGTATGGAGATGCCGGGTGAATCGTTGATGATGCGTATGATGTCTTCACTCGGGCGCATCGACCAGACAAAAATCAGGACTGGTCAGCTCGATGATGACGATTGGCCCAGGCTGACTTCGGCGACCACCCTGCTTTCGGACAAACTCCTGTTTATTGACGACAGCGCATCGTTATCTCCCACCGAAGTTCGTTCACGGGCGAGACGAATCGCACGCGAGCATGGCCAGATCGGCCTGATCATGGTTGATTACCTGCAATTGATGCAGGTAAAGGAAAAGTCCGAAAACCGGGTAGGGGAGATTTCTGAAATATCGCGTTCACTGAAAGCGCTGGCAAAAGAGTTGAACGTGCCGGTGGTAGCCCTTTCCCAGCTTAACCGGAGCCTGGAACAACGGCAAAACAGACGCCCGGTGATGTCAGATTTGCGCGAGTCGGGTGCCATCGAGCAGGATGCCGACCTGATTGCCTTTATTTACCGGGATGAAGTCTACAACGAAGAAAGTCAGGACAAGGGCATCGCAGAAATTATTATCGGTAAGCAGCGAAACGGCCCGATTGGCACATGCCGCCTGGCCTTCATTGGCAAGTACACCAAGTTTGAAGACCTGGCCCCTGGAAGTTATGAAGGATACGGGGATTTTGAGTGAAACATCCTGCCCGGGCAATTATTAATCTGGCAGCCTTTCCCAATAACTACCAGGTTATCAAACGTTTCGCTCCCGAACAGAAAATAATGCCCGTCCTTAAAGCCAATGCCTATGGCCATGGCAGCGTCGAGGTTGCCAGGGTATTACCCGAAGCTGACGCATTCTGTGTCGCATTTGCTATCGAAGCCGAGCCGTTGCGTGATGCCGGAATCACTCAGCCAATTACCATTTTGCAAGGCCCCCAGGATGCTGAAGAACTGGCAATGGCCGTTGAGCTTCAGCTGGACCTGGTCATACACAGGCTGGATCAGGTCGTTCTTCTTGAGACCCAAACCTGTGCCAGACCCGTAGTTGTCTGGTTAAAACTGAATACCGGGATGCAGCGTCTGGGTTTCCCGGTGAGAGAGTTTACCGCTATTTATCAACGCTTGCGGACAAGCCCCAATGTCTCCAAAGTACGATTATTGAGTCACCTGGCCTGTTCTGATGAAGCAGGAAATGATTTTACCCTTCAGCAGGTTGCGCTGTTTGATCGCACGGTCGGGGATACTTCCGCACCCGTGAGCCTGGCTAATTCTGCCGGTATTATGGCCTGGCCGGTTACCCACAGGAACTGGGTTCGTCCCGGCATCATGCTTTATGGCGCTTGCCCTTTCCCTGACTGGCGCGAACGGAAAACAGGCCTGAAACCCGCGATGACCCTGAAAACGTCGGTGATATCGCTGCAGGAACTGGAAGCCGGCGATCGTGTCGGTTACGGTGGCACCTGGAATGCCAAAACAGCCAGCCGCATTGCCATTGCCGCCATTGGTTACGCTGATGGATACCCGCGTTGTTTACCCTCGGGTACACCGGTTCTTGTCAATGGAGAGCGAGCTCCCATGGTCGGGCGCGTATCCATGGATATGATTAATATTGACGTCACCCACCTGGGGGACGTACAAATTGGCGACGAAGTTACCCTTTGGGGCGAGCAATTGCCCGTCGAGGAAATTGCCGAACTGGCCAATACCATTTCCTACGAACTTTTCTGCAGCATCAATGCTCGCGTCCGGCGCACCTACACTTGATCAACACTCTTGCTTCTAGCGATATCGGTTAACAAATCACAGAAATTTTCACGACATCTGCTATTCTTTTTTAATGAATCCTTAAACCGGTAATTAACAACAGAACCTAGCGTGGGATGACCTATGAGTACAGCAGCCCAGCTTGCCAAAAAAGCAAGTCGACTATTTACACTGCCCGATATTTACCTGAGATTACAAAAATTACTCAATAACGAGAATGTAACCGTTGATCAAATAGCCGAATTAATCGCTATGGATACAGGCCTGTCGGCTCGTTTACTTAAGATAGCCAACAGCTCCTTTTATAATTTTCCGGCACAGATAGGCACCATTTCGAGGGCCATTACCCTGATCGGTCACAAGGAGCTAACCAACCTGGTTCTGGCCACCTCGGTTGTGTCTTCATTCAAAGGCATACCCCCGGATGTTATCGATATGGACAGCTTCTGGCGTCATAACGTGGATACCGGGTTGGTTGCCAGGCATCTTGGAAAGGCGACGAATCTGAAGGATACAGAAGGACTGTTTGTTATAGGTATGCTGCACAATGTCGGTAAACTGGTGGTTTTGAACAAAAAACCCGAGGAAGCCGCTGCTATCCTGCTGGAAGAAAGCGACCTGTTACCCTGGCAACGGGAACAGGAAGTGCTTGGTTTTACCTTTGCTGAATGTGGTGCCGAGTTGTTGAAAATATGGAGCTTGCCAGATTCGGTAATTGACGCGGTCGAGCATCAACACGATCCGCAATCGGCAACGGTCGATCCCGTTATTACCTCTATTTTACATATCGCCACTCTGGCAGCCAGCTGGATGGAGCAGGAAACAAAAGATGAGCCGAGCATTGATTACCTGCAACTGATAAATCCATCGGCGTGGGAAACAGCCGGGATTGAATTATCCGATATGGACGAAGCGATTGAACATTCGCAGGTTGAAGCCTGGAATATGCTTGGTGTGCTTAGCTCCACAATCTATTAAAACTTGCCTGCCGGGAATGAATCCAGATATATAAGGCTTGCGAGTTCAAGCCTTTTACCGGTTTTTTATATCCCGCGTTAAACCTTTTACCCGCTATAACTCGAAGTAGGCTTCCAGTTCATCTGCACCTCCAATGTGTTTTCCACCGATGAAAATCTGAGGTACGGTCGAGCGGTTGGTGGCTGCACGCACATAGCGAGACACATGTGATGACGAGCATGTCGGCTTAAGGCACCGGGTAAAGAGAAAACAACAACCGTTTTTCCTTTGAAGATGTCGTCGATAGACAGTTCTGCCAAGGCGCTGTTTTCAAGGATCTCAAAGGTCACATCTGGACCCCGCTGGCCTTCATGAATTTTAGGTATTAGTTGATTTTAGTTGATGAATTGATCCGCGAGTATCGATGGGCTCAGGCTCTGGGTATAAACAGCTTGTTTTAAAAAAAGTGGCAACGGCTAAGCAGATTTTTTCTGGCGCTCCCTTTTCATCTGATTAAGTTTGCGCCAAAGCCAGCCATCGGGTTCGCCATGACCTTCCTTGATTACGCGCATAATATTATGATTGTTGGACGACCAGCGCATGTAATTTTGTGCGCTGGATTCACCACAGAATAATATTTGGTCACCATGTTTGAGCCGGGTGTCGTCTTCGGGCAGCAATTGGAAGTTTTTGCCTCTTTTCAGGAGTAACGGGACAGCAGGTAGAGGCACTTTGCGGTTTCGTGGATCTGACGTTAAATGGCCAACCTTGATGGAAATCTCTTCCTGAATCGCGTCGTAGATTGCTACGGATTCAGATTTGGCGATATTGATCGTCCAGACATCCATCTCCAGGTATGCGATTTTTCTATTAATGCGAATAATCAACTCCCGGGTCAACTCTTCGCTTTGCTCCATAACAAGCCCGAAGAAATCTGTGAGCAGTGGCGTGCGCAACAGGATATAGATTTCATTGGCAATAATACGCCCGGATTCGAAAATGACATTCACTTCCGCTGCCCGAAAAACCGGTTTGTTGAAAAGCTTGTTTTGTCGAGCCACGGTAATCAGGTCAGCTTTTATCTGGCGCGCAGTAATTAGGATCGACAGGTTATCGGCATCGTCGGTGGTTCCCGCTATAATGCCGACAGCATCCTTTATGCCCGCTTTCAGCAGCGTTTTAGCCTGGGTGCCAGTAC
Organism: uncultured Pseudomonadales bacterium; assembly: GCA_947258415.1. GTDB lineage: Bacteria > Pseudomonadota > Gammaproteobacteria > Pseudomonadales > IMCC2047 > CAMYIF01. The sequence goes on from CAMYIF010000049.1 coordinate 12,232, forward strand.
CAATAATAGTGTCTTTTGGCGCTTCGGTCCTGACCGGGTCGATTTCAATAAAGGTCGTCTTAATATCGTTTTCTTCGAAATACTTATGCAGTGACTTACCTAGCCGACGATAACCGCATATCACCCATGAGCCTTCCATATTCTGGTGGGGTGACATCCAGACGTTATGCCTGGGATTGACTATCTGGTTGTGAAGAATTTGTTTGTACGGTTGTTTCAAGGTGACAATCAAATTGCTGGCGAATATTTCAAATGGATCGACAATAAAATCGGTACCGAATGAAGCCAGGTTTGCGGTGGTTTCCCTGCACTGGGTGCGGCTGATGACAACGCGTATGGGGTTTGCCAGTTTACTGGCGATGGCAATGGTCAGGTTGGTGTGATCGTCGGCGGTAAGGGCCAGCACTCCGACACACAGTTCACTGTTGATGCCAGCAAGTTCAAGAATATGCGGATGGGACGCGTCGTCACACAAATAGGGGACCACCATGGATATTTCTTCAGACTCAAGCTGGTCAATCAACTGCTGGGAAGAATCAATAACCACGGTTTTAATTCCGTGGTTATGGAGCTGGTTTACGATACGAAAGCCTGTGGCACCGTATCCGCAAACGATATAGAAGGGTTGTTGCAAATGACTTACCCGGCGGGCAAAACGCGTATGCTTGATCAGGCGATTAAAATTCGGTTCCTGAAACAGCCTGAAAATAGTACCGATACTGTATAACCAGGATATGACCGTTGCATAAATGGAGAAGGTAACCCATAGCCTTTGCTCGGGTGTAAATGGATAGGGAATTTCACCAAAACCGATCGTGGAGCCCATGAAGCTGACAAAGTAAAAAGCATGGAAAAAATCCATCTGCCAGGGGTTGCCGAAATCATCCTTTCCGGGAATCAGCGTAAGCCCGAGGATAGAGATACTGTAAACTATAATAATCAGGGTA
>CAMYIF010000050.1 GCA_947258415.1 uncultured Pseudomonadales bacterium
CGGTGATGATTCCCTGGCCCACCGTATTGATCAATGCTGCCTTTAACCGCCCGGAATATTGAATCAGGGCTTCATTGCCTTCTCGCTGACCCAGGGTATTCAGCGCATTGACCAGGGCATAAATGAGCGCTGAAGAATTAAAAATGCACACTTCCCCGTTGCTTTCCAGGTATTTTACATACAGGTCGTGAGCCGTCCCGTGCGGCGCTTCGTAAAGCATGGTGCCATCCTTGCTGTCAATTATGGAACTTGCAGTCGCCAGGCTGCCGCCCAGTGCAGCAGCAATGTCAGAGAAGATATCGCCGTCCAGGTTTTGCGCGGGATAAAGTGCATTCCTGGGCGGATCGGTAATCATTTTCCGTAATTGGCTCGACGGACGCATAATCATAAACGACGGTGGCGGCGTATCCGCTTTCGCCAGTTCCTGGCGCACTTCGGTGATCACGTCACTGAAAACATCATCGTATTTCATATACTCGCGCTTTAGGCCAAAATAGACTTCCTTATCTTTTTTCGATGCATCACGAAAAACCTGGCTGACCCAATCCTTGATGGCCTGTTTATCGTTGGTCATAAACAGAATCGGGTCGCCTTTCTTTATCCTGCGCGCGTGTTTTTCGTCACCATCAACGATAACCTTGATAATGCCGTCTTCTTCGGCGGGCGCATTAAAACTGCCGTATTGATCACCGCCACCCGCGCTCATACGCGATATGGAGACGTGGTATTTGCGGTTGGCCGGAATGCCATACATTTTCAGGTATTCGACCAATTTGTACAATTTGCGACCGGTGTTATTGTCTGGGACCCCCCAAAGCCCGCGTTCGGGCGGGTTGGCAACAATCCGGGCGGCCTGGGCATCGATCAATTCGTAATGATATTTAAGCCCGGCAGCGGCAATTTTATCCTTATAATCACTGGTATAAATGTCTTCAACCGCCTTGCGCATCACACCATCGTATCCGGGTATCACCGTGTCTTTTAAACCCAGGTAAACGTCGCGTTTTTCATCAAGGGCACGCTGGAAAAATCGGTGGGCCCAGGTTTTGACCTCGTCCAGGTCATTCGTGGACAGTAGCCAGGGATCACCCCTATTGATAAAACGGCGATGCAGTTCGACCGGGTCACCGCTACTGCCAACAAACATAACCCTGGCAACACCGGTGGCTTTGGAGAGGTCGTTGGCGCTGTCTTTATTACCACCCGTTGCCATGGTATCGACTTCGATATCACGCCCGACCCACTCCGGAGGGCTGTGCCGTATATTGCGGAATTCGATATCCTCACGGGTAATATTGCCGCCAATGCCTTTACGAATGGCGCCGTTGGGTGATTTGGTTGCCAGTTTATTGAGTGCTTTTTCTTCAATACCCGGGTACTTGGCTAGCAACTCATCAAGCTGTTGACGATTAACCGTCATGCCCGCGTTTTTAACCCCGACGCCGTGTTCTTTGAGCGCGTCAATGGCATCGACAACCACTTGCCCATTGGATACCAGGCGATTTTCAGCACTCAGGTCTATCTCGACCAGTTTAATATCGAGCCTTTCGGTAACGAATTGCTCCAAAATACGCTCAAAAGCAATTTGGGCCATTTCATCGCCATGTAAAATAACGAGTGGTTTGTTAACATTGATTTTGTCGACCATATCCAGTCCCTAATGATTCGTTTGGCAGTCAGGTTTCGCAGGGATTAATTCTGCTAAAGATTAATTTGTAATGCCAATTCAAGTTCTGCTTTATGAATACTCATTCCAGGCATTACCACAAATGGGACTCAGTATAACGATTGAATGTTTCTTATTGAAGTAAGGCTTTGAATGCAACTGGCAGGTTAACCGCTGATTGCGTAGCGATGCAATACTCTGGCAGGAAAAGCCGGTCAAACTGGCAGCTGGTGATAATCCACGCCGTCATTCACTACACATTTTCTTAACCAGTTTTTGCCGGTAGAGCGCTTCCTGCAATACCATACTTTCACCCTTGCTACGTTTTTCCAAAGCCGCTTTTAGCAGGGTGAGCCGGGCTTGAGTTCGGTTCCGGGCGGGGGCGTCTGTCAATTGCTCAAGCAGGTCTTCGAGGTTACGTATCTCCCTGCGCATCTTGAGCTCGGGCGGGATGAAATTGGCATTTTTAAGCAACCGGTAACCGGCACGAAGTTCAGCGGGAATCTGTGAATCATCATCCAGGTTGAGCGGTTTACCGGAGCCGGGCAGGTCTTCCAGCTCACCTCGTTCGATCGCCGCCTGGATATGCTGCTCGGCGATCTGGTCTATCAATAACATATTGAACCTCTTGTCACTGGTTCGACTTAGGATTGAATCTTCAGGTAATAATGACCGCAAGTTTTCGGAATTTCAAACTCGCTTCCAGGCGAATTAACCGATTAGCAGTACTTTTGCACCCCGGATATGCTTGTTCTTCATGTCCAGCAACGCCTGGTTGGCTTCTTTGAGTTGATATTCCTGGACTTCGGGTTGCAGTGGGATGTCGGCGGCCAGCTCCAGAAATTCCCGAACATCGTTGCCGGTAACATTAGCCACGCTCTTGATTTCCTTTTCCATCCACAGGTGGCGCGGGTAATCAAGATCCATTAGCGCATTTTGGTCGCCGCCTTCCTTGCGGATGGCGTTGATGACCAGTCGTCCACCGGGTTCCAGGTTTTCCAGTGCGCCGAGAATGGGTGTCCAGGCCGGCGTCGTATCGATGATTGCATGCAGCCGCTCCGGCGCTTGTTCCATAGAACTACCCGCCCACGCTGCACCAAGATCCCGGGCAAAAACCTGTTCTTTTTCATCCCGGGCAAAGACGTAAATTTTTGTATCAGGAAAACGGTTTTGCAAGTCAGCAAGCTGCAGAGAACGATAGCCCACAGCACCCGCGCATAAAAGCGGAGCCGCCTGGGTGTCGGTAAACTGATCGGGAATTGGGTAACAATAAGCGGCTGGAACAGACATTAACTCGGCATAACCGCCGTTCCTGTCACGGCCGGTTGCCAGGAAATTGGGGCACAGGTTTTCTTCACCCCTGTTGCAATACTGGCATTTTCCACAGGCCGAATATATCCATGCCACACCCACACGATCGCCTGGTTCTAATCCCTTTACATCAGTGCCCGCCAGCTCAACGCGGCCAACTACCTGATGCCCCAAAATAACCGGTAGTTGTGGTGGCGGAGTTCGGCCTTCAATTTCATCGAGTTCGGTATGACAAACACCGCAAGCTTTGACACGAATCAATACTTCATTGGTTTTTGCAACTGGATCGGGTTGCTCGCTCCACTCCAGCGGAGCGGGATTTTTGGACAGTGAGCCGATTGATTTTAAAATCATGGCGTGCATAGAAACAATCTTTAAAGCCGGTTCAACTTTTTTAATTTAACCGGATTCAATTTTCAAACCTGCTTCTTCTTTCCCGGGTGTTCTTTATAGACAGAAAACCCGGGCAGACAGAGGTAGGGGGGCAATAACAGCTCCTGAGTATGAACAGGAAATCTATAAACCCGTTTATTTAACAACGGACGGCGGCATGGCGCTGGCCGGCAGGTTTGGCCGGCGTGAGGCTTCAGCCGGCGGGTAATTTGTTGCCAGGTAATCCAGAATGGTGTTTTCGGTATCCGGGGGAAATTCCCAAAGGCCCTGAGTTTTCTGCATCCAGCGAATAATTGCCATCCAGGTATCCCTGTCTCCTTTCTGGAAGGTGATAAAACTTGCCGAATGGCAAATAGTGCAGTTTGTTTTAACCGTTTCCCAACCGGGGGCGATAATCAACCCCGATTCCTTGTCAATGTCTGCAGCTGCGTTATAAGAGGCCAGCAACAGCAAGACTGCCGCAAACAACAGGATCATTATTTTTGATATATCTCGTTTGAACCATTGCATAAGATTTCCTCCGGTTCAGACCACCTGCACGGCAATACGATGGCAGGCATTATTCAGGTAACCCCTTGGATTCCATCCCGGGACAATAGTGGGTTGTGCTTTTCCTTCGCTGTCAGTAGCTTTTGCCCAGACTTCGTAGTATCCCTTTTGTGGAAACGTGAGCTGTGACGACCATTTTTGCCAGGCGAGTCGGTTTACCGGTTTCTCCAGCTTAGCGGGCTGCCAGGTAGCGCCGAAATCAATGGACACTTCCATCGCTTTCACCTTCAGATCCCCCGCCCAGGCCTTGCCTCGAAATGCAAAGGGCTCTTTGAGCGCATGGGTAACACCACTTTGCGGAAAAGTGATTAACGACTTGACCGGCATCGATTCCATAATACACATGTCTTCGTTGGCCACCTTGGTACCCGGTGCTACAGGTTCGCAAGGTACCCGATACGATTGTCCGGTCATTTTCTGGCCATCGTGAACCCGGTCGCGGATAACGATTTTCTTCAGCCACTTGCCCGAGGTAGAACCCGGCCAACCACCGGTCACCAGGCGCAACGGGTATCCGTTCTGGTAAGGAATGTCCTCACCGTTAAAACCCCAGGCAATCAATGATTCGTCTTCCAGCGCCTTGGACATGGGAACACCGCGGGAAATGGTATCTTTACCAGGGTCGCCGCTTAAATGCGTGTCGGCACCATAGTAACCGATGTACACCGCATCATCTTTAATGCCGCAGGCTTCGAGTACGTCTTTTACACGCACACCCGTCCATTTGGCACAACCGACCGCGCCGGTGGTCCACTGGTTACCTTTGGCCGGCGGATTGAATTCGCTGCGACCATTGCCGCCGCATTCAATCTGGAGTGCATAGGTATGGTGTTTAAATCTTTTTTTCAATTCGGCCAGGGTAAATTTTTGTGGATTGGCGCAGGATTCACCGGCGATTTCAAGCTCCCAGTTATCTACATTTCCTATCGATGCCGGATCCGGTGGAAGTCCATTATTGCGAACAAAAAAATGTTTGGCCGGGGTAAAATCATCGTCCAGCAGGTGAGGTGGTGTTTCGGCATTGATTGGCCGATCATTCAGTACCCGCAAACCATCCTTGCCTTCGATAGTGAAGGGTTTGGTTTCATCGGCAAATGCTGCCGGAATAAGTCCACCCGGCATTTTACTGGAAAAAGGAATCATACTGCCAATGGCTGCCGTCATAGCCAGCAAGCTGGATTTTTTCAAAAAACCCCTTCGAGTGAGCGGATCGACTTCCCTGCCCCATAACCGCTTATCTGCCTCAACGGGATCTTTGGAATAGAGCTCGTGAATGCCCTGGGATTCATTGTCTTTTTTATTAGCCATATCAACACCTCTCTACAAAGATAAACTTAAAACTGCGGCTTCAATTTCGAAGACAGTAGAAAGCGAGCCGCTGATATCTGATATTTACCGGTTCAAATCGCAACCTTGATAAATCCGGTATTCACAAATCTTGTAACTTACTTACCTTATTATTGATTGCTGGAATGTTTATTGTTTTAAATCAACTAAACACAAACATGCTACTGGTTCAATTAACTCTAAAACTATGTCGTTCAAAAATAAAGCCCTATGACCGTTTTAAAATTTTTCTAAGTTTCGTCAATGGCAAGGTATTGACTACATCGGTTGCCTCAATCCAGCCGCGGCGGGCCTGGGCTATACCCAGGCGCATATAATCCAGCTGACCCGTGGTATGGGCATCGGTGGAAATCGACAGCATGACCCCGGCCTCTTTCGCCATACGGCAGTTAATATCGTTGAGGTCCAGCCGTTCGGGTTGGGCATTGACTTCCAGTGCACAGGCTCGTTCCCTGGCGGCCTTGACAATACGCTCCATATCCAGCCGATAGGCTGAACGTTCGCCAATTAGCCGCCCGGTCGGGTGCGCCAGAATGTTGAAATAAGGGTTGTCCATCGCCCGGATAATACGATCGGTCTGTTTTTCAGCAGGCAAATCAAATTTGTAATGTACCGCACAAACTCTCAGGTCAAGCTCTTTCAGGACACTGTCTGGCAGGTCAAGTGTACCGTCAGCGAGAATATCTACCTCGATCGATTTCAGGATGGTGATACCCTTGAGTTTTTCATTTAATCGGTCAATTTCAGCGCACTGTTTTCGCAGGCGCTTTTCATCGAGGCCGTTGGCAACCGTCAGGTGCTGGCTGTGATCGGTGATGGCGAGGTATTCGTAGCCTCTTTCTTTGGCCGCCTCGGCCATTTCCCGAAGCGTAGCTCGTCCATCGGTAGCGCTGGTGTGGCTGTGCAGGTCACCTCGAATATCCCTGATATCTACAAGATTCGGTAATTTACCCTCTTTAGCCGCCTCAAGTTCGCCGCGTTTTTCCCTGATCTCCGGCTCGATGTAAGGTAAACCGACCTGTTTGTAGACTTCTTGTTCGGTGCGACCGGCGATTCGCTTTTCGCCTTTATATACACCGTACTCGTTGATTTTGAGCCCGCGTTTGACGCCCATTTCACGCACGGCAATGTTATGTGCTTTTGACCCTGTGAAGTAATGCAATGCTGCGCCGTAGCTAATTTCCGGGACCACGCGCAAATCCACCTGAAAACCATTGCCCAGGATCACGGTCGAACGCGTCTTGCCTTGTGAGACAATTTCAGTCACATCCTCGTGTTTAACAAATTGTTCGATGACAGGCGTTCCCTTTTTGCAGGTAACCAGGATATCGAGGTCGCCGACTGTATCCTGCCTGCGACGAAAACTGCCGGCGACTATCGCCTGTTTGACGCCGTTGATTTTTTTCAGCCACTCGATCATTGGACCGGCAATTTGTTCTGCCCGAACCCATTTTAACCGTTTTTGCTGAGTGCCCCTGGCGTCCAGGGCATGCACAATTTTTTGCGTAATTTTATCGCTGAACCGGGGCAGTTTCTGGATTTTTCCGCTCATGGCAGCGCGGCGCAGATCACCCGGATTTTTAATATCGAGATTTTTATAAAGCGCGGATACCCGTTTCGGCCCCAAACCTTCAACGTATAAAAGATCGACAAGACCGGGGGGAATTTCTCTCTCCAGTTCATCCATGACGTTGAAGTGACCGGTATTGACTATGTCTGCAATTTTGCCGGCGAGATCCTTGCCGATATGAGGTAGCTCTGACAAGTCTTCGCCTTCTTTCAGCATGCTTGTCAGGCTTTTAGGGAGTTCATCGATGGTTCTTGCCGCCTGCCGGTAGGCACGTATACGGAAAGGATTGGCCTCCTGCAATTCCAGCAAATCGGCGGTGCGAACAAACATGGCGGCTATATCGGCATTATAAACGGTCATGCCTGAATCCCTCGGCAGACTCTTGAAGAAATGGGATAAGGTGCGCCAGCATTCCCGTGAATGCTGCTAAAACCCGTATCAATCCAGATTGACAACCAGCATATCGGCGTACAAATGCTTGATAACATGCTCGGCAGTATTGCCAAATAATTTTCCGCTCACACCCTTTCGGCCAATGGACCCTATCACCAGGCAATCCACCTTGAGTTTACCGGCAAGTTTAAGAATTTTACCGGATGGCTCGCCGACATCCCGGTGTATATTCGATTCGGGTATACCGAACGGTTTCACCATCTCGGCTACTTTTGGAAAAAAGTGCTCCCGGGCCTTTTTCACGTATGTGGACTTATCGACAACATCCATTTCCTTGAGTATGGTCGGAATATTGACGACGAAGCAGCAATGGAGTTCTGCCTTGAGCGCGTCCGCCAGGGACCTGCCAGCTACCAGGATCTGCCGGTTCAGTTTTTGTTTGGCGGTGCTTTTATCATCAACGTCCAGTGCTAGCAGGACCCTGCCTTTCTTTCTCCATGTCTTGTCTGACAGCAGGTAAACAGGGGCCTGGCTGGTACGGATCAGGCGCCAGTCCGTTGGTGTATAAAATGCTCCCTCGCTGCGATGCCCTGTCTTGACAACAAGATCGTAGGATATTATTGAAGTCCGCTCCGCCACCCAATCGGACACACTCTTTTGCCAGACGACTTCCTTGCTGATTTCCAGCTGGCTATAGCGCTTGTCTATGGCAAGTACCTTGCGCAGCTTTTCCTCGAGCACCCTGCTCTTGAATGCCATTATTTCTTTTTTCAGCTCTTCTTCAGATTTTCCTGTGTGGCTGGACAGCTTGGGCAGGTCCTCAAAGCAGAACGCAATAATCTCCAGTTGCGCACCGCCACTACTGGCCAGGAACATGCCCTTCTCAAGGGACAGGGTATTACTGTCATCTTTGTCAGAAATTACCAGGATATTTTTCATCGGTTGTCCTCAAATATGGAACAGCAATCTTCACTAGCTTTATCGAGTCTAGCACTAAAGATGTTTGGCCGAATGATCCAAATCAAACGATCATATAATCACCATTTTCTTGCTTCAAATCATTTTTCTATTCGAGCAGTTAGTAGAATATACGTAAGTTATTCGCAATGAAAGCTGAACAGGGTCAGCCTATATATCCTGTGCCGGATTGGCGCAAAACTCGTTGGCACCAGAATAGGTGGTCTATGCAGCAGGGCAGACACCAACACCAAAGACTGGATGGGTTTGGCTCTGCTACCCCAGGCGGGTGTCGCTATTGGCATGGCGCTTGTCGCTTCTCATCATTTCCCTGAATACCGGCGGGCATTATTATCCCTGATCATCGGTTCTACCGTATTTTTTGAAATAATCGGGCCCGTATTGACCCGCTTTGCATTGACGCAGGCAAATATTCCTCAACAGGGAGATACGGAGGGATAACAACAGGTACACTTTTGGATAAAAGCGCCTTTATTTCGAATCACTTAAAACTTCGTTCCTGTTGCCAGGGTCACTTCGACTACAGCGGCAGCTGAGCCGGCTCATGCAAAGCCGATAGATCATGGGGTATAGTACATATGAGCATGGAAATTAAGTTTAGTAAAAATGAGTACCTCGGCAAAGTAACAGCTATCATTTTAAATATGCATTGTCGACCGCTGGTTGTTGTAACTGCTGGCTCCATGAGAGGTGCGTTTTCAAAATAAAAAACAGTAAGGGATAAACGATATGGCTTCCGTAAGGAGAATAGTCCTGGATGTACTTAAACCCCACCAGCCCAACGCACTTGAATTTTGCCAGGCCATTGCCAGGAAAGGCGCTGATTACTATGTCCATTTAACCGTTAACGAGATGGACGAAAGCACCGAAACACTGCAATTGGAAATCACTGGAAATGCTATCGATTTTGATGCTGTTCAGTCCACTATTAACGATATGGGGGGCTCGATTCACAGCGTTGACGAGGTAGAAGTACAGGGCGAAACCAAACCGGAATAATCAGTTGTGGAATTGCTCGAAGAAGTCAAATTTTTATTACGCATTACCCGCACACACAGCATTGTGCGCCGTTATTTTGTGGTCAACGGATTTGATGGCGCACTTACCATGCTGGGCCTCATTATTGGTTTTCTTGTCAGCAGCCATACCAACTTGACCGTGATTATCAACGCTTGCCTGGGTGCGGCTATCGCTTTAGCCATAAGTGGTTTGAGTAGCGCCTACATCAGCGAGTCGGCAGAACGGCAACGCGCTCTGGCGAACCTTGAAGATGCAATGATCAGCAACTTGCAGGAAAGCGCTCATGGACAGGCCGTAACCCGGATGTCGATACTTATAGCCCTGGTCAATGGCCTGGCGCCGCTGGTGATTTCCCTGTTGATCCTGACACCGCTGTGGCTGTCAAATGCAGGCTTCGCACTGCCGATATATCCCTTGTATGCTGCGATTATCATCGCGCTGCTGCTGATTTTTCTGCTCGGTGTTTTCCTGGGTCGAATTGCCGGGATTTCATGGTGGCGCAGCGGCATTAAAACCCTGCTGGTCGCGGTGCTAACTGCCGCGCTCATTTACCTGTTTACCGGTTTATAAAATGGCGCCGGAAACCTGGCACAATATTGAGGCTGACCAAGCATTAGCCAGCCTTGAGACATCGGCAGCAGGTTTATCGAAGCAAGAGGCGCAACAACGCCTGGCCAAATACGGTGCAAATATCATCCCCGAAGCGCGAAGCCGCAGCATGTTAACCATGCTGTTCTCGCAGTTCACGGATTTCATGATCGTGGTGTTACTGGTTGCAGCGCTGATTTCCGGTTTTATCGGCGAACCGCAGGATACCATTGCCATTCTGGTTATTGTTCTGCTCAACGCCATGATTGGCGCAGTGCAGGAATTCAGGGCCGAGCGCGCCGTGGCGGCCTTGCGGGAAATGGCAACCCCGGAAGCTCGTGTATTGCGCGACGATCAAGTGCTGACAGTAGCTGCCCCTGACCTGGTTCCGGGCGATATCGTGATGCTGGAGGCAGGTAACATTGTACCTGCCGACCTGCGACTGCTCGAAGTAGAAGAAATGCAGGCCGACGAATCGGCATTAACCGGTGAATCCAACCCGGTTGAAAAACAATCGGCGAGCCTGGGTGACGCTGACCTGCCAATGGGCGACCGCCTGAATCTCGCGTTCAAAAGCAGCCTGGTCACTCGCGGCGGTGGCAAGGGCGTTGTGATTGGAACCGGCCTGGATACAGAAATCGGTCGTATTGCCAGGCTTTTGCAAACAGAAGCCGAGGTCAAGACACCGCTACAGGTACGCCTGAACCGTTTTGGCCGTTACCTTGCACTGACCATTTTGGCCATATGCGCCATTGTCTTTACCGCCGGAATATTACAGGGCCAGCCGCTATTATTGATGTTTTTAACCGCCGTTAGCCTCGCCGTTGCGGCAATACCCGAGGCACTTCCGGCTGTCGTGACAATTTCGCTTGCCCTGGGAGCGCGAAAATTGATCCGGCATAACGCCCTGGTACGCAATCTCCCGGCAGTAGAAACCCTCGGCTCCGTGACCTATATCTGCGCCGACAAGACGGGCACATTAACGCAGAATCTTATGACCGCAGAGCAGTTCTTTGCCGGCAACCATCAGTATTCATCCTTATCCGGGGGGGTGGAGAATAACGCTATTGCAGAACTGGGGCGGGCAATGGCACTCAATAATGATGTGTCGGTAAAGGATGGCAAGCCGGATGGTGAGCCTACCGAGCTGGCGTTATACCAGGCCGCCACCAGGGATGGTTTTGACAAGGCGACACTGGAACAGGCCACTCCGCGACTTGCCGTTATCCCGTTCGATAGCCAGCGCAAGCAGATGACCACATTACACCGGTCTGATAAAAATGTGGTTGCCTATATCAAGGGTGCCCCGGAGCGTATATTGGCGCAATGTTCCAATGCACTGGGTGCCAATGACACATTGGGATATGACGCACAGTCTTTACTTGACCAGGCAACACAGCTCGCCAACCAGGGTTTCCGGGTGATAGCGTTTGCCATGCGCGAATTTCCTGACCTGCCAACTATATCTGAACCCGAGGCCATTGAGCGGGATCTGACCTTTATTGGCCTGGCGGGCCTGATTGACCCGCCGAGACCCGAGGCACCACGTGCGGTTGCCGATTGTCTGTCGGCCGGGATCACACCAGTGATGATAACCGGGGACCACCCGGGGACAGCGATATCTGTAGCGGCACGCCTCGGCATTGCTGAAGGTAGTCAGGCAGCCTTGAGTGGTGACCAACTGGCCAAATTGTCCGACGATGAATTTGCCAGCAGGGTTGAATCTGTCCGGGTATACGCACGCGTGGACCCGGAACAAAAGGTACGCATCGTCAAGGCGTTGCAGGAAAAGGGTGAGTTTGTAGCGATGACCGGTGACGGTGTCAACGATGCGCCGGCGCTGAAACGTGCCGGTATCGGTGTGGCCATGGGTCAGAAAGGTACCGATGTGGCCCGCGAAGCTGCCGACATGATATTACTGGATGATAATTTTGCCACTATCGTGCGTGCCATTCGGGCAGGACGCCGTATTTTTGACAACATCCGCAAGTTCATCAAGGACACGATGAGTTCCAATTCGGGTGAGATCTGGACCCTGTTCCTGGCGCCGTTCCTCGGTTTGCCTATTCCACTGTTACCGATTCACATCCTGTGGATCAACCTGGTTACAGATGGCCTGCCGGGACTGGCCTTTACCGCCGAGCCGGCTGAACCTGGCATTATGCAGCGTCCGCCGCGGCCGCCGGAAGAAAACATCTTTGCCCACGGCATGTGGCAGCATATTCTCTGGGTTGGCCTGTTCGTCGGCGGTATTTCGATTGCTTCGCAGGCCTGGGCGATCGCACGCGAGGTCGAATACTGGCAGACCGTGGTGTTCACCGTGCTCACCGTATCGCAGCTGTTCCACTCGCTGGCGGTACGCAGTGAGAGTGCTTCGCTGTTCAGTATCGGCCTGTTTAGCAATTTGCCAATGCTGGGCGCGGTTGTTTTGACCCTGTTATTGCAGCTGGCGGTAATTTATGTGCCGGCGCTGAATAAAGTTTTCTATACCCAGCCGCTACCAATGTTCGATTTAGCCGTTTGCCTGGCTCTGTCATCACTGGTTTTATTTGCGGTAGAAATCGAAAAGTGGCTGGTACGCCGAGGAATAATTTACAGGAAACTGGCCGATGGCAGGCCCGGCAATAAGCATATCAAGACACCAGCATCGCACGATTAATCACGCTTAACAGCCGTATCGATCCTGGCAATCCCCGATAACCCTGGTCGGCGAAGTCTGTCAGCTGACGCTCTCCAAATTGATATCAATCATAAAGATACCGGTTTCCAATTGATAGACTGTCACTCCTTCAAAACCTTTTTGACAGACCGGTAAACGTTTTGTAGCTGACAGTATTGCTACAGGGCGGGGAAAGAATATGCAGACACTCAGTCATGATAAAAAGGCCTTTCTTGACTTGTTAAAGAAACGCGGGATAAGGAACAAGGCAGTGATTCACGCAATGCGTGAAGTTCCCCGCGAAGCCTTTGTTGGTCTCGACCTGGCCGAATTTGCATACGACGATGCCCCGTTACCAATTGAAGAAGGTCAAACCATATCTCAGCCTTATATTGTCGCGTTAATGACAGAAGCACTCCGCCTTGAACCCGATCATGTGGTCCTTGAAGTAGGGACGGGGTCCGGGTATGGAGCAGCGATACTTTCCCGAATTGCAAAACAGGTTTATTCCGTCGAGCGCCACAAAAGCCTGGCCCACCAGGCGAGAACACGCCTTCAGAAATTGAATTATACCAACGTTGAAGTAATTTGCGGCGATGGCAGCCTGGGATGGCCGGAACAGGCACCTTACGATGCAATCGTTGTCACCGCCGGCAGTCCTGAGCCGCCTGAATCGCTTATAAAACAGTTGAGGGTAGGTGGCAGGCTGGTCATACCGGCCGGCCGAACGTTAACCAATCAGACATTAATGCGCATTACCCGAACGGGGGTCGAACAGGTAAAAGTTGAAGAACTGGCCGCCGTGCGATTTGTGCCCCTGGTAGGAAAAGAAGGCTGGGACGAGCTCGAGGAAACAATTAGGCCCGCGCTAAAGAGGGTGCAAATCCGTAAACCGGAGCCGGTCTCCGAACTGATCGAAAAAGAAGCGACTCACATACCCTCTATCGAGACGGTTGATTTAACCGGCCTTCTTGAACGAGTCGGTGACGCCAGGCTTGTCCTGCTGGGAGAAGCAACCCATGGCACAGCCGAGTTTTACGAAATGCGCGCCAGGATAACCAAAGAGCTGATTCAGAAAAAAGGTTTTAATTTTATGGCGGTCGAGGCTGACTGGCCCGATGCCGCCCAGATTGATCATTTTATCAGGGGCACCCGCCAGGAACCGACGGATGAAACTACATTTAACCGTTTTCCAACCTGGATGTGGGCTAATCGCCAGGTACTGGAACTGGTCAAGTGGTTACGCAACTACAACAGGAGTCTTCCTGCACAGGAGCAAGGCTTCGGGTTTTTCGGGCTTGATTTATACAGCCTGTATTCGTCTATTAACAGGGTTATCAGGTATCTCGAAGATGTAGACAAGGACACCGCGAAACTGGCCCGCTGGCGTTACGGTTGCCTTACACCATGGCAAAGTGAACCGACCGCCTATGGTATTAGTGGTTTGACCGGTAAGGACAGGGATTGCGAAAGGGAAGTAGTTGAAATGTTACATACCCTGATGAAGAAAAGGCTTGATTATGCTGCCCGTGATGGCCGCCGTTTTCTTGATGCTGTCTCCAATGCCCGCCTGGTCAAGAATGCGGAAGAATATTACCGGCTCATGTATCTTAGCTCCGTTAAATCGTGGAACCTGAGGGACCAGCACATGTTTGAAACCCTGCGTCACCTGCTCGAGTTCCATGGAGACGACAGCAAAGCCATAATCTGGGCGCATAATTCGCATGTGGGTAATGCCCAAGCCACTGAAATGGGTTCACGGGGAGAAATTAATATTGGCTCCCAGTGTCGGGAACATTTTTCCGAACAGGCTTACATTATCGGTTTTGGTACCCACGAAGGTACGGTGGCGGCCGCTTCGGATTGGGGAAAACCCATGGAAATCAAGTCGATTCTGCCTTCACATCCGGACAGCTACGAACGACTTTGCCATGATGCCGGCCTCAATGCTTTTTTGCTGCCACTCAGGCATGGCAACAGAAAACTGGTTCAGGAATTAAAAAAACCGCGCCTGCAGCGAGCGATTGGTGTGATATATCGACCGGAGACCGAATTGGTCAGCCATTACTACGATGCCTGCCTGCCAAACCAGTTTGATGAATATATCTGGTTTGACAAGACCCGGGCTGTTGATGCCCTGGGACCCGAATCAGGCATCGGTAACCCCGAAACTTTTCCATTTGGCCTTTAATGATTGCGGCTTTAAAAACACTAATGATGCCATTGAAAGACATAGCTTATGTTGAACAGAAACTGCTGTGGATGGAGGAACATGGCATCTGGCCCAACGGTTTACGTTATTTATGGACGGACGCTTTTGGCCTGGTGCTGTTGCTTTCTTTATACAAGGAAACAGGAAATACAGACTATTTAACACGGTCTGAAAAGCTGGTCCAGGATGTCTACCGCGTGCTGGGCCGGGAAAAGGGTTTGCGAATCGGGGAACAACCAGACCGGGATGGCCAGTACTTTCATTACCTGGCGATGTGGGTTTTCGCACTGGGTTGCTACGGACGCATAAATTCTGCTTATCGCGACATGGCCGTCAAACTGGTCAAGGATATTCATCCTTGTTTTGTAATCCGTGGCCATGGGGTTATCTGGAAAATGCAGGAAGATTTATCGGCGCCCTACCCGGGATTCGGGCTTGGTGCCATGGATGCCTACGATGGCTATGTTGTTTACAAGTTGCTGGATGAGGAATTACTGACATCCGAAATTGATGACATGCTTGGTCTCGTAAAGAGAAGTTATAGAACCTTGACTATCGACCAGGACCTTGGCCTCGGCATGATGCTCTGGCTGTGCCATTTTTTTCCGAGTGAAAACTGGTCCCGGGTCCAGACACAAGTATGCCTCAACCATATTGATAAATTATGGATTACGCCACCCGGTTATTTCTGTCGCCAGGCAGGCTGGCATGAGATAAAATTCGCGTTCACTAATTACGGACTATCATTGGGCTTGCAATCCGTCGACCGATACCCGGAGCGTGTGTTGGCTCTGAATGCTTATTTTGATCACTACAAGTCAGGGAATGAATATGACACCAATGCCATCACCCACGTGATGGCCTGTACTTCGCATTTCCCGGGCCTGTTTATTTCCCCTTCATGACTTTACTGACAATTGAGACAGGAGATGTATGCTTAGCCAGATAACTGAAGATCCTGGTATCCCGGGACAGATGAAGGGATTAACCGAATTTTTAGACGCAAAGATTCCAGGGAGAAAAAATGACCATATTCTATATTCTTGTCGCTGACAGTGCTTCAGCAGGTTTTCAGAAGAGTGGCACCCAGGGTTACCACAGTTTCGCCGGTGACAAGGACAGCCATAAACACGAAGAAGAGAAATTTGCCAAAAGCCTGGGTGACATTCTTCAGTCTGAATACCATGGTAGAAAATTTGATGAACTGATCATTGTAGCTCCTCCCCGTTTTCTCGGTGATATCAGGCAAAGCCTGAGCAAGGATTGTATGAGTGTTCTCGCAAAGACGATCAATAAAAATCTGGTAAAGCAAACTGAAACAGAAGTGATTGCACAATTGGTTTGACGACAATGATCGGTTAGGATGCCTGTTTTAATAAAGCCATGATACCCGCCATGTGGCTTCTAACTTATTGAAACTGTTTATGACAAACGACCAGATTATCATTCTTTCAGTGCTCGCCTCGATTATGGTGCTGTTTCTATGGGGGCGATGGCGTCATGACCTGGTTGCCATGAGCGCGTTGCTGTTCTGTGTCATTTTGGGACTGGTGCCCGGCAAGGAGGCTTTTTCCGGTTTTGGACACCCGGCCGTAGTTACCGTGGCCTGCGTGCTAGTGCTCGGTTACGGCTTGCTAAGCTCGGGCGCAGTAGATGTCATTGCCAAACGGTTCCTGCCGGCATCAGCAGGAACGACGGTGACTATCCTGGCCCTGATCGGGCTCGCGGCACTATTGTCGGCATTCATGAACAACGTCGGCGCACTGGCGCTACTCATGCCGGTAGCCATTCAAATGGCCAACAAGCTGGAACTCCCTCCCGGCAAGGTGCTGATGCCGCTGGCCTTTGGCTCCATACTGGGTGGCATGACCACGCTGATTGGTACCCCGCCCAACCTGAT
>CAMYIF010000051.1:0-25221 GCA_947258415.1 uncultured Pseudomonadales bacterium
TTGAAAAACTCTCTCAGAAACTGGTACAAAACAGGGGGGGAAGGTCAAACCTATACTTTCGATCCAAAACAGCCTTTGACCGGGTTCTTCTATAAAATAGTGTAAGCTTGTGGTCAGGCTTTATAATTCAGGCTTTTCCTATTCGCAGCCATAACCATTTCATCCATATGATGGCCATTAGGGTCATCACCATCGATACTTGGTACTGATAAGACCCTTCACTTTATTGCTTATACCCCAGCCAGGAACATGCCCCCACCGAGACAAGTTATGTCACAAAAAATTAACATTACATTCATATGATCTTCGCCCATATCCTTTTAAATATTGTTTTTATCAAACGAGCGAACATTGATCGTGATTGGATAACATAACCTCAGGTTTCGAATCCCGACATTCACAACAGGAATCCGGCTATGCCAACCTTGCAAAGCATTAAGTTCCACCCAGGCATGATTAAGCTTTTATGCGCCGGCACAGTTATAGCCCTGTCTATAGCTACATCGTTTCCGTCACTTGCCAGCGCACCCTTGGCCAGGAAAATCGTTTCGGTTGATTTCACCAGTACGCCGGCACCGACAACGGATGCCGATATCCTGATTACCAGGACCATGTCGAGCGCGGTTGTCCGCTACACTGATGGGTCGGTCAAGTCCTATCCTCTTTCCTATAACCTGCTGTTCAAGAACACCGACAAGGTAGGCTCGAACAAGTACGAGGCGGCACGCCTGTACGACGTTGACGGTGGCGCGCTCAACGACCTGAATGGCGATCCGGTGATCGCCGAAACCCCTGACGCCAACAGCCTCCTGTCCGTGGACGGCAAGCTGTTTCTGGTTACCCATTATGAATACGACTGGCTGCTCAACAACGGCGAACAAGCCAACAAGGCCAGGGGTTGGTACTCGCGCATGCCTATGTCCATGACTGTCACCGACATCCGGCAGGACGACAGCGGCAAGCTGAAAGCCGTCGACCAGCGGCCTGTCGACTTCTCCGGTGTCGGTGGGTTGTGGATTCCCTGCTTCGGTTCGCAGACGCCATGGAACACGCACCTGGGCTCGGAGGAGGACTACGATCTCTACTACACCAGGGTCAGCGGCAAGGACGCAAGCAAGGCGACCAGGGGCCTGAAGGCGATGAGCGAGGTCTACTTCAAGGGCAGGCGCAAGGCCAACCCCTATGACTACGGCTATATAACCGAGGTGGTGGTCAAGGGCGACGGTTCCGCCACACCGACCAAGCACTACTCCATGGGCCGCGGTACATGGGAAATGGCCCAGGTCATGCCCGACCAGCGTACTGCCTACTTTGGTGACGACGGTGCCTATGTCGGCATGTTCATGTCCGTTGCCGACAAGGCAGGTGACCTGTCCGCCAACACGCTTTATGCGGCGCGCTGGTATCAGGCCGGCGACGGCGGCGCCAATCTTGGCTGGGTCCGCCTGGGACATGCCACCGATGCCGGGATCCGCACACTCATTGACAAGGGTGTCAGTTTCGACGACATCTTCGAAAGCACCACGGCGGATGCCAGCCCGAACTGGGAGAAGGACGGATTCAAAATGATCCGTGCCGGTCACAAGGGCACGGAAATCCTGAAACTGAACAAGGGTATGGAACAGGCGGCCGCCTTCCTGGAAGCGCGCCGCTATGCCGCCTATATGGGCGCCACCACTGAGTTCAACAAGATGGAAGGTGTTGCCATCGATCCCGAAGCGAAAAACCTGTACATGGCCATTTCCTACCAGGAAAAGGGCATGCTGAAAGACGACACCGGTCCAACCGACCATATCCAGCTGAACAAGATCAAGGCCGGCGCCACCTACCAAATCGCCCTTAACGGCGGACAGGTGGACAGCACGGGGCAAGCCATCGACAGCGAGTGGGTCGGCACCGCCATGCACGCCCCCGCCACCCTGGTTGGTGAGGACATGGAGGTAGATGCACTTGGCAATATTGCCGTAGTCGACAAGGTCGCCAACCCTGACAACCTGTTCTTCTCCAACAAGATGCGCACCCTGTTCATCGGCGAAGACAGTGGCACCCACGTCAACAACTTTGTCTGGGCCTACAAGGTCGACACGAGCAAGCTGACCCGCATCATGTCACTTGCCTCGGGCTCCGAGCCCACCGGTTTGCAGATTGTCGACGATATCAACGGCCATGCCTACATCATGAGCAACAACCAGCACCAGGGCGAATGGCTGAAGTCCATGCCAGATGAAGTCAAGTCCCGCCTGAGTACTGAAGCCAGGAATATGTATGGCACGAACAGCCACGGTGCGTTGAACTATAAACAGGAAGCCAACGTCGGTTATATCGGCGGCATACCCGGCATCAAATAAGCCGATACATAAATAAGGTAGCGAAGTCGACCCCCTGAATGGAGTAGGCTTTACACTTTCTAAAGTGCAACATTTTTTGGGGTAGATCGCATGAAGCCTCTTGCCATTTTCATCGTAGTTATTTCGTCCGCGCTTCCCAGTGGCGCCCGGGCTAATGGCGATCCTTTGAGCGAGACCTACATCGATCGAATTCTTTTCCCTAATCCCTATGCCCATATTCCGGCACAATGTTATGTCGAAACATCCGCCGGAACCCAGAACGCCTGCCAATACTGTCATACCGACGGTCTGGCAAAGCGGCATTTCGGCAACAATACACCGCAGGCCGGGTCCTCCATCGTTCTCGGCAACCTGCAAACCGAATACGCTTTTGCCGCCCTGCACTATCCTTATGTGGTCAACGGCTCGGTAACGCCGTGGACCAATACCCTGTTCCCGAAAAAGCTGCGCGCCGAGGTTGAGAAGTCAGGCCACGATCCGGATGCCTGGGACATGGCCGCCTATGTGCGCCAGGACAACTGGTCCGCTGCCTTCGCCAAGCGCCCCGGTTCAGCCAAGTATTGGGATGCCGGCGTTAAGGACCCATTCCGCTTGTTTCCCGGCCTAGATCCGGCTGACCTGCCGGCCGACGCCGACGGTTTCGTGCGCAGCAGCAAACAGGAAAATGCCTTTTTCAAGGACCGGGCTGGCTACAACACTGGCTGGCGCGCGATCAACTTCGTGCCCTACGGCATCTTCACGCCACTGACCGGCAGCGTGTCGGGCATCTATATCCGCCTGCCCGAAAAGTTCATGAAGAATGACCACGGCGAATTTGACGGTCACATCTATAGCGCTAACCTGGACCTGCTTGCCCGCGTCATCCAGGACCGACTGGGCAAGGTTTATCCGGACCATTACCTGGGCCGGGCCAGGGATGTCGAGGTCGTGCCGGGAACCTATCCGCTGGAAACGGAATTTGCCCATCCACTGCATTACGTCGATGTGACCGCTGATGGATCGGCCGACGCACCGAGCCCATTCCCCGGCTCCCGTGCCCGGAGGGTCAAGGAAATCCGCTACATGTACAAGTTTCACCCCTTCAACCCGTATTACGGCGGCGCTGATGTGAAGGAAGAGGAAGGCCCTGCCCGAGTCGGCAAAGGTGAAGGCTGGATCGATAATGGTGCCGGCTGGTTGCTTGCTGGCTACATCGAGGACGCCAGGGGAGACCTGCGCCCGCAAACGCCGAGCGAACTGGTTCAGTGCGTCGGTTGCCATTCCGGAAACGGCCCTCAGGACGATATCGCTTACGAGGAATTTACATCTGGTACCGGCAACACCATCGACAGCACATGGGCCTTCCCACGCCAGCTAGCCGGTGCTCCGGGCTGGGGTGAAATGGATGTCATGGGCTACACGCGCACCGGGCATGGCCCGCGTACGCAACGACCCGACCCGATCAACCGCACACTCGGCAAGGGCGAATTTCATCACTTTCTGGAAACTGTCGTTGGCGCCAGCCTTTACGGTGACATGCCGGCCAGCGTCGAGGCCTTCATGGACACACGCATCCGCAAGGATCGGGGCTACAGCGCTGACTGGCCGGCGCTGGACACCAGGTCTGCAGAATCCTTCCTCGCCGTCCAGCGTACACGTCAGACACTGATGAAAGAACTGACGAAGCGGGGTGAGCACCTGGACGTCAACGGCCACATCTCCGGCGCCCTGCTTTTCCCGCCTGAGGCCCAGGCCCTGGAAGCGGCGCGCGGCTATCGCCAGGTAGTGGTGACGCAACGCTACGACTTCGGCAAGGATGTGTTTCCGCAAACCCCGGTGACGTTGCGCTACTTCCGCACCAGGGACACGGCCTTCACGCACCAGGACGGCAGAGCCTACAAACCGGGCGAGGTGATCACGGATCGGGAGATTGACACCGACCCGAAAAGCCTGACCTACGGCATTGGCATTACTCCGACCCTTTTAGGCAATAATCCGGACAGCCCGGCTCTGGTCGATTACGAACCCCTGCTGGATTTTCCGAATATCCGTTAATGTGAAGCGCGTAGTGAGACCCGCAAACAGGTTATTAAATCTTTGTATCAGCAGGAGAAAGAATATAGCTAAAAAACAAGGAGCCAGCCCCTTTTGAAACTGCGCCTGAAATCGAGAAGATACAATAACAATCTTAATAAGCGTGACGACAAAAAACATCGCACCTTGGCAATGGGTTGAATGACCTCATTCCTGCTACGTCATTTCAAGATGTAGGTTTCTTTAAGAAATGACCGTTGCGATTTTCGATGTGACTTGAAAAGTCTCATCTGATTTCCTAACTGCATGGTTTTAGTGGATAATCCCAACCCATCATTTTCTAAGGTATAGAATTTACAGCTATTTGCATGAGTAATCCGCCGGTACACAGGGCCAGGAAACGCTTCGGCCAGAATTTCCTCCAGGATGAGAATATTATCCGGAATATCCTGCGCGGTATTAACGCCAGGCCGGGTGAACAACTGGTCGAAATCGGCCCCGGGCTGGGCGCACTGACACAGGGGCTGCTGGAAGCAACCGGGGGTAAACTCGATGTTGTTGAGCTGGACAGGGACCTGGCCGGGATCCTGAAAACGCAATTCTTCAATTATCCCGGCTTTTCGATACACCAGGCTGATGCGCTGAAATTTGATTTTGCTTCGCTGGCTAACCCGCCAGAAAAACTGCGCATTATCGGCAACCTGCCGTACAACATTTCAACCCCGCTGATTTTTCATCTGCTGACCTTTGCCCGCAACGTAAAAGACATGCATTTCATGCTGCAGAAAGAAGTCGTCGACCGGCTGGCTGCTTCGGTGGGCGATAGCGCCTATGGCCGACTCGGGATCATGGTGCAATATCATTGCCGTGTTGAACCCCTGTTCAAGGTGCCTCCCTCGGCTTTCAAGCCCCAGCCAAAAGTGGATTCGGCCGTAGTCCGGTTGACCCCCCACGAGAAACTTCCGGTGAGGGCAAAAGATGAGGAACAGCTCAAACTGGTGGTGCGAACGGCCTTTGGGCAACGCCGCAAAACCATTCGCAATACCCTGAAAAACCTGGTTTCCACCGGCCAACTCGAGGCGCTCGGCATTGACCCGGGTTTGCGCGCCGAAAAGTTAACACTACACAATTTTGTTGCAATCAGCGATACTTTGGCCGTCTAGGGAGTTCCCCTGTGAACAGGCCTCCGTTTTCCAGTAACCGCAAATCGTATAGTTGTAACATGGGCCAAACTCAAAAAGATCGCCACAACATCCACATAGGCGTAACCACTACCTACATTGCCGAACAGTCCAAACCCGAGCAAAAGCAGTTCGCGTTCGCTTATACCATCACCATTACCAACCTTGGTACCTCGGCTGCGCAACTGCTCAATCGCCACTGGATCATCACCGATGCCGAGGGTAACGTACAGGAAGTCCGCGGAGAAGGCGTGGTTGGCAAACAACCCACGATTGAACCCGGAGCAACCTACACCTATTCAAGCGGGGCCATGATTCCCACAGAGTATGGCCATATGCAGGGAAGTTACCAGATGCTGGGAGACCAGGGAGAATTTTTCGATGCCGACATCCCCGCATTTACCCTGGCTATACCCAACATTCTGCACTAGGAACCTGTTATTAAATGGCGACTTACTCGATTGGCGATATCCAGGGTTGTTTTGATCCGCTGACTCGCCTGCTTAACGAGGCACAATTTAATCCCGAACAGGACACGCTCTGGGTCGCCGGCGACATGGTCAACCGTGGCCCCAAATCACTGGAAACCCTGCGCTTCATCAAGTCACTGGGTGACAGGGCAAAGGTAGTGCTGGGCAACCATGACCTGCATTTACTGGCTACCGCCTATGGGGTCAGGAAACCGGCGCCCAAGGATACCTTCACCGAGATCCTGAATGCGCCCGATAAGGCAGAATTGCTAGCTTGGCTGAGAAATCAGCCTTTGCTTCATTATGATAAACAAAGCGAATATGTACTGGTACATGCAGGTCTGCCGCCACAGTGGAAGATTGAGCAAGCCCTGGCATATGCCCATGAAGTGCATTTGGCCCTGGTTTCACCCGATATCAAGTCTTACCTGAAGAGCATGTACGGCGACCAGCCTGATTGCTGGAACAATAACCTCAAGGGCTGGAAAAGGTTGCGGGTAATTACCAATTACCTGACCCGAATGCGCATATGTAATGCCAGTGGGAGGCTGGATTTATCGCATAACCAGGGGCTGAAGAATATACCCCCCGGCTACAAGCCCTGGTTTTCACACAAGAACAGGAAAACCCGCAACCTGAACATCCTGTTTGGTCACTGGGCTGCGCTGGAAGGAAAAAGCGAACCCGATAATGTATTCGCCCTGGATACCGGTTGCGTGTGGGGCGGAAGCCTGACCATGATGCGCCTCGAGGACCGTAAAGTCTTCAACTGCCAGTGTAAACCCGTGTTATCCTCTTCATGATTTATTGGTAAAATCGACAGGAACATCATGCATAATTTCGAACGAATTTCCGCGGCACAGGCCAAAGACAAGTTGGCTCAGGATGGCATCACGCTTGTTGATATACGTGATGAGTCGAGCTACCAGGCATCGCATATCAAGCAAGCCAGGCATATCGACAACCAGAGCCTGCCCGATTTCCTCGCCGTAGCCGACAAGAGTTCGCCACTGATCGTTAGTTGCTATCACGGCAACTCAAGTTTAAGCGCCGCGCAATTTTTTACCGAACAGGGTTTTGAACAGGTCTACAGTCTCGACGGCGGCTTCGAAGGCTGGAAACAGGCCTATCCGGATTTGTGTACCTGACCAAACACTGGCTGATCCAACAATCGCTTTAAATGGCTATGCATGCAACCGGTGCTAAAGCGAACCCACGATATCGCCGACCCTGACACCCCACTGATTGATGCCCTCGAACCTGGCTGTAATGCCCTGTGAATTCACGCCAACTACCGTGACAGTTGCGCCCTCGCCGGCTTCGAATAACGCGGCATTGGAATTTTGGTCAACCTTGTACAAGGTCAGGGAATCACCCGTTTTCAAATTAGCCTGCTGCGGAGCGGCAAATACCACACCCTGGCCCGTTACGCTTTTTATCCTGGCCATCAATGGCCGGCAACTGATCCTGGTTTCTATATCGCTGGCAACCAGCTCGAGAACACCCTGGATTTTATTACCGTATGCGCTGCGCCAGAACAGCGGATTATCAACGCCAATTTTCCTTGTGCTACGGTAATCCCAATTGCCCGTCGTCGCGTAGCGCTTTCTTAAAACCAGCTCGCCGGTGTAATGGTTATGCACCGAAACCTGCAACTCAAAACGACGGGGGTGATGAAATTTTCCGTCAAGGAAAAAGGCTTTCTGCCGTTGGAAAAAGCCTTGAATTGAATCCACCCTTTGGATAGTTTCGCCCGCATCAACGATCACGCCACTGACAACAAACTGGGTGTCGGGGAGATTTAAACGATAATCGCCGGCAAGCTCGTCACTAAAGTAGCTGGCGTATGCCTGCCGTGGCCGGGTCATGGAACGAATTGTCAGATCGCCTGCATCCAAAGCCAGGTGTTCGCCGTGTAAATTGATCTTGTTGGCCAGCATCTGTGGCAACCGGGTTTCCGCGCCACCGATATCCCCCAGACTGGTATGGCTCGGATTCAGGAAGGGAAAACCGGTAACGACCAGGGTTTTGCGGTAACCCGAGGTGTTTTCCTGACCAGGGTCGCACTGGCCCCGGGCCAAAGGCGGGATCATCATAATCACCAGGCACAGTACCCAACCGGGCGGCAAACCGGTTTTTAACCTGCGCTGAAATTGAAAAACCTGACTTCGCACCACGAGTCCCGTAAATATTCTAACCCACTGCTTCACGCGCTATTCCTTTCATCCATTCACAGTAAAGCTTATTATCGGCGTGCAGAAATTTGTCTTTAACAGATTCACATCATTAGAATGGGCACATGGAAATATACCTGGTTGGCGGCGCTGTGCGCGACAAACTGCTTAATTACCCTTCCCACGAGAAAGACTGGGTTGTTGTCGGCGGAACACCACAGCAGATGATTGCACAAGGGTACCGCCAGGTAGGCAAGGATTTCCCGGTTTTCCTGCACCCGAAAACCCACGATGAATATGCGCTGGCCCGCACCGAACGCAAAACGGGCCAGGGTTATACCGGGTTTTCATGCCATAGCAGCCCGGATATCACCCTTGAACAGGACTTGCTGCGCCGTGACCTGACCATTAACGCCATGGCTGAAAACGAACAGGGTGAAATCATCGACCCGTACGGCGGACAACAGGATTTAAGCAACCGGGTTCTACGCCACGTCTCGGACGCTTTTAGCGAAGATCCATTGCGTATTTTACGCGTCGCTCGCTTTGCCGCCCGCTATCACCATTTGGGCTTTAAAATCGCTGCTGAAACCATGCAATTGCTCGAAAAGATGGTGCGAGAGGGACAGGCCGAACACTTGGTGCCCGAGCGCATCTGGCAGGAATTGAGCGCGGCGTTATCGGAACAAAATCCCGCAGTTTTTTTCCATGTACTAAAACGCTGTGGCGCGCTGGCGGTCATTTTCCCTGAGCTTGAACCGGTATTCAGCAACCCCGTCAGGCAACCTCCGTTGGCGTTATCGGTACAAACTTGTGACGATACCGCCGTTTGCTTTGCAGTCCTGACGCACCGCCTGGACACCGAAATAAATAAGACCCTGGCCCTGATCGACTCTCTAACGGCGCGTTTACGCGCACCCAACAATTTTATTCAGCTGGCCAGGCTGACAGCCCGGTATTTCGATCAATGCATTCGAGCAGCCTCCCTGGATGCTCAATCACTGTTCGCCGTTCTGGAATCGACCGATGCGCTAAGGAAGCCAGGTCGTTTCGAGCAAATATTACTGGCCTGTCAAATCATCGACCAGGGTAATAACAATTCAGCGCCAACGGTGAACGGCCAGGCCTGTGTTTCAGCCGAATTGCTCAGGGCGGCGCTCGATGCCGTCAGGAAATACGATGTAAAAAAACTGACATCGGCCGGATTAAAGGGCAAGGCATTGGGCGAACGCCTTCGTATTGAGCGAATTGCCATTATCGACCAGCTTTTACGGGCAACCGGGTAATGCCTGTCGTTAATAGAGCAACGGGTTACCCGGCAACAGACATACCAACAATTCGGGTCCAGTCACTATGAATAAAGTAGCCTTGATAACCGGTGCGGCCCATCGCATCGGTGCCGAAATAGCCCGCAGCCTGCACCGACAGGGTTATAACCTGGTGCTTCATTACGGGCAATCGGCAACCCGGGCCCAATCGCTCGAAGAAGAATTAAACAACAAACGCCCCAATTCGGCCATTTGCATTCAGGCTGAATTGACCAAAATGATCGACCTGCGGTCGCTTGCGGACAAAACCCTGTCATACTGGAATCGCCTGGATGTGCTCATCAATAATGCCTCGCGTTTTTACCCGACGGAAATCGAGTCCGTCACCGAACAAACCTGGGATGACCTGCTCAATAGTAACTTGCGCGCGCCTTTCTTTTTAAGCCAGGCATTTGCAAGGCCGCTAAAAAAGCAGCGCGGCTGTATCATTAACCTGGTTGATATATACGCCGAACGACCACTGAAAAATTACCCGGTTTATAGCATCACCAAGGCGGGAATGGCCATGCTCACCAAAACGCTGGCCAGGGAATTGGGTCCCGAGATTCGGGTCAACGGTATCTCACCGGGTGCCGTCTTATGGCCAGAAAACGAGGCGCACCTCGATGATGATGCCAGGCAGGATATCCTCAGGCGAACCGCGTTAAAGACGGCGGGTAGCCCCCGGGATATTTGCCAGGCAGTAATATTTTTGGTTGAACAATCACACTACGTAACTGGCCAGATTATTGCTGTTGACGGCGGGCGTACTCTCAACCAATAAAAGAATGTTCCTCGTGCCATCAGGATATTTTACGATCTTGCCAGGTAAAACTGACCCTTTCCAGCGGCTGTCGTGACTGCTCATAACGGCTCCACAGATCATTAAACGTATCTTTTGTGCCCGGCAAACAGGCCTTTCCGGCAAGCTCGGTCATCGGCAACAGTACGTAGGCATTCTGGGTGATCTCATCCCTGGGAAGGATAATACCCTCGTGCTCACCCACCAGTTCACCGTAGGTCAACACATCTATATCCAGTGTCCGGGGGCCAAATTTCGGACCGGAACGATCACGGCCATTCTCATCTTCAATTCGCTTGATCAACCTGATCAGGTCAGCCAGCGATATGTCCGCGCACGCACATACGACCATGTTAAAGAAAGCATCACCGCAAAAACCGACTGCCTCACTCTGGTAAACTCTGGACAGCCTTAACTCACCCAGCGCACAGGACAGGGCCGTCAGGCCGGCACGGATATGCCGTTCACGTTCTATATTACTGCCCAGGCCAAGATAAATTGTCGCCATCAACCCTGTGTTCCCTGCACAATTCCTATTTGGCGCCGCGCTCAATAATTACGCCGACATCCCTGGAGCCACGCACCGCACCGGGTTTGCTTAACCTCAGTCTGAGCCAGGGTACGTTAAATTCCTGCATGATTAGTTCGGCAACCTGTTCGGCCATGGTTTCTACCAGCTGGAACTCGCTTTTACCGATAAAGTCGATGAGCCGCTTGGCCACTGCCTTGTAATTCAGGGTATCCTTTATCGCGTCGGTTTGGGCGGCCCTAGCAATATCGGTACCCATCTCCAGGTCCAGGCTGACGAGTTGCCTGACTTCACGTTCCCAGTCATAAATACCTATGATGGTTTCAATTTCCAGTTTGCGTATGTAAACAATATCCATCTTTAAATCAACCAGCCCCCTGATTCCTGTATTATTTTTCGCTGAACGGCTAAATACCCGGCAATGTATCCATCGGCCACCTTGGCCGGCAGATAACTTGCGAGTCTTCCCGTTGCCCCGCCGCCAGGCGATAATAACCGACCAGGGCTATCATCGCCCCGTTATCGGTGCAGAACTCGGGCCGGGGAAAAAACAGCTTGCCCTTGCCCCGCTTGTCGATCATTTTTTGCAACGCGGTTCGCAAGCGTTGATTGGCACTGACCCCGCCGGCGATAACCAGCGTATTATGACCGGTTGCCTCTAGCGCCCGCGCGCATTTAATGCTCAGGGTCGACGCAACAGAGCGCTCAAACGCCAGGGCGATATCTGCTTTAACCTGCTCATCAATCTGCCCGTACTTGCTGTTATCCTCGATGGTATTGCGGGCAAATGTTTTCAGGCCACTGAAA
This sequence comes from uncultured Pseudomonadales bacterium, assembly GCA_947258415.1. Taxonomy (GTDB): domain Bacteria; phylum Pseudomonadota; class Gammaproteobacteria; order Pseudomonadales; family IMCC2047; genus CAMYIF01. Next base: position 11,632 of record CAMYIF010000051.1, read on the forward strand.
CTGAAATCCAGACCCGGTCGGTTCACCATTGGCCGGGGGAAAACAAATTCTCCCGCCCTGCCATTTAACGCCAGTTTTGCCAGCGCCGGGCCACCCGGGTAATCAAGGCCCAGTAATTTGGCCGTTTTATCGAATGCCTCGCCCGCGGCGTCATCTATCGACTCCCCCAGCAAACGGTATTGGCCGATCCCGGCGACATCGACGAGTTGCGTATGGCCACCGGAAACCAGTAAAGCGACAAAAGGAAATTCGGGCGGGTCGTCTTCGAGCATGGGTGACAGTAGATGGCCTTCCATATGATGTATACCCAGCGAAGGGATATCCCATGCCAGGGCCAGAGATTTGGCAAAGGCAGCACCGACCATCAACGCGCCTATCAGGCCGGGACCGGAAGTATAGGCTATGCCATCAATGACATCCGGAGTTGAGCCTGATTTCAACATCACCTCTTTGACCAGCGGCAGCAATTTGCGCACGTGGTCGCGAGATGCCAGCTCGGGAACCACCCCGCCATAATCGGCGTGCAGGGCTACCTGGCTGTAAAGGGCATCACCGAGAAGGCCCTGGTTGGCATCATAAATTGCCGCGCCGGTTTCATCGCAGGAGGTCTCTATACCTAAAACTCTCATACACACNNTTCATCACAGGAGGTCTCTATACCTAAAACTCTCATACACACTCTAAAATTCGATCAATAGTTCGCATAAAACTTTACAATCCGGGACCTAAACGATTAGAATTCGCGGCCTTATTGTGGTTTCAAAGACTGATTTTTTATAAAATGATCTTAAATTGGAACATACTTTGATTAATTTAGGTAACAGTTAGCCAAAAACAGGTAAAATTAATGCCTCAGGTAAAAGTTAAAGACAACGAGCCTTTTGATATTGCTCTTCGCCGCTTTAAACGTTCATGTGAAAAAGCCGGAATTCTCGCCGAAGTTCGTCGCCGTGAATTTTATGAAAAACCCACGTGGGTTCGAAAACGCAAAGCAGCCGCGGCTGTCAAACGTCACATGAAAAAAGTATCACGCGAAACCCGCCGTATGGAACGCCTTTACTAGGTAAAACCCGACCCTTCCATTGCCGGGTTAACCTATTGCAGGCTGTCAATATGTCTGATATTAAAAAGCGTATCAATGAAGCCATGAAAGACGCGATGCGCGCCAAGGACAAGAAACGCCTGGGTGCGATCCGACTTGCCATGGCCGAATTCAAGCGGATTGAAGTCGATGAGCGCATCGAACTCGATGATACCCGTGTACTCGCGGTACTCGATAAAATGCTCAAGCAACGGCGGGACTCAATCAGCCAGTTTGAAAAAGCCGGCCGCCAGGACCTGGCAGACCAGGAAGCCTTCGAAGTCAGGGTCATCCAGGAGTTCATGCCCGCGTCCCTGAGTGAAGATGAAATCAACCAGCTGATCGATCAGGCCATCGACGCGACTGGCGCTTCATCAATGAAAGAAATGGGTGCTGTCATGGGCTTTATTAAACCCAAAGCCCAGGGTCGTGCGGACATGGCGCTCATCAGCCAGCAAATTAAAAAACGACTCACCTAACCCGCCGAACCTGTCCTTACGACTGCACCAATTCTCTTTTATACGCCTGTCTTGCTTATATCGGGTTTTCCTATTCTCTAACGGTACGCTTGGGGCCATAATAGATTCACCATGGCAGGACGCATCCCACAAAGTTTTATCGACGAATTACTTGACCGTACAGATATTGTCGAGGTCATCGATACCCGCATCGACCTGCGAAAATCTGGCAGGAATTACTCGGCGCTTTGTCCTTTCCACAGCGAAAAATCCCCGTCATTTAGTGTCAGCCCGGATAAACAGTTTTATTACTGTTTTGGCTGTGGCGCGGGCGGCAATGCCCTGGGCTTTGTTATGGAATACGATCACCTGGAATTCCCCGCCGCGGTTGAAGAGCTGGCAAAACGGGCAGGAATGCAGGTGCCGGAGGAAACACCGCGCAACCCGGCCTTAGAGAAAAAACGAAAAAGCCTTTACGATCAGCTGGAAAAAACCCAGCAGTATTACCTGGCCCAGCTACGCCAACACCCGAAAAAAAGCAGGGCAATTATCTACCTGAAAAATCGGGGGATCAGCGGTCAGATCGCCAGGGATTTTGGTATCGGCTACGCGCCGCCCGGCTGGGATAATTTACTGAAAACCCTTGCCACGACACCGGAAGACAAGGATCAACTGGTTGCAGCCGGAATGCTGGTCAACCGGGAAGAAGAAAACAAATGCTACGACCGGTTCCGCGACCGCATCATGTTCCCGATCCGGGATACCCGCGGGCGTACCATTGCTTTCGGCGGAAGGGTAATCGGTGACGACAAACCCAAGTACCTGAACTCACCCGAATCACCCGTATTTCACAAGGGTAACGAGCTTTATGGCCTCTACGAAGCCAGGCAGGCCAGCAACCGCCTGACCCGGTTTATTATCGTTGAAGGTTATATGGACGTGGTTGCCATGGCCCAGTATGGAATAACCAACGCGGTCGCCACCCTGGGTACCTCCACCAGCCAGGCACACATGACAAAATTATTCCGCATGGTGCCCGAAATTGTGTTTTGCTTTGACGGTGACAAGGCCGGGCGCAAGGCGGCCGAACGAGCCCTGGAAACCGCCTTGACCGAAATGCAGGATGGCCGCCAGATCCGTTTCCTGTTTTTACCCGAAGGCGAGGATCCTGACAGCCTGGTGCGCAGCGAAGGCAGGGAAGCATTCGAATCCCGGGTAAGCAATGCCGTGTCACTGCCCGATTATTTCTTTAATTCGCAGGTTCAACAGGTCGATATGGACACCCTGGACGGGAAAGCTCGCCTGAGCATGCTCGCCCTGCCCTTTATCGATAAAATACCCAGGGGCGTGTTACACCAGTTGATGCTGGACCGGCTTGGCGAACTGACCGGGCTGAGTACCGAACAACTGGTTAGCCTGCGCAGTGAAAAGCAGTCTGTCCCGGCTGGCCGCAAGGGTCCCTGGCAGGATGAACCGCCACCCTATTTTTCGGAATCCATCGAAACATCTGAAGAAATACCTGAATCATCAAAAACCAGGGCTAAACAAAAACCCGGGGCTAAAAATTGCTCTATTGCTTCCTTTTCGAGGCACGCCATCACATTGCTTTTGCAGGAACCGGCCATTGCTGGAAGCATTGATTTTCCCGGTGAATTACGCCAGACAAAGGATACCGAAACCGAACTCCTGCTCGAACTGATAGCCATACTCGAAGATAAGCCCAATTTAAAAACTGCTGTGCTTATAAGTCACTGGCAAGACAAAGAAGCCCAAAAGCAGCTAATTCATCTGGCGTCCAAAGAACGACTTTTATCCGACCTCGACAGTATAAAGAAAGAACTGGAAGACACCCTGAATCAACTGGTTACACAGATCGAAAGTAAAACCGAAACTTCCATTGATATGCTTAAAACCAAGATACAAAACCGTACTGCAAGCAAGGCCGAAATTCTTAAATATACCCGGCTTTGCCAACAGGGCACCGAGACCCAAAAATAACCATGGAATTAGCCGCCGGAAGCCTTGAATCTAAGGTTTTTGCCACTATATTTATCTAGTATCTCAAGAAAGCTTTCCAGTACTAGCATCACGAGCGTGAAATCATTATAATTTCGCCCTTTTCTGTCGAGTAAACTACAGGTCATATATGTCAGATTCTTCTTCGGATCAAAGATCCAGATTAAAAGATCTTATTGCGCGTGGCAAAGAGCAGGGCTACCTGACGTACGCAGAAGTCAACGACCATTTACCGGAAGATATCTCTGATCCCGATCAGGTGGAGGATATCATCCGGATGATCAACGATATGGGTATCAAGGTCAGCGAAGTTGCACCCGATACCGAATCCATCCTGATGTCCGATGACACAGATGATGATACCGCCGAAGAAGCGGCTGCAGCACTGGCCGCGGTCGAAAGTGATGTCGGTCGCACCACGGACCCTGTGCGTATGTACATGCGCGAAATGGGTACGGTCGAGCTGTTAACCCGTGAAGGCGAGATTGTTATCGCCAAACGCATCGAAGAAGGTATACGCGAAGTAATGACTGCACTCGCCTATTACCCCGAGAATATCGAAATTATCCTGGATGCCTACCACAAAACCGCGGAAGCAGAAGGCCGACTCTACGATATCATTACCGGTTACACGGATGCCGAGGAAGCCGTAAATCCGCCTGCGCCGGCTATCAAGACCAAAGCTGAAAGCAAGGTCAGCGAAGACGATGACAAAGCGGGTACTGCCAAGGTCAAGGGCGAAGACGAGGATGAAGAGGATCAGGACGAAGACGATGAAGATGATGACGAGGAAGAAGAAACTGAAGAACCGGAACGCGGCCCCGATGCCTTAGAAACAGCCGAACGCATGGGGGCCCTGAGCTTCCAGTTGCACGAGGTCAACGAAGCGATCAAGAAGTATGGCCGGGGGTCACCCGAGGTGCTGGCGGAACATGCAAAACTGGGCGAATTATTTGCCCCGTTCAAACTCACACCCCGTTATTACGAACGCCTGGTTTACCGGATCCGAAACATCCTGGAATTTATTCGCGAACAGGAAAGAATTGTGCTGCATGCCTGTACCCGCCGGGTCAAAATGCCGCGAAAATTGTTTATCAAGGAATTTATAGGTAACGAAACCGACGTCGACTGGGTTGACCGCATAATTAACGGGGACTATGAATTCTCCGAGCGACTCACCGAATATCGCGACGATATTATTCGTGCCCAGAAGAAACTCAAGTACGTCGCCGAAGAAGCCGGTATTGATATTCCTGAAATCAAGGAAATCAACCGCCATATGTCTATTGGTGAAGCCAAGGCACGTCGGGCCAAGAAAGAAATGGTAGAGGCCAACCTGCGCCTGGTTATTTCGATCGCCAAGAAATACACCAATCGCGGATTGCAATTCCTCGATCTGATTCAGGAAGGCAATATTGGCTTGATGAAGGCCGTCGACAAGTTTGAATACCGACGCGGATACAAGTTTTCAACTTACGCTACCTGGTGGATTCGCCAGGCGATTACGCGCTCGATTGCGGATCAGGCACGGACTATCCGTATTCCGGTGCACATGATCGAAACCATCAACAAACTGAATCGAATTTCCCGCCAAATGCTCCAGGAAATGGGTCGCGAACCGACGCCAGAGGAACTCGGCGAGCGCATGGAAATGCCCGAAGAAAAAATTCGCAAGGTATTGAAAATCGCCAAGGAGCCTATTTCCATGGAAACGCCGATCGGTGACGACGAAGATTCGCACCTGGGTGATTTCATCGAGGACGTTGGCATCTCCTCGCCCGTCGATTCGGCCACCGGTGAAGGCCTGCGCGAAGCCACCAAGGGAGTACTCTCCGGCCTGACTGCCAGGGAGGCCAAGGTACTGCGCATGCGATTCGGTATTAATATGAACACCGATCATACGCTGGAAGAAGTCGGCAAGCAGTTCGATGTGACGCGTGAACGGATACGCCAGATCGAAGCAAAGGCCCTGCGCAAATTGCGTCATCCAAGCCGCTCGGAACATTTACGTGGTTTTCTGGACGAGTAAAAACGGCCAAATAATCATGTCATCAAACAAGGCGCTTTACCGGCGCCTTTTTTGTGCCTGTAAAAACTGGCCGAACACACTTACACTGGCTAATGACAAATCCTTCGATATAAGGTTAAAGAGGCTAGCCAGATAGCCCGCGGGACATTATAATCCGCGCCTCCGGCACTAAAGCCGTGAACACTCAAAAGTTTTGAGTGGCTGTAGTACAATAAAAAAGTTTCAGGGGCCCTTAGCTCAGTTGGTTAGAGCAAACGACTCATAATCGTTAGGTCCACAGTTCAAGTCTGTGAGGGCCCACCACTTTTCAAAATTCAATAAGTAACAGCGATGCCAGGCATTATGGCCATTGTGAATAAGGCCCATTTGAAAGATGCCGCTTCGATTTGGTATTGGCGATATTGGGAAAAATATTTCAATGGTGTTTGAATATGGTATTTTCATTACCACTTATGTCATTTCGAAACTTGTCTACCTGATATATTTCGACGCTATCCAGGCACAATAAATACTATTCAGTTTTTGGTTAATAACTATGAATGATAAACAAGCAATTTTGTCCCAGGCCATTAATGATAACATCGTCACAAGTGAACTTGACGCCATCGGTGTGATGGATTTTGATGGTCTGGAATCGACGGTTAAAAATTTACAAACGTCCTTTTCACAGAATTTTCATCACACTTTCGCCGTTAAGGCCAATGCCCTGTTATCCGTGCTGAAAAAACTCGAATCCTGCGGCATGGGTGCCGAGGTGGCCAGCCCGGGTGAATTGAAACTGGCCCTGGCAGCCGGGTTTAAAGTCGACAAGATAATTTTTGATTCACCTGCCAAAACTATTAGCGACTTGCGCACTTGCCTGAAACACGATATTTCGCTCAATATCGACAATATGCAGGAACTGGCGCGCCTGGACCAACTTATAAAGGAATATCCGGATACCCGCTCGCTCATTGGTTTTCGGGTCAATCCCCAGATCGGGTCAGGTCAGATCAGTTCAACCAGTACGGCAACGAAAACCTCAAAATTTGGCTTCCCACTCGGGGACGACGACAACTTACAATTATTGAAGACCCTGTACCGTGAACGCCCCTGGTTAACCACCATTCACACCCATACCGGTTCCCAGGGTTGCCCCCTGGAACTGATGGTGAAAGGCATCAAGATTATCACCGACATTGCCGATGAAATTAACACCTGTTCCGATCAGCAGCAGATAGTCAGGATCGATATTGGTGGCGGCTTGCCGGTTAACTTCAGCTCGGACGAAGTCAAACCGACATTCGCCGAATACGCGGCGCTGATAAAAGAACATGTCCCGGTATTGTTTACCGATAAATACCAGGTAAAAACCGAATTTGGTAGAGCCGTCGCGGCAAAAAACGGGTTTATAGTTACCCGTGTTGAATACACCAAGCAGGCCGGCGACCGGCATATTGCCATCACCCATGCCGGTGCACAGATCATTACCCGGACCGCTTTCTTACCGCACTACTGGCCCATTCGCGTCACTGCCTATTCGTCGGATGGCAGACAAAAAACCGAAGACCCGGTCAATACCGATGTCGCCGGACCCTGTTGTTTCGCCGCCGATCTAATCGCCAAGGATATTACCCTGCCAAGGCTCGACCAGAATGATTACGTCATCGCGCATGATACAGGTGCATATTATTTCAGTAATCATTTCGACTACAACAGCCTGCCCAGGGTCGGCGTGTATGCAGCGGAAAAAAACCAGGGCAAGCTTGTATTGACCTGTATCCGGCGGGCCGGTTCGCTGGAAGACGTGGCCAGGGATATGAGCCAGTAATTTTTATCCACAAGCAAGCCATTAATTGTCGGTGCAGTGGTGTAGCACTGAACCGTTTTTTTAATAGCCGGCAAGCATTTTTTTTATTCATAATTAGCCATTAAAAAACCCTCGGGCGCGGTAATACGGAATGGTGTGATTTATTTGTAAATAAGAATCATTCTTATTTACATTTGTATTCGCATTTCATAAACTCTTCCCATTCTTTTTCAATCAATCGTTACGAGAGAGTTTATTAATGAAACATCTGAAGTGGGTAGCCTTTGCGGTCGTCGCCGTCATTTCTGCTGATATTTACCTTGCCATTGCAGGAACCGATGCAAAAAGCATCAGTGTTTACTCGAGCAGAAAAGAATATTTAATAGAACCCCTGCTGACCAAATTTACCGAGCAAACAGGCATCGAAGTCAAACTGCTAACGGGTAAAGACGACGCCCTGATTGCGCGCCTGGACTCAGAAGGCAAAAACAGCCCCGCAGACTTACTGATTACCGCCGATGCCGGCCGCCTCTACCGAGCCAAGGTGGCTGGTTTGTTACAACCGGTTAAATCTCTGGAACTGGAAAAAAATATTCCCGAAAACCTGCGCGACACGGATAACCAGTGGTTTGGTCTATCGATGCGTTCGCGTGTGATTATGTACAATAAAAACAAGGTCTCTGCCGATGAATTATCGACCTACGAGGCACTGACTGATCCAAAATGGAAGGGCCGGATCTGTATCCGCTCATCTGACAATATCTACAACCAGTCACTGCTGGCTTCCATGATTGCTTCCAATGGCGAGCAGGCTGCGGAAACCTGGGCAAAAGCGATCGTCGCCAACATGGCACGGCCCCCCAAGGGCAATGACCGGGCGCAAATGTCGGCGGCGGTTGTCGGTGAATGTGACCTTGCAATCGCCAATACTTATTACTACGCCAGCTGGCTGACATCGGACAAACCGCAAGACCAGGAAAACGCCAGTCAGCTTGCTATTTTTTTTCCCAATCAAAATGACCGGGGTGCACATGTCAATGTCAGCGGTGCCGGGGTAACACGATATTCAAAAAACAGTGAAGAGGCTATTCAATTACTTGAATTCCTATCCTCCGAGGAAGCACAGGAATGGTACGCGCAGGTTAATAATGAATACCCGGTCAGGCCGGGCGTGGCCACGAGCGAACTGGTGCAGTCCTGGGGGTATCCATTCAAGGCAGACAGCCTGAACCTGTCAAGGCTGGGTGAACTCAATGCCACCGCGGTTAAAGTATTTGATCGTAGCGGATGGAAATAAAAGCAAATACAATCGTTATTTTTTAGTCATGAAATTAATGCATGCAAACAGGGTATTCAGGCCAACCAGCACCACCGCAGACTAGACCAAACACTGGTCCTCTAGCACGTTACAATTACCTGCCTGACAAATGGGTGATAGGCACCGTAATGATTGCATTATTGGTGTCTATCCCCCTGATTATTATTAGTTCATCTCTGTTTGCACCCAGTAGCGACGTCTGGGAACACCTGTTCGACACGGTACTCACCGAATATGTTGTCAATTCGATGGTTCTCATGTTCGGTGTCGGATTCATCACCTTTATCATGGGTGTTACGACCGCCTGGCTTACCAGCATGTACAGTTTTCCGGGTCGATCCTTATTCCAGTGGTTGCTGCTGCTTCCTCTGGCGATACCGGCCTATATTATTGCCTTTACCTATACCGGCATGCTCGAATCTGCGGGTCCTGTACAGTCATTAATCCGTGACTGGACCGGCCTGGCCTACGGCGAATACTGGTTTCCTGAAATACGCTCCCTGCCCGGGGCTGTCATGATGCTCAGCCTGGTACTGTATCCCTATATTTTCATGCTCACACGCGCCGCGCTATTGGGCCAATCGGTGTGCGTGCTTGAAGTGAGCAAGACCCTGGGCTGCGGCCCATGGCGTTGTCTTTTTCACGTAGCCCTGCCCCTGGCTCGTCCGGCCATTGCCGTTGGCCTTGCGCTGGTGCTAATGGAAACGCTGGCCGATTACGGCACCGTTCAATATTTCGGGGTTAGCACCTTTACCACCGGTATCTTTCGAACCTGGTTTGGATTGAATGATCCGACCGCTGCAATGCAACTCGCGATGCTGCTGCTTGTTTTCGTTTTTACCTTACTGGCGCTGGAACGAAACTCCAGGAGAAAGCAGCGATTTCACCATACCAGCACAAAATACTCGGCGCTTACACCTTACCAGTTGACCGGCGTGAAGGCCGGAATTGCCTTCCTGCTATGCCTGATACCCGTTGCCTTCGGATTTTTAATCCCTGCCGGGCAGTTACTTGTTTGGGGGCTGGAGAACCTGGATACACTGGTCACCCGTCGTTTTATTAACCTTTTCTGGCATTCTATCTGGCTGGCCAGCATAACCGCCCTTGCCGCCGTTGCCATCGCCCTGTTTGTTGGTTACGCAAGGCGTACCAACCCGAGCAGACTGATCAGGGCTTCGGTGAGAATTGCCAGTATGGGTTACGCGATTCCCGGTGTTGTTATCGCCGTCGGCGTGGTTATCCCGTTTGCCTGGTTTGATAACCAGCTGTCTGACTCCATGGAAAAGCTCGTCGGGATAGAAACCGGCCTGTTGCTCAGCAACACGGTATTCATATTGATTTTTGCTTACCTGGTACGCTTCCTGTCCATATCCATCCAATCGGTCGAAGCCGGCCTGGGCAAGATCAAACCCAACATGGACGATGCCGCCAGGGCATTGAAAGCCAGGCCTATCGATATTTTACGCAAGATCCACCTGCCCATTATGCGGGGGTCGTTATTGACGGCATTGCTGCTGGTATTTGTCGATGTTCTAAAGGAGCTTCCGGCCACCCTGGTGCTTCGTCCTTTTGATTTCAATACGCTCGCGATTCGAGCCTACGAACTGGCCTCCGATGAAAGATTATCCGAGGCATCGATTCCTTCGCTGGCAATTGTAGTCGCAGGACTGATTCCCGTGATAATCCTGAACCGGTCGATCAGCCAGTCTCGCCCGGGGCTCAAGAAACAATAACACTATGAACCAGAACAACAACTTCCAATTAGAAGTCAATCATCTGAGCATCGATTATAAAGAGATAACGGCTCTGGACGATATTTCTTTCAAATTGAGAAAGGGGCAAATTGGCTGCTTGCTGGGGCCAAGTGGCTGCGGTAAAACGACCGTATTGAGGAGCATTGCCGGCTTTGAAACCCCCAGCGCGGGCGAAATAATCCTGCATAACCAGTTAATGAGCAAGGCCGGCTGGTCGCTGGCAACCGAGAAGCGCAGGGTCGGCATGGTATTCCAGGATTTTGCCCTGTTCCCGCATTTGAATGTTTTTCAAAACATTACCTTTGGCCTGCGTGAAGCCACGAGCATTGATAAACAGCAACGCGCCAATGAATTGCTTGAGCTCGTGGGCCTGGCCAATAAAATAAAGGCCTACCCGCACGAGCTTTCCGGTGGCCAACAACAACGCGTTGCCATTGCTCGCGCCATGGCGCCGAGGCCGGAAATCCTGTTACTCGACGAACCTTTTTCGGATATCGATGCGGAACAGCGCCAGAAGCTGGTGCATGATATTGGCGTCATCATCCGGCAGGAAGGCATTACTACCTTGCTGGTGACTCACGACCAACTGGAAGCCTTTGCTCTCGCCGACCAGATCGGGGTGATGAAAAACGGCAGAATGCACCAGTGGGGTACCGGTTTTGACCTGTACCACAAGCCGGTCGATTTATTCGTGGCAAACTTTGTCGGCCAGGGAGTTTTGCTTAAAGGTACGGTCCTGGACAAAAATCGGGTAGAAACCGAACTGGGTATCATCGAGGATGGAGAAATGCCCGGGGACCTGGTTAAAGGTGACCAGGCATTGGTGCTGATTCGTCCCGATGACATCATCCATGACGACGACAGCCCGATGACCGCCGAAATTTTGGAAAAAACGTTCAGGGGCGCGGCCTTCCTGTACAGGCTTCGTCTGCCCACTGGCAGCAAGGTGCTCTGTTTTGCCCCCAGCCATCACAATCACAGGATTGGCGAACACATAGGTATTCGCCACGAAATAGACCATCTGGTGACATTCAAGGAAAGCTGATCAAACAGCAGACAGGTTAAAAGAGCCGCATTATTTCTCGAAAACCTTTGTTTCGTCCTTAAAGGATTTAAATTCCAGCGGGTTGCCGCTCAGGTCCAGGATAAACATGGTCGATTGCTGCGAACTTTGCCCCTCGTAGCGGGTTTGCGGTTTCACGATAAACTTGATATTGGCTATTTGCAGGCGGTGTTGTACCGACCTGAACTGCTCTTCCGATAACAGGCAGCCAAAATGCGGGATGGGCACGGAAATCCCGTCGACCTTGCCACAATAATCCAGTTGCGCCGACACGTCCCCGATATGGGCAGAAAGCTGGTTGCCGAAAAAATCAAAGTCGATCCAGGTCTCTGTCGAGCGACCCTCTTCGCAGCCCAGTATATCGACATAAAATTTCCGGGTGCTTTCAATATCTTTTACCTTAAAGGCATAGTGAAAACTGTTGCTCATTTTTAAAGCCCTTGCGTTTAATAACCGCGTTCAATATCCACCTGGTTGATCAATGGCTCGCCTTTTTTCATGCGATGGTAATTTTCAACAATTTGAGGCGCCACACTCGCCGGGTCGGTGAGACTCGAACAGTGCGGTGTGAGCAATATTTTGTCATTTTTCCAGAATGGATGCTCTGCCGGCAACGGTTCTTGACTGAAAACATCGAGACAGGCACCCCTTAATTGCCCTTTATCCAATGCATCTATCAGGTCTTTTTCCACCAGGTGCTGGCCTCTGGCGACGTTAATTAAACAGGCCCCCTTGGGCATTTTATTGAATAAACCACTATTTAAAATTCCCCGGGTCTGCCCGGTCAGGGGCAAAAGACATACTAGCAGATCGGCGGTCGAAACGAACTCGTCCAGGGCTTCATCGCCCGCAAATGCCTTTACACCCTTGATGGACTTTTGCGAACGTGACCAACCGGTCACCTTAAAACCCATTAAGGCCAGCCTGCTTGCGGCGTATTCACCGAGCTTTCCCAGGCCCATCACCGCAATGGTCGTTTTGGACATAGGCCGGTTTATATGTACGCGCCAGTTTGATTGCGCCTGTTGCGCCCGGTATATATCCAGGTCACGGAAGTAATACATGACAACGGTCAGGATGTATTCGTACATGGCGTGCGCCAGGGAAGGATCGATCAGCCTGATAACCGGCAAATGCCTTGGGAAGCGGGCATCGTTCAACATAAAATCAATGCCCGCGCCCATCGAGCAGACGCAGCGCAAATTGGGATACTCCTGCAGAACGCCCTCGGGATGCTTCCAGCACAGGGCGAATTCAACATCACCCCTGTTGCTTTCGTTGGGCCAAACCTGAACATCCAGCGAGGGGTCACAGGCTTTCAGGGCGTCAATCCAGCGATCCAGTTTATTGTCGTTGCAAATAATCGATAGAGTCATTTTTTGGTATCCTTAATATAAGCCGGTGCCTGCTCATGGTTCTCAAAATCACCGTACCTTTTCTGAGACGGATAATACTCGGCCTGGAACTGTACCCTGCCCGCTGCATCCTCTCCGGCAACCTCGGCTATAAGGGCAAGCATCAGATCTATACCGGCCGACACCCCGGCCGATGACCAGACATTGCCATCGCGAACGAAACGCTGCTCGACGACCCGCACATCACCCAGTGCTCTCAGGCGGTCCAGCGAGCCCCAATGCGTTGTCGCTTTCTTTCCCGATAGCAAACCGGCGGCGTGAAGCACAAAGGAACCGGTACAGACTGACAACACGGCTTGGCAATGCTTCGCCTGCCCGGCGACAAATTCGATCAAATCCAGGTTATTAACTTCCTGGCGCGTGCCCTGACCGCCGGGAACCAGCAGGTAATCCAGCTTGGGACAATCAGCAAAACAAATGTGTGGGTTGACCGATAAACCCTTGGCGCAAATAACCGGTTCTCTGGTTTGACCGATAAGCAGGCAATTTTTTGGACCGTTGGCCACCTTTCGCCACATGGTCAGCATTTCCCAAGGGCCAACAAAGTCGAGCTCTTCCGCCTGGTTGAATATTAAAATACCAAAGTTCATCATTTCCTCCCGGGAAACCTGGACGCTGATCCAGGTGTAAAAATCGGGTATCTGCCGAGACTGCTGAATACATTCTC
>CAMYIF010000051.1:25270-37777 GCA_947258415.1 uncultured Pseudomonadales bacterium
TGACCCTTTTTCCAGCTCACCTACCTCGACGCTTAACGAAACCGAGGTTAACCCCAGACCGGCAAGCTCCTCCAGGACAAGTCCTGATAACATGCTGCGCTGTTCAACTATCCGCCCCGTTAACAGCTTGATAACTACGTGAATAAACTCCTTTTTGAAGGCACCCACCTGGTAGTTTTTAAATACCATGGACCGGGTTTTTATATCATGCTCCTCAAAAAGGTCGGATTTTAAAGCTCCCTTGTAGACAGCGGTAATCAGGTGTGAAGGGGCTATTACTTTTTCCAGACCTTGTGAATATTCAACAATACAGTGGGGCATTTCAATACTCCTTATGCAATAAACATCAGTGTATTTTTCAGCAAAAACCCGTCTAACGGTTACTCGGCAGCAAGCTATATACCTGTTCTAAATACCCGTAGTACCCGCCCCTGCTAAGCAAATCCTGAAGGGCTTCATTCATCTTGAACAAGACAATTAAAAACTCACACCAGATTCTAGCACCGATAGCACCACCCGGGGCAAGATAACCAGCACCAAACCGGAATCCAAAATAACTGCCAAATTCAATTTTTATCCTTTTGGTAAATTGCCAATAGAGCAACAAATACAGTTGTGATAAATTAAAGCGATTGAATATGCCCGTTGTTTAACAAAGGATCTGCCTAACCCCGCACAAGAGGCGCGTGAAACTATTATGAACACTACTGAATCCAATAACCGGAACGAACCAACCCGCATTGCCAACGAAATTGCCGATCATTTGAAAGCCTACTCGGGAATGTGGCAAAGACACCCGGACACCACCACCCGCCTGCTAACGACGCGTGAAGACCTGCAACAAATCAGCCTGGACCTGACACCGTTTTCGGCCAGTCAAACGTATGATGATGCGAGCCAGTTTTTTGATTCGGTAACTTCTTTCGATGACCTGATGGCTGCCTATAAAAAGGCTAAAGCCTCCAAAAAGTTTGAGCCATCGGACCAGGTATTGCCTTACGCTGAAACATTTTTACAAGCCTGTTTCGATCGGGCGCGGCAGGTCTATTCAGACGAGGATGCGGCATTAATTGCCGAGTGGGTCAAGAACCTCGATGTTTACGCGGCGGTAAAAAGCGTCGAATGCCTGCTCGATACCAAGGATAACCTGGCTCTTTTTAACCTGGCCCGGGAGCGTGACTGGACCATTCTTTTCGACCACCTGGCAATACGTTGCAGCTCAACACCCGGTTACGACGCCAAAGCCATAGCCGAAATGCTGGTCGAGGAACATGGCTACGAACACCCGCAAATAGATGACGAGCTGCACTATGTTTTTGACGATGGCTGGAGCGCCTTCCCTCTGTACAAAACCCTGAATAACGGGATAACCCTGCGGCTCTTCGTCGACCAGTCTGACTATGGCTTCCCGGAACAGATTATCCAGCACTGGAACCGGGTCTATGGCTATACCGCCCATCACCTGGCGCTGCGGGCTACTCGCATCGAACAGGGCAAAAAGCTGGCCGTACCACTGGCGGATATAATCAATAATCCCGAGGATACGGGCATCAAGGCGTTACAGCCGACCGGCTACTATACACAGGGCTTGCTGGAACAGGTTTTCCTGAAACCCCACCTGAACAAGGAAGTACCCAAGGAAATAACCAGCCAGCTGAATGCCCTGCATGAGAATTTGGGCAAAACCATCCGCAATGGAAAACTGCTTGAGCTGGTATCAAGGCGCGAACTCCAGAACGATATTGCCGAAAAGGTTTACGCTTTGAACGGTCTGAAATACGACCCGGAAAACCCCCTGCATTCGGCCCCAATGTACGCCTATTTCTTGCCCGCCCAGGCCGCGCATGTGATCCAGACATCACTACAAACCCAATTTCTGGAGCAGGCATTATAGAGTCAAAAAACGGGCGTCATCATGGGCAATATACAGGTGGACACCTTGTCGCCGATACCCGGATCCGCCCGCTATTTAACCTTTGACCTGGCATCGACCGGCAACATCGACAATACACTCATCGAACTGGCCCGCTTTACAGCAAAACACAGCATGGTCACTGCCTTTGGGGAACCCCATGTAAAAGCAATCTTGCCCACCTGCAAAACGATTTAGAAAATATAAACGCTAACCAAGGGCAACCATTGGTAGCGTGACAGTCACTTCGAGCCCGCCACCACTAACATTACGAGCCGTTATCTCGCCACCGTGTACCCTGACCGCGCGCTCTGCGATGGCAAGACCCAGACCATATCCGCCACTACTCCTGTCACGCGCGTCCGCTTCCCGGTAAAAGGGTTCAAACAGGTGTTCAAGTGCCCGTTCTGCAACACCCGGCCCCTGATCCGTAATGCTAATCACGACAAACGGAGAGCCTTCTTTGTCAACCCTTGTCATATTCACTTCAACTTCGGTTTGCTCGGGTGTGTAGCGCACGGCATTGCGCAGGATATTTTCCAGTGCGCTCAGCAATAGCGGTGTGTTGGCGTATACCCTTACCTTGCCGGTGCCATTCAGGCGAACCGATTTACTGTGCGCCTTCGCTTCAAACTCGGCATCAGCGACGGCGCCTTCCAGCAAGCAGGTAAAATCGATATTCTGCATGGTAATTTTTTCAGCGCCTGATTCCAGGCGCACCAGGGTGATCACCTGGCCGATTAATTCATCCAGTCGATCGGCTTCTTTTTCAATACGTGCATGTTCATTGGCTGCGCGGCCGTCGGAGGCTTTCCTGGCCAGTTCCAAAGCCACCTGCAACCGTGCCAGGGGTGAGCGCAATTCGTGGGAAACATCGCGTAAAATGCGTTGCTGCGATGATAACAATTGTTCAATTTGCCCGGCCATCCGGTCAAAATCTCGTCCCAGTTCTCCGAGCTCATCCCGGCGTTTACTGACTTTTTGGTCCACCCTCGTGGAAAATTGTCCATCGCTGATTTGCCGGGATGCGATCTGCAATTGTCGTATCGGGCTAGTTAAATTCCTGGCCAGCCAGAAACTGATCAGCCCGGTAACGACCAGGCCGGTAAGCAGCATAAGGCCCCTGAAGGGTCGAGGCATGCCCATCGGCGAAAAGCGTTGCCTGAAAGAATTATTTTCGCTGATAACCGGGTTCACAAACCAGTAAGCGTGCCCACGGGAAGAAGTGACTTTTTGCACGTTCCAGCGGTGGCGCCGGTCAATAACGACTGATTGTCTGCCGTTGGCAATATCATTCAACAATCCAGACGGAAGCGGCCTGCCCAGCACGTCTTCATACCTGTCGTTAACGAGGAAAGTAATACGTCCATGCCGATGCTTTCTTGCCCGCAACCATTTTTCGAAGCCCTCTACACCGCCGGCTTCATAAATATAAATCGCCGTTGATGCCTGTACGCTGTCGGTGACCTGTTGCCTGAATTCCAGGTGATCCCTGTCAATGAGCAGTCCAATTGTCAGCGTCGTGGCCACGACTATGAGCAACATCACCAGCCAGTAAGATAGAAATATCTTCCAGAAAATGGTGTTTAATTTTAACAGTTTCATTACCCGACCTGTCTCATTCTGGCTGCTGATGATTAACTGTAAAAATATAGCCCAGGCTGCGTACCGACTTTATCCGCATCTCGCCATCTGGCCGGTTGCCCAGTTTTTTACGCAGGTTACTGATATGCATATCCATGCTGCGGTCATACCGGGTCAGTTTTCTCCCCAGCACCTTTTCGGTCAGCTGTTTTTTACTAACCACCTGCCCGGCGTGGATCATCAATTCCGAAAGGACATTGAATTCGGTTCCGGTTAAATCGACAACCTGCCCCTGGCTGACTACATTTCGCTGACTTGGGAAAACCCGGATATCGCCGACTCGTAGAGGCTGATCATACTCGCTGGCCGTGGTTCGGGTTCGCCGTAATATCGCGCGAATACGCGCCACCAGTTCCCTGGGATTGCATGGCTTGGGCAGATAATCATCTGCACCGATTTCCAGACCAACAATGCGATCAATATCATCACCCCTTGCGGTTAACATCAACACGGGAGTCTGGTACTTTTTTCGTAGTTCGCGAAGCGTATCGAAACCGTTCATTTTTGGCATCATGACATCAAGAATCATAAGATCACACCGGACGTTCTGGATGTGTTTGACTGCGTCTACACCCTTATGAACAACGTCAACATGAAAACCCTCGGATTCCAGGTATTCTGCAAGCAAATCGCAGAACTCAATATCATCATCTGCCAACAATAAATGTTCCATAAAATCCCGATTTAACCCGTTTAATTTAGCCTTTGCCAGCTGCCCGTACATTTGCACAGCAGCATATTCTATTGCCTCTACAAACATTTAATAATCAAAATTTTTTAACTCACCTGTTTATTAAAGCCCCAATTTCCGCGCACATGTAGCATTTTTACAAAACTTTACACAGCCTTGACCCAACTTTGCATTGCACTCCTTAAAATTCCCACTACTGATTTATTAATTTACTCAAGGAGAAAACAATGAAAGCTGTTCCAATCAACAATGCACTGGTCTCAATAGCTCTTGCGTGCGGCCTGACTTTCGGCGGTGTAGCCTACGCCTACTCTGAGGCGTCATCCGATGAAAGAAATTGCACATCCGAGCGGGAACATCAGCACTGGCGTCATCATGACAAAGGCCATCATGGCGGCCCAATGGCCAAAGTTAAAAAATTGCTTAAAGAACTGGATTTAAGCTCGGAGCAACGACAAGAAGTCCGCACCATTCTTGAGGAAGCCAAGCCTGAATTCAAGGCCAACCTCAGGGAAATACGCGCCAATCACCATCAGCTGCATGGCCTGATTCGCGGCAATCAGTTTGACCAGGAAAGCATTCAGGTAACAGCTGATGCACAGGGTGAACTGGCCAGAAAATTGACGCTACTGGGCGCGCGAGTCCATACGGATATATTCAAGGTACTCACCGATGAACAAAGACAAAAGGCGCAAAAATTAATCGCACAAAAACATGAGCGCTATAAAATGCACCATTAATAATTTATCCTGTTCAAAGGGTGCTTAGTATGGCACCCTTTTTTGATTAACGAATTACCAGAAGGCATCGTGTAGATGAAGCCAGCCATATCTCTTAGCGAAATAAAACAATGCCTGCTGCTGGTTGCAACTGCCCTGCTACTCAATGCCTGCGCCCTTGATCTCAGCGGATCAAACCAGCCGTCTCCTGCCAAGGAGTCGTTTTCTACAAGAGTCACCGACAATGGCACCAAGTTATTTATCTATCAGCTTGAGCTGCCTACCCCGAATAACGGCGCGTCTAAAGTGGATCGACGCCATTACGAACGAACCGGACTTCCCAAGGACTATTATTTCAAGCGACACATCACGTCCAGAATTGATTCCAGGCTAAAGCAAAAAATCACCACCACAGGTTTTTGTAAAACAGGTTTTATCGAACTGGACCGGATTATCGGCAAAACTTCGGCGTCAATCAGGGGGGAATGCAAGGAAGGCCAGGCAGTTTATTGAGCCTTGTTTGCCGGAATATTTGCCGTCTGCCGGCAGCGATCTATCAAGAGCAGAAGCTGCTATACTGCTTTAATAACAAAATAATTCAATTTTTGTTTAATGTAGACGATAAACAAATAATAAGAATAGAGTAGGTAAACTACCATGAAACAATTAACCCTGACCCGCCATGCCCAGGCAAGATTTGCCAATGCCATGATCAGTGACTTCGAACGGCCACTCAGCCAACTCGGCATGGAAGAAGCAGAATACATGGGCAAACAGATATACATCCCGAACCCGATTCAACAGGTATTTTCAAGCCCCGCAGAACGCGCTTTATCCACGGCTTGCATTATATTCAGGGAACTGGAAATATCCGAAAACGATATCATTGCCGATACCGACCTTTATTCCTTCGATATGGAAGATATCTACCGTTTCATTGAGGGTATCGATGACACTTTTAATTCTGTCGCCATTGTCGGTCATAACCCGGCAGTAACACTGCTGGCAAATGACCTGACTCACACCCCCATAAAACATGTACCGACTGCCGGCGTCGTCAATATCCAGTTGAATATAGCCGAATGGGTAGACGCACATTCAGGTTCGGGTAAATTGATTTCCTTCGATCACCCCTGATCCGGCGCGTCCTCCAATATTAACTTCCCAAAAAAATGACCGGTCAGAGCCGGCCAAATGGGGTACGGAGGGAGGTGTAATTATGTTTAGATCATCTAGGCGTTGACATCGAGCAATGTGCCCAACACTTTGTCGGCAGTGCTGACGACTTTCGCCGACGCCAGGGTAGCTAGTTCCTGCTGTTTTAAATCAATGACTGACTGTGTTAAATCGATGGTGGTAGACAGGTTTTCATCCTTTGTCGTACCGGCTTGGGCAATATCTGTGGCAATCTCCTGGATATTCTCCAGGCCCCGGGTTAACCCGGATAAACCAATCTGGACAGGCGGTAAAATATTCACTTTAATGCCTCGATTTATTCAAGGGGTAAGATTAAGTATAGAAAGGAATCCGGATTTGGCAAAAATAAAATATGGTTAATTGCCCTGAAACAGGCTGCCCGGGTTCAGATGGGCGGCAACAGATTCGGCGCTAACCTGCTCCAGGAAAGGCACACAGCCCAACAGAGGGGCTTTGATTTTTTTCTCCAGCATTAGAAGATTTTCACCGTGATAGGGCATCTCTTCGCTGATGCTGTTGGCGACCCACCCGGCTATTTCCAGCCCGTCACGGCGAATTGTCTCGGCGGTCAATATTGCATGGCTGATACAACCCAGACGCATTGCAACCACCATGATAACCGGCATGTTTAGCCTGGCCGGAAGATCCGAAATGAATTGGTGTTCGTTCAACGGGACACGCCACCCGCCGGCACCTTCGATCAGCGTGAATCCGGGGTATTTTTCATCGAGCGCCTGGCAGTGCCTGACCAGGAATTCAAGATCAATTGTTCCGCCTGCCAATTGCACGGCAATATGTGGCGCAACGGCTTGCTTCAGTGCCACCGGGTTGGCTTCATCGTAATCCAGTTCAACTGATGAAGCCTGCATTAATTCAAGTGCATCATCATTTCGTAGCCCATCTGGAGTGGTTTCGCAACCAACAGACACGGGCTTGATGCCAATACAATTGTCTGAATATTTTCTTGCTGCCAACAGCAAGCCCGCGCTGATTAACGTTTTACCTACATCGGTATCGGTGCCTGTGACAAAGAACATATTGATCAACTATCCTTTTCAAGTATGACGTAATAAACCTGGTAAGTGGCTGGCAGCAGGTTTCCAGCACCACGAAATTTTTCGTACTGCTGTTTCAACAACTGTAAACGTTGCCGCCCGGTTAACCCGGTTGGTCTTCCGGCGTTTATATTATTCACGCCCAGGGATTTCAGTTCAGACATCAACTCGCTTAGATGATGATATGTCATTACCACGGTTTGCTTATGGAGTTTTACGCTGAACCCTGACTTTTTGGCAAGTTGCTCAACCGTGGCTGAATCAGCAAAGTAATTAACATGCACGTGTTTGTCAACGGCTTTCCACGCGCTTTGTAATTCGAACAATGTACCCGGACCCAGCGTTGAGAAAACGTATCGCCCACCTGGCACAAGTACACGACACGCTTCATGCAGGACATCCGCCAATGCCGGGCACCACTGCAGGGCGAGATTGGAAAACAACAGATCGATACACGAGTTTCCGAAAGGCAATTTCTCGGCATCACCACAGCAATAACCAAGCCTGGGCAGACTTGTTTGTTTGCTTGCAAACAGGGCCATACCTTCGGCAATATCGAGACCGGCCACTGCCTTGGCAGACAGGTTATTGGCCAAAAGTTGCGTGCTGTAACCTGTACCGCAACCAACATCTACGATATTTACATACTCCCTCACAGGAACATGAGTTAACAGGGTATTGGCAATTTGGCGCTGCAAGGCAGCGGCGGCATCGTAGGTTTTGGCCGCACGGCTGAAGGCAGTGGCAACGTCCAGTTTTCTAACAGTTGCTTGTTGAGGCAATGCTTTGCTCCCGGATAACCTGTAATTTTAGAAAGCGATGAATTTGCTCGGCCAACAGACTGGCATGTGAAATTTGTGGAACGTGCCCGGCATCTGGCAACACTTGCACCACGGCCGTCGGGTTCAATGATTGCAAATCCTGGCTGACCCTGGCTGGAACCAGGGCATCGTGCGCGCCAAACAGGTGCAACTGCGGTATGGTCAATCCTGTTATTGCCGAACGGACATCCAATGCCTTGAGCAGTTCCAGGCTTTCGACGAGTGTTGTCATGCCCGGCACATCGGCTTGACGGCTGATTTCTTTCAAACTGCGCAAGTCAGCTTTGGCATCAATCCCGCCCTTCACCATTAACCCCTGGAATTGTTTAATTGTTGTTTCAGGAAACAATTTCAAGCCTGTTTCAAATGCCCGGAAAGCTGTCCCCGACATGGCATGTGTCCAGGTATCATCGTGAATGAATTTGGGGTTTGTGCACAAGGTAATCAATCCACGAATGCCAGGTCGGGACTGCTTGCAAAGCCTGTCGGCAACTGCGGTGGCCAGCATGCCGCCTAAAGACCAGCCACACCAGATGGCATTGCCAGGTGAGTTTTTGACCAGCGCTTCAACCAGTTCGCGCTGTTGCCAGAGTCCCTCAACCGATTGACTCCGACCATAACCCGGTAAATCAACGGCCTGAATACAGTACTGCTCCTGTAGCAAGGGTATCAAAAACTGCCAGATACCGGCATGGTTGCCCCAACCGTGCAATAACACCAGGGGCATGTTACCCGGGCGTCCAAAGGTCTGACTCGACAATGACACAGTTGGCATTCAGTCGTTCCTGTCTACTTGTCTGAAAGCATTATCCAGCGCCTCGAGTAATTGGTTCACATGCTGCTCGTTATGATTGGCGCTGAACGTTACCCTTAACCTGGCGGCACCTTCAGGAACCGTTGGCGGCCGAATAGCAGTAACCAGGATGCCCTGTTTTTTGAGCGCCTCACTCAGGGCCAATGCCCGCTCGGATTTATTCACAATTATGGGCTGAATCGGTGTACTGGATTCCATGACTTTATATCCAAGCTCACTGGCACCCTGGCGAAACTGCTTGATCAACGCGGCCAGTTTTTCGCGCCGCCAATCGTCGGTTTTTACCCGTTTCAAGCTGACCAGCGTCGCAGCCGCAATGGCCGGTGGTGTCGCCGTCGTATAAACATAGGTCCGGGCGTGCTGGATAAGTGTTTCTATCAGTGCTTCACTACCGGCGACAAAGGCACCGGCAGTCCCGAATGCCTTGCCCAGCGTACCCATTAAAACGGGCACCTGCGTTTGTGATAACTGGCAGGCATCGACACTGCCCCTGCCCTTGTTGCCAATACAACCCAGTCCATGCGCGTCGTCGACCATTAACCAGGCGCCCGTTGCTGCGGCCGCTTTTGCCAATCCGGGTAAGGGCGCAATATCACCATCCATACTGAAAACACCATCGGTAATAACCAGCTTGCGACGATTGGCACTTTTTGCCAGCAGCGATGCCAGGTTATCGACATCAGCGTGCCGGTAACGCCTGAAACGGGCGCCTGACAATAACCCGGCGTCCAGCAATGAGGCATGGTTTATCCTGTCTTCAAACACCGCGTCCTTTCGATCCAGAAGGGCGCTGACCGTACCCAGGTTTGCCATATAGCCGGTTGAAAAAAGTAAGGCACGGTCACGACCGGTAAAATCGGCCAGCGCTTCTTCGAGTTCGTGGTGATAATGGCTGTGGCCGTTGATCAGGTGAGCGGCGCCGGCACCCACGCCGTACTCGTCTGCCGCCTGCTTGAAGCGCGTAATCAGGTCGGGATGGTTCGCCAGGCCCAGGTAATCATTGCTGCAAAAGCAAAGAAACTTCTGTCCATTGATAATGGTTTCAACCCCTTGCGGGCTACCAACGACGGAACGCGCCCGGTACAAGTGTTGTTTTTTACGTTCTGCAAGCTCGGCCGCCAAACCATCAAAGTCACCAGGAACATCCATAGATAAAATTTACCCGTTGATCACTCTTAGGATGGGGCTAACCGGCCGTAGCATCATAGTAAGCGGGGTTTTGCTGCGCCGTTTTCTGGTTGAGGGCGTCAAGTAATGCCGCTTCAACATGCTTGTCATCGGTCTCACACGATCGCGATTCAGGCTTAATGCCCAATTGCTGAAACAACTGCATGTCCTTGTCGGCTTTCGGATTCGATGTGGTCAGCAGTTTCTCGCCGTAGAAGATAGAATTCGCACCGGCAAAAAAGCACAGGGCCTGCATTTGATCGTTCATATTTTCCCTGCCGGCGGACAACCGCACGTGGGATCGGGGCATCATGATACGCGCCACGGCAATGGTCCTGACAAAATCAAAGGGTTCCAGGTTGTCGACCTGGTCCAGGGGAGTGCCTTCTACCTTGACCAGCATGTTAATCGGTACACTTTCCGGGTGTTGGGGCATACACGCCAGTTGCAACAGCAAACCTATCCTGTCGGCCAGTACCTCGCCCATACCCATTATTCCGCCACAACATACCTTCATGCCGGCATCCCGGACATTAGCCAGGGTATTCAGTCGATCCTGATAGCTACGCGTGGTAATAATATCGCCGTAAAACTCAGGTGAAGTGTCAAGGTTATGGTTGTAATAATCGAGCCCGGCTCCGGCCAGGGATTGAGCCTGTTCACCATTTAACATACCCAGGGTCATGCAGGTTTCGAGTCCCATCGCCTTGACCTGCCTGACCATTTCAAGCACGTATGGCATATCCTTTTCGGTAGGGGAACGCCAGGCCGCACCCATACAAAACCGGGTGGCGCCTTTTTCTTTTGCCGCACTGGCCTCGCTGATAACCTTTTCAACCTCGAGTAATTTTTCTTTTTCAAGCTCGGTATTGTAGTGGCCACTTTGTGGACAATACTTGCAATCTTCAGGACAGGCGCCGGTTTTTATCGACAACAAGGTGCTGACCTGTACCTGATTAGGATTAAAGTAACGACGGTGAATCGTCTGCGCCTGAAACAATAAATCATTAAAAGGTAACTCATAAAGCGACTTGACCTGATCGAAGGTCCAATCATGACGCAGGTCTTGATGATTAATTGATGACATATTGCCTCACGGAATGAAATTAAAGGTTTGTATTGGCTTAGTGTTTCGTCGGACAATACTAACAATAAGCCACAAGCTGTCAACCATCAAGGACGAACATGGTTAACAAATGGTTAAAAAACATACAGGATAAACTTTACGCCACTACCTGCATTCTTTGTAATTGTGTTGAAGTCAATGAAATGGCTCTGTGCGATGCCTGCCGACAGGAATTACCCTGGCTTACTTGCGCCTGCCTGTCATGCGCTTTACCCCTCTCCAGTCCCGATACCGAGGTAATTCCCGGACGACAATTTTGCGGTGCCTGCCTGCAAAATCCGCTACCCTTCAGCCAATGCCATTGCATGTTCACCTACGATTACCCGGTTGACCGGCTGATTCAACAACTGAAGTTTCAGCAAAAACCGGGCTACGGGAAAATCCTGGGGAAACTGATGGCCACCCTTATTCAGCAGCATTATCAAAATACTCAGTTTCCCGATGCGATAGTACCGGTACCCTTGCACAAAACGCGGTTGCGTGAGCGCGGCTATAACCAGGCTTATGAAATTGCCAGCAGTTGCGCAACGCAACTGGGTATCCCGCTGTTGATAAAAAACTGCCGGCGAATTAAGGCTACGCCGCACCAGTCGGGTTTGAACGCGTCAACACGGCGTAAAAATTTACGCGCAGCGTTTAAAATCTTGCCATCTAATTCGACGGGCCTTACGCAAAACCCGAGGTCAATCGCCCTGGTAGACGATGTAATGACTACCGGGGCAACGCTGGCCGAATTATCCACGGCTTTTCAAAAATCAGGGACCAAAGAAATCCACGCCTGGTGTGTTGCCAGAACTGTGCTTCACTGAACACCTGTCCTGATAGGCTAATCTTCCCTGAGAGGTGGGCAAAACTTGTCTACTGTGCCTGATAGCGCATACACTAGGGCTCTTCCATTGATAATTTCGGTCATTTGTTAAATGCCGTCAAAAAGAAAAACAGAAATTTAAACGGGATAGTTTTATGAATGTAGAAAAAGTTGTTTTTGCTTTTTTTATCGTGCTGGCGCTGACACTCAACTTTGGTTTTTATATCGGGGATATCGATAACCCGGCGCATCACAATGTCTACGAACTGTTTTTCGCGATCATCATCAGCCTGATTGCCACGGTAATGAAATTTGGCGACAGAACACACGTGGGCGCCGTTTTACTGGCAACCAGCCTGGTGGCTGATTTACAACTGGTCATTGCTGCGTTTATCTGGGGTGCAGCCACCCATATTCTTGACTCGGGTATGACGCCATCGATCATGGCCAGTATTGTTTCTCTTTCCGCCGGAGCATTATTGGCCAATTTTACCTCCGTGGTGTTACTGATCATAGAAACCGTACTGATGCGCCATTAATACAGGTTTAAACC